>JAILDN010000066.1 GCA_024689425.1 Methanobrevibacter sp.
TTAGCCGAATTATTCTTTAACAAAGCCCTCGAATTATACCCGAATAAGGCTGAATTATGCCTTGAAAATAATTTAATAATAGAATTAATAAATATATAATCAAATATTTTATAAAGTTAAAAAAGCGAGGAGGATTATGAGTTTAATCATAGCATATGTAGGTAAGAAAGGCTGTGTAATGGCTAGTGACAAAAGAAGAATAGCTTATTTTGGAACTAATAGGCAAGCCTTAGAAGACGAGTTATATAACGGAAATATTACAACTGATGATGAACTTTATGCAAGATCTAAAGAACTCGATGTGCCGATTAAGGTTTCTGATGATGCTGATAAAATAAGAATTGTTGGCAATACCATTAGGGGTGAAGTAAGTACAAAAGGGACTCATGAAACAAAACGTAAAAGAATTTACGGAACAACTAATGGTTATCAGATTGTTGAATTAATAGGTTCTGAAACCAAATCCCGTCAAGCAGGTGAAAAGGGCATAATCCTATTCGGAAATGATTATGCTAAAAAACAAGCTGAAATTCTAATTAAAAGAAAATGGAAAGCTTCACACAGTTTAAGAATGATGGGTGATATTTTTGAAGAGATATTTAAGGAAATTTCTCTTAAAACTCCAACAATAGGAAAAGAATTTGATATTTTGATTGAACAACCTAAATTCACCACATCCGAAGCTCAAAGACATCTAAATAGAACAATCGATGCAGACATTAAAGTTTTAACTAAATATAGGCAGCAATTGGCTGAAGAACTGGTTGAAAAGAATAGGGAGATTGAACTGGCTAATAAGATTATTGATGATGGTCCTATTGGTAAAGTTGCATCCATTGACGGAAAAATGATTGAAGTAACATTGAATGATAAAACTCAAGCATTTAATTTCAACTGGAAACCTTTAGCAGGTCCTAATCAAAACGTTATAATGTTTGCAGATACAGACGATATTAAAATTGGAGATAAAGTCATAATTAAAGATGAGGTCTTGTGTTTAAAGAAAAATAGTTCCCCATTATCATGTAATATTATCCTGTGTTCATTATGAGGAATTAAGATGAAACTTATATTCTTAGGGACTGGTGGAGGAAGATTTTCCGCTATCAATCAAAGAAGAATGACCGGTGGATTCAGAATTGATAATTTGGGAGGAAAGAATTATCACATTGACCCGGGCCCTGGTGCTTTAGTTAGAACCTATCAATTTGGCCTTGATCCAAGAAATATTAATGGTGTTTTTGTTTCTCATGCGCATACCGACCATTACAATGATGCTGAAATTTTAATTGAAGCAATGACCCGAGGAATGACTCAAAATGCGGGTTATATTATGGGTGCCAAAAGTGTCATTTCTGGTTATGAACAGTGGGGACCATGTATTTCAGCATACCACCAATCCAAATCAAGGGTTTTGGAGCTTGAAGATAATGAGGTTAAAGCTTTTCAAAACTGTCTGATTAAAGCGACACCAACGAATCATGGTGATCCTGTGGGTATTGGCTTTCAAATTGATTATAGGGATTTTAAAATTTCATATACTGCAGATACTTCTTATTTCCCAGAATTGCCCAAGGCTCATGAAGGAGCAGATATTTTAATAGCCAGTGTATTGCGTCCTGGCGGAAAAGCCATTAGAGGGCACATGTGTTCCGGCGATTTTGTTAAGTTAATAAAAGAGGTTAATCCTAAATTAGCTATAATGACTCATTTAGGACTTAAAATGATTTCAAATAATCCTATTGCAGAAGCAAAAAGGATTACTAGGAATACTGGAATTAAAACGTTGGCCGCTTTTGATGGTTTATCTTTGGATATTAACTTTAATAATCCCGGCAGACCTCGTTTGACATCACTTAAGGATGTTGACGCTCCGTATCATGGATCAAATAATAATCTATCAAGATTTGAAAGGAAAAATACAAATAAACTTGCAATAAAACATGGGGAAATCGATGAAATCCCCCCAGCATATAGGAAACATCAAGACTAGATGTCTAAATTGCTTGGATGGATAAATCCTGAGCGAATCATATGGTCTGCAAGAACAATTGCAGTGCTTGCTTCAGCCACAACAGTTACTCTAGGACAAATGCAGGGGTCATGCCTTCCTTTTATTTCTATTTCTTTATTTTCCATATTTTCCAAATCAATGGTGTCCTGACATTTGGAAATTGATGGGGTTGGTTTAACGGCAATTCTAGAGATAATTGGCATTCCATTACTAATGCCTCCAATAATGCCTCCGGAATTATTTGTTTTTGTTTTTATATGGTTATCATTGATGTAATATTCGTCATTGATTTCAGATGCAGTTTTACTTGCAACATCAAAGCCCAAACCGATTTCAACACCTTTAACGGCACCAATGTTCATTAGAATTCTGGCCAAATCACCATCCAGTCTTTCAAATACTGGCTCACCAAGACCCGCTGGAATGCCTGTTGCAATCGTCTCGACAATTCCTCCAACAGAATCTCCTTCAGCTTTTTTAGCTAAAATCAATTCTTCCATTTTGCCGGCAGCATCCAAATCTCCACAACGAACAGGATTCTTATCAATATTTTCTTTAATATTGTCTAAATTATTTTCATTTGCTTTAATATTGCCAATTTGGGTAACGTGGGAAATAATTTCAATACCTTGTGTTTTTAAGAGTTTTTTAGCTATTGCACCACCAATTACATGTCCGATGGTTACTCTGCCGCTTCCTCGACCTCCGCCATTATGATCATAGTTTCCATATTTGGTCATCCAGCCGAAATCACCATGTGAAGGGCGTGGCGTATTTTTAAACATTGAATAATCTTTAGAATGTTGATTTTTATTGAATACCACTCCAGTAATTGGAGTTCCATCAGTTTTTCCTTCAAAAATTCCAGATAAAATCTGAACTTCATCCGCTTCTTTTCTTGGTGTTGTAACACTGCTGGTACCCGGTTTTCTTTTATCCAGTTCCTTTTGAATATCCTCCACGCTGAGTTCAAGATTTGCTGGACAGCCATCAATAACGGCTCCAACAGCAGTACCGTGACTTGAACCGAAACTTGTAATTTGAAATTTTTCCCCAATTTTATTTGACATAATAATACCTTTTGTTTTTTAACTATATTTAATTTATAAGTTTTATATAATTATAAATTGTAATATTATATAAGGTGAAATAAAATGCAATTCCCAATTACAAGAATGAGAAGACTTAGAAAAAATTCTAAAATACGTGACATTGTTCGTGAAACAAAACTTCAAAAAGAGGATTTGATTTATCCTATTTACTTCAAAGAAGACTTAACTGGAGATGAAAAAGAAGAGATTTCCTCTCTTCCAGGAGAATACAGATATTCTTTAGAAAGCGGTGTTGGATTTGCAAAAAAACTTGAAGCTAAAGGATTAAAATCAATCATTGTCTTTGGAATTCCTCCTGAAGATGAAAAAGATGAAATTGCAACTCCGGACTATGCTGATACAGGAATCGTTCAAAAAGCAATCCGCGAACTTAAAAAACAGACAAATCTTGTTGTTATCAGTGATGTATGCTTATGCCAATACACTTCACATGGCCATTGCGGTTTGATAAAAGAAAATGAAGATACTGACGATGGAATTGAAATATTGAATGATGAATCATTAGAATACATAGCTAAAGTAGCCCTGTCCCATGCTCGTGCAGGTGCAGATATTGTAGCTCCTTCTGACATGATGGACGGTAGGGTAGGTGCTATCAGATCAGCTTTAGATGAAAATGGATATTATAATGTCATGATAATGTCATACTCAGCAAAATATGCTTCTGCATTTTATGAACCGTTCCGTCAAGCGGCCTGTTCCTCACCACATAAAGGAGATAGGAAAAGCTATCAAATGGATCCTGCTAATGCAGTTGAAGCGATACGCGAATGTGAATTGGATGTAATTGAAGGGTGTGACTTTTTAATGGTTAAACCGGCTCTTCCTTATCTTGATGTTGTAAGAACTGTTAAAGATGAGTTCATGTTGCCATTGGTCGCTTATAATGTAAGCGGAGAATATTCAATGATTATGGCAGCTATCGAAAAGGGCTATCTGACTGAAAGGGCAATTATGGAAAGCCTAGTTTCAATTAAAAGAGCAGGGGCAGATTTAATTATTACAAATTTTGCACCAAAAGTGCTTTTAGGGGACATGATTGAATGAACCCTAAAGAAATTGCAAAAATAGCCCAAATTGCTTCAACTTTAGAAGTCAGCGGATATCCAAAACCAGGCAATGTTCACAGAACTCGTGACTATGATGATATGGTATTTGAAGACTTTGTAATTAGTGGAATTGTAATTGGAGATACCATACGCGAAGCGTGCACTGATGTGGATGTTGAAAATCCTCTTTTGGGAAAATACATTTTAGAGGCAGTTGCAGAAACTGATAGGTGGATTAAAAATAATACTAATTTGGGAATTGTAATGATGACAACCCCTATTGCAGTTGCAGCAGCCATCAGTGATGATTTTGATGAAATACGTCCGAATGTAGTTAAATTGATGGCAAATACTTCTGTTGATGACGCATGTGACCTGTATGATGCAATTAACATTGCTGATGCAGGCGGAATGGGTGACCAGGACGAGTATGATGTAGCATCAGACAATGCCAAACAGGAATTAAGGGAAAATAATCAAACAATGTATGATGTTTTAAAAATATCCGCTCCATGGGATATGTTAGCTCGTGAAATGACTTCAGACATGCCTGCCGTTTTTGAAATCGGTTATCCTACTTATCATGAACTAAAAAAAGAAAAATCTCTAAATGATGCCTGCGTATTGACATTTTTAACCATTTTATCCCAAGTTCCGGATACTTTAATTTCAAGAAAGTATGGAAGTGATGAAGCTTTAAAAATATCTATGATGACCAGAGATTTACTTAAGCTGAAGGATTCCAGTGATTTTGCCGAAAGGCTTCAAGAATTTGATGATTATTTGTTTGATAATCATTATAATCCTGGAACCACTGCTGATTTAACTGCAGCATCAATTTTTGTAAGTAATTTGAAATCTAACTTTTAGATTTTTCAATTACTTAAAATAACTTCTATTTTTCTTTAGATAATAATTAATGTAGAGGTATCCAACGACACTACCCGTTGCCATTCCACAAACAAGGCCAGCATATATTCCGATATCTCCCAAATGGAATATGAATCCGAATAATCCTGCAAATATTACCTCTAGTAAAAATGCTCTTAAAATTGTTAGAATTAATGAGATTGTTCCTTTTCCCATACTTTGGAATAGATTTCCTGCCATAATACCTAACGGCATCAACAGTAAAAAGAAGACTAGAATTCTTATTGCTTCAGCTACTCTTTGGGATAATATTGCGCTGTCTGCCGAATATGAGAAAATATAGGATAAAGGATCTGCAAATATGAAGAAAACTACACAAATTATGATGGATGAAATTAAACCTAACTTAACGCCATAATTTAAGGCTGTTTTCATGTTTTCATAGTTACGCGCTCCGTAAGCTGCGCCTCCAACGGTTAAGCCGGCCACACCAATTCCAATCAACGGTGCCAGTCCAACAGAAATCAGTCTCCAGGTTGCAGTATATGCCGCCACAGCAATGGTTCCAACGAGTATTGTAAGCCAATAATTCATTAATATGGATACAAATGATATGATGAATTGCTCGAGGCTGGCAGGAATACCGACAACAAGAATGTCCTTATAAATCTTTAAGTCTCTTTTATATTCGCTCATTTTTATTTTTAAAAAGCTGTCCTGTTTGATAAACATCCAATAAATCATAGGAATCATTGGAAGCGTTGCCGCAAGTACTGTTGCTATTGCTGCTCCGGTTATGCCCCAATTTAATATGTAGATGAATATTGGGTCTAAAATCATGTTAAAAATGGCGGTAAACATTAAGGGATATGATGCTCTTTTAATTTCTCCTTGTGATCTGAATATTGCTGACATCATTGCAGGGATAAATATGGAATAAACACCGCCAAGAACTATATATCCATAATCAAGGGCCAATCCGATTACTTCACTAGCCCCCATATTGACTAATAGGCTTTTTAAAATCAGAAGTATTAATATTGTTGATATTATTGTAATGATAATGCTTAGCATTATTGAATGGATTGCACTGTTTTCGGCATCCTCGTATTTTTCCGCCCCAATATATCTGGCTATTAGACTGTTTGCTCCAGCTCCAAGACCATTTGCAAATCCAACAAATGCAAAAAATACTGGGGTTACAAAACCGACTGCGGCCAGGGGGCCTGCTCCAAGGCCAGCTACCCACACGCCATCAATAATGTTGTTTAAAACCATGAATAGGTTACTTATTATAATCGGTAAAGCCAATTTATTTATCGCTTTTTTAGGGTGATTGACTATCAAATCTATGTCTTCTGTTTTTTCCATATTTTTTCCCACATATTAATAATTTTAAAAAAATTGCCTTATTTACAATATATTTATTAATTATTTTAGATATATATTATATTATTATAATTATTTAATAGATGGTGTTTAAATGAGTGAGGATATTAAAAAAACCATTAACGAATTACATATTTATGAAAAAAAGCTTTTAAAAGAACTGGAATCAAATCCCAATGCGACTCCGGAAGAGATTGCTGAAAATACTGGCATGGATATTAAATCCGTCATGAGTGCAGCAGGTTCACTTGCTTCAAAAAATATCATTGAAGTGGACAAGGAAGTTGAAGAAACTTACTCTTTAACTGAAGACGGACTCAAATATGCTGAAGAAGGCCTTCCGGAAAGAAAAATCCTTGATGTTTTAGCTAAAAAAGGAAATATCGAAATGAAGGATTTGGCAAATGAAACCGGAATCGATAAAAAGGAAGCAAATATTGCTATTGGATGGTTACGCCGTAAAAATTGGGCTCAAATTGATAAGGGAGTAGTCAACATCACAGATTTCGGTAAGGATTTCGCATCTAAAGTTGATGTTGATGAAAGAGTATTGGATTATCTCAAAGCAAATGCTGACGGTGTTAAATTTTTTGCTGATGATTTGATGGATGGTTTTAAAAAGCTTACAGGCAGGAAAAATATTTTAAACGTTAAAAAAGAAACCTCACATTCTTTTAAAGTTTTAAATAAAGGTCAAGAAATTTTAGATGAAGGATTTACTATTCAAAAACAAGCTACTCAATTAACACACCAACAATTAAAAGAAGGAGAATGGAAAAGCTTACAATATCGTCCTTATGATATTAATGCAGAAGCTCCGGAGTTTTTCCCAGGCAAAAAGCATCCATTAAGAATAATCATAGATGAAATTCGTGAAATATTTTTAAACATGGGATTTTCTGAAGACAATGGGGAATTTGTAGAGTCTGCATTCTGGAACTTCGATACTCTTTTCCAGCCTCAAGATCATGCTGCCCGTGAAATGCAGGATACATTTTATTTAAAAAATCCTTTAACTTGCGATTTACCGGATGATAATCTTGTAAAGTTAACGGCCGAAACTCACGAGAACGGTGGAGGAACAGGTTCTACCGGATGGTTATATGACTGGGATGAGGATGTTGCACGTCAAAGTGTTTTAAGGACACATACTACCGGAATATCTACAAAACATTTGTTTGAACATGAACCTCCAATCAAAATGTTTTCAGTTGGAAGGGTATTTAGAAGAGAAACTTTCGATTATAAGCATTTGCCTGAATTCCACCAAGTAGAAGGACTCGTTTGCGGTGAAGGAATCAGTTACCAAAACCTTTTAGGTACCTTAAAAGAATTTTATAAAAAATTAGGTTTTGAAGTGAGATTCCGTCCTGCCTATTTCCCTTACACTTACTTGTCAACCGAATGTGAAATTTATCTCGAAGAAAAAGAAAGCTGGATTGAACTTGGAGGGTCCGGAATGTTTAGGCCTGAAGTATTAAAACCTCTTGGAATCAATCAGCCTGCTTTAGCATTCGGATTGGGTATTGAAAGATTGGCAATGATTAGATATGATGTTTCTGATATCCGTATGCTTTATAAGAGTGACATTAAATGGTTACGTGAACTTGAATTGGATAGTGGAGTGAAATTATAATGTCTACAAAGCTGGTTTCATGGAATGTTAATGGAATAAGGGCAGTATCTAAAAAAGATGAATTTTGGGATTGGTTTGATAATACTGATGCCGATATTATTAACTTTCAGGAAGTAAGAGCAACCCAAGAGGATATTCCTAAGAAATTAGCTGGAATCACAGAATTTGAAAGCCATTTTAATGAAGCGGAAAAGAAAGGTTACAGTGGTGTTGGAACATTCTCCAAGGTTAAACCTGTTAATGTTACCAGAGGATTGGGTATAAAGGAGCTTGACAGTGAAGGCAGAGTTCTGAAGCTTGAATATGAGGATTTTATTCTATATAATATTTACTTCCCTAATAGTGGAATGAATGCCAAACGTCTGGATTTCAAAGTCGATTTCTGCAATGCATTATTAGATGAGCTTAAAGAGCTTAAATCTCAAGGTAAAAATCTTGTAATTACTGGTGATTACAATATTGCCCATCATCCGATTGATGTTTATAATCCTAAAAATTGTGAAGGAAAATCTGGTTATCTTCCAGAGGAACGTGCATGGCTGGATGAACTTGAGGAAGCGGGGTTCATTGATACTTTCCGCTTATTTGATGAGGGTGAGAATAATTTCACCTGGTGGAGTTATCGTACACGCGCTCGTGAAAGAAATGCCGGTTGGAGACTTGATTATTTCTATGTAAATGAAGAAATGAAGGATAATGTCAAATCTGCTACCATTTTAAGTGATATTTATGGTTCTGACCATTGTCCGGTTACTTTAGAACTTGATTTTTAAAAAAAATATAAATAATACTGTGGGCAAATAATAATATGATGATAGATATAAATGATGGCAACGACCGTGTTGTCTTTTTTGATGTAGACGATACCTTGTTGGATACTTCTACTTTTGCACAAACTGCAAGAAAAGCAGCTATTGAGTTGATGGTGGATAACGGACTTCCGTTAGATAAGGATGAAGCATATGGTGTTTTAAAAACCATCATTCGCGAAAAAGGATCTAATTATGGTAAACACTTCAACGTATTGACTCAGGTAGTTTTGGGCCATGAAGACCCTATGCTTGTTGCTTTAGGTATGATTACTTATCATAATGTGAAAATGGCTCTTTTAAGACCTTTTGCAGATACTATTGATACATTAATCTATCTTAAAAGTCAAGGATATCGTTTGGCGGTTATATCTAATGGTTTAACAATTAAACAATGGGAAAAACTTGTAAGGCTTAATGTTTATTCCTTTTTTGATGAAGTAATTACTTCAGAGGAAGTTGGTCATAAAAAACCGGATAAACTAATCTTTGATGTTGCTCTTCGAAAAATGAAAGGGGACCCTGAAAAATCAGTTATGATTGGAAATAAATTTAGGGAAGATGCCTTAGGGGCAATCAATGCGGGAATGAGTGCTATTCTTGTTAATTCCGATGTCACTGAAGATGATAGGGATTTTATTAAAAAAGAGCAATTGAACATTACTATTGTTGAAAAAATCGGTGATGTCAATACTATTTTATAGGTTAAAAAAACGCATCGAGACTTTGTTGCTTTTCGCCAACAGCCAAATCTTGCAAATCTTTTTTTGAGTAACCTAATGGCTCCATAATACGTCCGACAGCAGGAATTATTTGATTATTGATATAGTAATCCTTATCGTATTCAATGCCTTCACTATATTCATAGGGAACCGCTCTTTGGCTGATTGAACCTTTTCCCTTTTTTATTATGTACTGTATGATGGTTCCGCGGCTCACTTTTATTCCGTGGTCTTCTATAATCTGTGCAGCGACTACATGAGGTCCCACCTGCTTATATTCGCTTAATGGTTTTTTAATTTGGGTGTGGATGATGAGTTCTTTGGTTTCAACATCTCCCTTTTTAATCCTTTTCAATACATTTTTAACCTCATTAATGGCTTTTTGTGAATTACCTTCATTTAAGATAGCCATTAACACAGCTTCCTGGGTTTTTTTAACTATTGGTGCCCAGTCTCTTCTTACTAATTCCAATCCTTTAGCTATAATTTCACCGTCTTCAATTACAGCATATCTTTTTTTTGCTACAAAAAAACCTCTTCTATAAAAACCTTCGTATTCAAGCTCCATACTTTCAGGTAAAGTTGAATTAAGGTATTTTAGGAATTCTTGCGCCTGAGATTTAATTTCAGCTTCCAATTCGAGTTGTTCTTCTGTTTCTTTAACCACAATAGCACCAATTTTATCTAGTATATAGAATTATTTTTGGTTTTAACTCGTTAAAATATTTTTAGTTTAGGTGTTTTTTACCTTTTAAAAGCAATATTATTGCCTTGTAATAGAAATATTTCCCTGAAATAAAAACTGATTACTTCTCAAATGCTCTAGGAATTGTTTTATTTATGTTATTTTACAAACTAAGTTTAGAGGTTTGATATTATGAAAACAAATGAGTTAATTTCAAGTTATGATGAAACAAATGATATTTTGATTTGTAAAATATCTGAAGTTAATGGCTACAGTGCAAATTATGATATTTCGGATGGAATATTTTTGAATGTTGATAAAAATCAACTGCCTGTATCAATATTCATTAAACATGCTTCTGAAGTGTTGAATGTTAAGAAATGTATTCTTGAAGATCCCAATATCTGTGTTTTTATTAAATGCACGAAAAAAGAATTGGACTTTGAATTATTAATTGCCAATAAAAGAATCTATGCATCTAAGTCTATGAACAGATTTGATATGCCCAAATTAAGCTATGAAATACAGTTAAATTAAAGAAGTGATAATATGAACAAGTATTTTGAAGAATTGCCTGATGAAGTTTTAGAGGAAATTGTATATGAATATGAAGATAGTGAAGAAATTGATGTGGATAAAATAATCGCTAATTTGAAATCTAACATTTCGGATTATTTGTTCTATAATCCTGATGATTCTATTCCTGAAGAACCTGGAATGAATGTTGATTATGTTTTTAATGACGATTATGAGATGTCTATTGAATTGATAGAAAAAATCGAACCAAAAGATGATATTGTGGATAAAAGATATTAATACTTATCCACATAATATCTTTAAAGGGGTGAAAAGATGCCCGAAGAGGAATACTACATTGAAGATAATGACTTGATTGATTTGCTAAAAGACGTTTTAGGTGAAAAAATTACCGATGAAGACATTGAAAAGATTCTAAAAGCCAGCGAAGATGGTGAAATCTCAGAAGAGGATTTTGATAATCTTGTAGATGAAATTCTCTCTCGTTCAAGAGATAATAGTGAATCCTGTAGTCCAGAACCTATTGTTCCTCGTGAAAACAAGGGATTTGTGTATTTGTCAACATCTCCAGATACTTGTCCGGTTTGTGGAAATGTACTTTCAGATGATTTCTATTGTCCAACATGCAATATTAAATTTTCATTTGTCTCCCATGAAGGCGAAAAATCATCAAAAAAATAAAGTTTATATATAATGATAAAGTAATATTTTATTATCATTATTCATTAAGACTCTTTTTTGCTCTCATAATGTAAATTGTTATTTTTCTTGTCCTACAGTTTACAGAAAAGAGGCTTATTGACAGCGATTACTATTTAATTTATTATATTTATTAGGTGAAATAATGGCAATTTCTCAAGGAAAATCAACTAGAAGTCCATCCGGTGCAAGAAATGTTGCAAACCGTGGAAAAAGAAAATCAGAATTAGGAAGAGATCCTGCTGAAACTAGAGTAGATGAAAAAAGATTAAGAAAAATCCGTACTCGTGGTGGAAACGAAAAACTCAGATTAGCTACCACTAACAAAATCAATTTAACCGATGTAAAATCAGGTAAAACCCAAGTTACTGATATTTTAGGAGTAATTGAAAACACTGCAAACCCTAACTATGTAAGAAGGAACATCATCACTAAAGGTGCTATTGTAGAAACTCCTGAAGGTAATGCAAAAGTAACATCCAGACCTGGTCAAGACGGTGTTGTTAACGGAATTTTAATCTAAAGATATTAATTTATCTTTACTCTCTTTTTTTTATTTTAGCTTTTTTTTTAAAATTACTTTTTTTTCAATAACTAATTTAATATACTTGTTTTAATATATTTCTTAATAAGGGGATATAATGTCAGATGATAAAATTAATATGAATCATGGTGCTGGTGGAGAAGTAATGGCTAATTTAATTGCTTCCACTGTGTTAGATAACATTTCTAAAAAGAGCGTTAATGGAGGTATTAGTTTAGATGCTTTAGATGATGGTGCATCCATACCTCTTGGAGATTATGAAATTGTTATGACTACAGATGGACACACTATTGATCCTTTATTCTTCCCTGGTGGTGATATCGGTAGGATTTCAGCAGCCGGAACCATTAATGATGTTTCTGTAATGGGAGCAAAACCTTTGGCTATTTCAAATGCAATTATTATGCAGGAAGGTTTTCCTATTGAAGATTTGGATAAGATAATGAAATCCTTAAATGAAACATGTGAAGAAGTGGATGTTGCTGTAATTACTGGTGATACAAAAGTAATGCCTCAGGATAAGCTTGAGGGTATTGTTATGGTTACAACAGGTATCGGAATAGCTAAAAAAGGAGAAGTTATTCGTGATTCAACCTTGGAAGTTGGAGATAAGATCATTATTACTGGTAGCTTAGGCGACCATGGTATGAGTTTGATGTCTTTTAGGGAAGGATTTGGATTTGACACTGATTTAAAGTCTGATGTTGCTCCTATGTGGAATATTATCAAAAAAGCTCTTGATGTTGGGGGAGTTACTGCGATGAAAGACCCAACCCGTGGTGGTTTTGCTAATGCAATTAATGAAATGGCTTCTAAATCTGGAAACGGCATTGTTTTAGAACAGGATGCAATTCCAATAAAAGAAGAAGTTCACGCAGTTTCTGAAATGCTGGGTATTGATCCTTTTGAAGTAGCTAATGAAGGTAAAGTCGTTATGGGCGTTAAGGCAGACAAAGCTGAAGCAGTCCTTGAAGCTATTAAAAGTGAAAAATATGGTGAAAATGCGGCTATTATCGGAGAGGTTGTTGAAGGAGAATATGTTATCGTTAATACTCCTATTGGTGGAGAACGTATTTTAGAAGCTCCTATAGCTGATCCAGTCCCTAGAGTTTGTTGAGGTGTTAATATGGCTACTATGTTTACAAGAAGAATTGTTGCATATATTATTGATTTCTTTGTAGTATCATCATTTATGTGGATTGTTTCATATTTATTGTATATATTATTAAATCCGTATACTGCATATACACTTTATGCTTATTTGCCATATGTTGTTCCTGTATTGATTTTAGCATATTGTATTTGTTTAGAGAAATTCAAGGGAGCTACTGTCGGTAAAGCGTTGATGTATTTGCGTGTTGTTTCTAGAAATGGCTATTCTTTGACTTGGTCTCAAGCTATAGTTAGAAACTTATCAAAAATTTATTGGTTCCCAATAATCTTTGATTGGGCAATAGGAAGAATTTTAAACCAGAATGATAGGATTTTAGGAGTATTTACAAAAACTGTAGTTGCAAATGAAGTCCGATAAATTTCTCATTTCTTTTATTTATTGATTTTTATGATTAAAAGGGTTCAGGTTTTATGGTATTTGAATAAAGACGATTTGGAGAATTATTGTCTTGATTTTAAACCTTATCAGTCCCATAAGCTCGAGGGGTATGAAATTAATGATGTTGATGAGGATTTAATTTATGATTTATGTGATAGGGACCCTGATAGGTTGGAACCTGTAGGATACTTTAAAAACCAAAAGGAAGTTGAAAACTATCTCCGTGACTATATTACAAACAATGAATTTGATTTGGAAATCGGCTCACCGGAACTTAACTCAAAAATATCTGATGCAATAAAAACTATTGATTTTACAGGTGAAGACTATTATATTTCTGTTGGTGATGGAGAAATTGGTGATGCTCAAAATAAAATCACAAATTGGTATGATACACTTAAAAAAGAATATAATAGCTCATCAAAAGACAATGTGTGGGTTTTAATGGTAACTGGTTATGATCCGTATGAATTGTCATTGACCGGCAGGACATTAGCTCATATCCTTTCTGATATCTTAAACTTAAATGAAGCTTCACTTGATTCATTGATTCCGAATAAAGGAAGAATAACCGTTGAAGAATGGAATGATATATTGGATAAGATGTACAAGAAAAATAAGTTATATTTAGGTTTAAACCGCGTAATTTAGATCTTTTTTTTAAAGTTTGCATTCACTGCAATAACTTTGATATCTGCAGGATTTACATTTATTTGGATTTTTTGTTGCAATAAATGGTTTTTGGCCTTCAAATAATGAGTGCATTCTATTTATTGTGAATTTTATTTCATTTTCAATATTCGCATCAAATTTTTCACTCCAAAAGATGTTATCTGTACCTCTTTGTCTTAATCCACCTTTTATTGTCCTTGTATCATTTGTCATACTTTTAAAGGCAAGACAATATGCTCTTACTTGATTTATTGTAGATGGAAATGCTTTCATACCGGGTTTGTCATCTATTATAACAATTTCTTCAGGCATCATCCAGATTTCATCGATAAATCCTCTTATTCCATATTCTGGGGAGATTACAAAACATTCTCTGGTAATTGTGGCTTCGCTTTTTGACATTTCAACTACTTCATCGAATGTTGCTGGTGTTGCAGTCTCACTGAATTTCTCTTCTAGTTGGTTGTGAACCTCGGTTCCCTTTATCATTGCACTTGTAGGTGATGTTTCTATGCCTTTCATGTACTGGAGATATATCTGGTATTCACAATATCCTTGTTGGTTGAGCCAGCTAATGGGAAAATTGTTTTTACCTTCAATTATTTGAATACCTTTTATTGTAGGATGATTTTCCTTAGGGTACTTTTGCGTTATAATGGATTTATTTTTCATAGTTTTCAGATTATTTTTTGGTAGGTCTTTTCAAAACAAGCCCAGTCAACTTTGTAATTTCTTCTAGAGGATAATTGTCTTTATACATTGTGCGGGCAACACGTTCAAGACCTTGCTTACGTCCAACTTCAAGTCCTCTTTGGTATGAAACCTGTCCGGCTTCTTCAAGGCCTTTTTCATAGCCGGCTTCACGGCCAATTTCAATCCCTTCTTTTCTTCCCTTTTCAAGACCTTGTTTTAAGCCGATTTCAATTCCTTCTTCACGGCCTTGAGCAAGTCCAATATCGATTCCTCTCTCATTGATTGTTTCACCGTCTTCGCGGGTGTATAGAATTTCATCGACGTCCTCAATAACCTGTTCAGCCATTTCTTCAGCCAATTTGACTTTCACCTGTTCTTCAACTTGATTCTGGATGATTTTTTTAACTTCATCAGTCTGCATTCTTCTCTCGACTTCACTGTTAATGTAATTATCATAATTTCCAGACTCTATTCTCAGGTCAATTTCAGCTGAGATTTTGGCTTCTAATTTCTCTTTTATGATTTCTTCAGTGTTAATATCATTAACCACATTTTCAAGTGATGACTTATCCATAAAAATATCCCCATTTAGTAATATACTATTAGTTTTTTAAAATATTTAAATTATAAATAATAATTTTTCCAAATATTAAACTAATGAATTTCAATGATTTAAAAATTAATGAGGATATAAAAACAGCCATTGAAAAGATGGGTTTTCAAAGGCTCACTCCGATTCAAAATAAAGCTATTCCGGATGCTTTGGATGGAAGGGATATTATTGGTCAAGCTCAAACCGGTTCAGGAAAGACATTGGCCTTCGGTATTCCATTATTAAATAAGATTTTCATTCCTGATAAGTCACCACAAGCAATTATCTTATGTCCGACAAGGGAATTGTGTATTCAGGTTGCTGATGAAATTAAAAAATTAGCTCGTGATATGGATAAGGTTCAAATATTGGCAGTTTATGGCGGACAAGCAATCGGAAGGCAAATCCGCGTATTAAATAAGGGAGTCCACATTGTCGTTGGAACACCGGGCAGGGTAATAGACCACATTGAAAGAGGAACACTGGACTTAATTGGTGTCGAAACTGTTGTTTTGGATGAAGCGGATGAAATGTTGGATATGGGGTTTAGGGAAGATATTGAATTGATATTGAGATATACACCAAAACAAAGACAAACATTGCTGTTTTCAGCAACAATGCCTGATGAGATTAAAAAGATTACTAGAATGTATCAGAATAATCCAAAATTCATCAAGATATCCGACAGCAAAAAGACAATTCCAAAAATTAAACAGGTTTTATTTAAAAGTGATGACCTGGATAAAATCGATGATTTATGTAAATTAATTGAATATTATGATTTCAATTTATGGTTAATATTCTGCAATACTCGTAGAAGGGTTGATTTTGTTTATAGAAACTTAAAACGCAGAGGATATAAAGTGGATAGCATTCATGGAGATATGACTCAAAAAGTTAGAGATAAGGTAATGAATAAATTCAGAAATGGAAATATCTCTATTTTGGTGGCAAGTGATATTGCGGCTCGCGGCATTGATGTCAGTGAAGTTGAGGTTGTCGTTAATTATGACATTCCTCAAAATCCAGACGATTACATTCACAGGATTGGACGTACTGCCCGTGCAGGGACTTCCGGTTATGCATTTAATCTTGTATCTAACTATGAATCCCATGATCTGGTTAAAATCAGGAAAATTCATAACTTAAATATTAAAACTAAAAAGATTCCTAGTTTTGAAGAAATTGAGCATATTAAAAATAAAAAGGTAATGGATGAGGTTAAAAATTTAATTGAAAATAATGATTTAGATGATTATGTTAAGGTTGTTTCATCATCTAAAATGGATTCAATTGAAGTTGCAGCAGCTTTATTAAAAATAATAAGGGAAAATTAATTATTTTCTTCCATCAATAATATTATATTTAATTTTTTCTGCTTCAAGTTCGCGCACAAATGATTTGGTCATATCCCCAACGCATAATGCCAAGACATTCAATCCTTTACGTGCAGCATTTGCAGTTGCTTGTGGGGCGGCAAATTCAATATCTACATTCAAATCAAGTTTATTCGCAACAACTCTTGAAATAGTACCTGCAACAGCTATTTTATCAATCTTTTCACCGTTTTTAGTACCGGTATCATAAACGTTTTTGATTAGTTCAAGGTCTGCCGCTTCAGATCCTCCCTCTTTGATGGTTGGTATGTTAATAACGGTTGCTTCGCCAACAGTCATGTCAATTAAACCGGTTAAATTAGTTAAAGCTACATCAGAACCAGCTTCAGTATCTTCCAATACAACACCTGTTGCATTTTCTTCTGCATTATGGGCATATAAAATACCTTCACGCATGAAAAGACCAACAGTATCATCTTTTTTCAAGTCTTCATCTGCAATAGCCGGCCAAACAGTTTTATAATGATTCATAGTTTCTAAAACAGAATCAGAATATTTTCTTAAACTAATTGCATCTCTTTTTACTTTATCGATCCCACTTTGGGTTATTTTATATGGTGACCTACCATCTTTTGAAGTGATGTATCCTAACTCAATTAAAGTTTTGATATTTTCTGAAACAGCCTGTATTGTGATACCTAAACTTTCAGCCAAATCTTTTTGTTTGAGATGGGGGTTTTGTTTAGAAATTTCACTCAATATCTGAAAATGAGTTAATGCACCTCTCTTTTTAAATGCTTTCATATCAATTCATTCCTCAATTTTGATTATATTTTTAAATTTATCTTTATTAATATATAAATTTATATTGATAGTTGTCCATTTAGTTTATTGTTGAATTCATCTAGAAATTCTTGCTTTTTAGAAATCGGTATGTATGCACCACAGGCCATTGCGTGGCCTCCACCACTTCCTCCAAGATTTTGGGCTACTTCACGAATAATATTTCCAAAATGAATTCCGTCATAAGATAGGAAACGTGAACATCTTAAAGATATTTTTAGTCCATCAGAGCCTTCTATTTGTGTAAATCCAATAATAGGTTTTCTCCAGTTACAATAACCTAAAATCATTCCTGTTATTGTTCCTACAATTTCAGGTTTGATTCCAGTCCCATCAAAGTATTGGAGGTTTTCAAGTTCGACAATTCTATCTCCTCCAGCCACCTTTTCCATTGATGTGGCCAGATTATAACGGTGCTTTCTGCTTATCTCTTCAAGTTCTATTAGTGCCCAATCACGATTGCCTTTCAAAACTTCCATAGCTATCTTTTCTTCATTATTTCTTCCGCATGCGTTCATTGCAGTTGAAAATTCAGCACCGTCCCTTAAAAAACTTGCAGGGTCTTCCATGAGAAATGTATAGGAATCTCCAATCAATATTTTAGGAATGTGCTCATAGTACCTTTTTGGTACTTCATTAATAATCATGCGGTTAAGGGCATTGTATAGTTTTCCTTTTTCCTCAATAGTCAAATCTGAAAGGGTTTTTCTTTTCAATCTTTGCTTAATGCTAAAAAGAATCATAGCTTCGTCTTTATTAAAATATATTGGTAATGTCTGTGCCTTTTCAATTGATTCAAATTCTTTATTCAATATTGCCCTATCTTGTCTTGTTAATGTGTAATCTTCGGATTCTTCACATAAAATGCCAATTTTTTCCAAAACATCTTTTTCTTCAGGTGTAACTCTATGCAGTGTGGAATCAATTCCCAATTCATCTAAAAGTGCTTTTGCCTCATTTTGATTGTTTGTTATTGGCAATTTAACATCACTAAAATAAGACAGTGCAATGAATAGTTCGCGGGTATTGCGCCCATAAATATTCAAGTCACTTTTAATCAGGTCCAAATACCCTTCCTCTATAGCATCATTCTGAATAATCTCATTTAAACCTTCAAAATGTCCTGTTTGAGTGTTCTGCATATCTCCAATAGCAGCTAATATTCCAATCCAGCTCAAATCAGTGTATCCGAATTCTTTAGCAAGGAAATAACACAATCCTCCGCCGCAAACATAATAAGACCCGTCGATGCCATGATGGATTGGATTGATTTCTAAAAAGGTAAAGTCTTTACTGTCCTTATAATTCAAGTCTCTTAATGGAGGGTGATGATCTAAAATTAAAATATTATTGTCTTTGGTTGCTTTGGTGTCAATGTGCTGGCCGGAACCCAAATCTGAAAAGATAGTCAGTTCATGTGTCAAATCAATATTGTCCAGGACATCCAGGTTAACGAATTCGATTTCATGAGGCTTTTCAAGCCTATCCAGAATCGTTGATAAGATGGCACCTGAACATATTCCATCGCAGTCAATATGTGAATAGACTTTAATGTCATTTGATTTTTCAATCAACTCTTTGGCTTCACGGTATTGACTCGCCATTAATTCAGGAATTTCCATTTCAATCATTTCCTGATTTCTTTGATTTTTAAACTAATTTCTTTAATGAGTTCTAGTTTTGTATTATCATATTCAACCAAAGCGCGGCCTGATTTTTCATACCATTTTCCAGGATAAGCTTTATCCCTTTCAATTTCATAAGTAAATCCTAATCTTTTTAAAGCTCTTTCAATATCAGAGATTGTAGGGTTTGTAACAGCTATTTCTTTAGATATTTTTCTTCCTTCGCTTAAACTTAAGTTTTTATTTAAGTATTGTGGCCAAATTGTAATCATTATTTAATCTCCTTTTCAAATATTTCTAAGGCGTCCTTAACAACTAAATCCATATTGTAATATTTGTATTTAGCTAATCTGCCGGTAAATATAACATCTTCCTCTTTTTCCATTTCCGCTTCATATAATTTGAATTTATCCAGATATTCCTGTGTTGGGTAAGGGTAACATAACTCTCCGTTGAAACCAGGATATTCACGCATAATGGCGGTTTTACCTTTAATGTCTTGAGCCGTTAACTTCTTAAACTCGGTGATTCGAGTAAAGTAGGGGTCATTGGGATAATTGACAACAGCAACATCCTGATAGGAATCAATATCTAGGATTTCATAAACAAAATTCAAGCATCTATAGAGTAATTCCCCATATTTATAGTCATAGAAATAGTCTATAGGACCTGTATAGATTAATTTTTTAGAGTAATTTATTTTGTCAATATAATCTTTGTAGTCTGACTTAAGTCCAACATGGATATTGTCAGATTTAATCATGTTTTCACACATTTTAGTGAATCCTTCCTTCGGCATTCCCTGATATGCATCTTCAAAATACCTGTTGTCATGATTGAATCTGAAAGGAATTCTTGAAATAACAGACGGGCTTAAATTAGCCGCAGAAGTACCCCATTGCTTTTCGGTGTAATTTTTAAATAGCTTATTGTAGATATCGCGACCAGCATTAGCTAAAACAACATCTTCTGAAGATTTGATTTCTTTAATGTCTTCCTTGTTCTCGTCAATCCATTCGCGCATGGAATTTTCATCCAAATCCAAATCATACAATGCATTTAAGGTATCTATGCAGATTGGCATAGGTACGAGTTTCCCGTCAACATAACTTAAGACTCTATGTTCATAGTCAATCCATTCTGTAAATTTTGACAAGTAATCGTAAACACTTTTTTCTTTAGTATGGAAGATATGTGGGCCGTATTTTTGAATCAATAGTCCATCGTCATAGAAATCATATACATTTCCGCCAATATGGTCCCTTTTTTCAATGATGAGTACTTTTTCATCCAATTCATTTGCAATTCTTTCAGCCAATGTCAATCCTGAAAGGCCAGCTCCAACAATCACATAATCAAATTCCATGTTTTCACTCCCTTGACATTTTAATTGAAGTTTCTATAGCTTTAGATATTGAACTTAAAAGCATTTTGGTTTTTCTGTCAGTTTGATGTATTTCCTTTAGCTGATTTACTTTACTCAAGAGTAACTGGTTTTCCTCTTTTGTAAATGAAGCTTTTTTCCAGGTATTTGCCCAATATAATAAATGAGGATTGATTGATACGTTTTGAACCTCTTTTGAGTATCCTTCAGTTAATTTTCTACAGTAAATGTAGGATTCCATCAGTTCGTCAAGCAGTCTGACATTTACATTATTTGTAATGGACTTGTCGTCAGGTAAATCACGAACGTAGTAGTCATAGCACATGAAATTGTTTAAAAGGACAATTCCATTGGCATTCAATAGGGTTTCTAGAGTATAGGCCATATCGTCTCCTGAAATGAACGGCTGGAAAGTGATGTTGTTATCCATTAACAACTCTCTTTTATAGATTTTACTCCAGACTGAAGGAGCAATCTTTAATAAATCAGGTTCCTGTTCAATATCGTCTACAATAATTTTGTCAATCGGCTTGTCTCTTTTGTAGGTAACTTCCAAATCCTTGCCGTATAAGATACGTTCCAAAACGTTATCCCATAGGAAATCAGGAACGTTTAAAAAGTTAGCAGTTTCGAATGTTTCATCGGGATATGCAGATTCCAAATCATCAGGATATGGTGAGTAGGATTCCTGAACGTAGCCTCCATATTCAAATATTCTTCTGAATCTTCCGAAAGCCATATCAGCATCATTTTCTGTTACTGCATTGTACAGGACTTCACAGGCATCTGGAGTGTATCTGTCGTCAGGGTCCAAAAACATTATATAATCGCCGGTACATGCTTTAAGGCCGGTGTTACGTGGTGTGTATGCTGCTCCGGAGTTCTGTTCATGATGAATTGCAACACAACAATCGTACTTTTCGGCGTATTCGTCAATAATCTTGTCTGAACCGTCTGTTGAGCAGTCATTAACCATTATTATTTCCAGGTTTTCATTTCCTATTGTCTGGTTGATTAATGAGTCTATTCCTCCTCTCAAATGGTCTCCAACATTAAAAATCGGTAAGATTATACTTATTTTATCTTCCATTAGAATCTCTCCATACTTCGAATAATAATTTCATCATATCTGGAACCGTGTAAGTGTCAGGGTAAATATTGGTGATATTATAGTCATCCAGGACCTTTCCCGTAATAGGACCTATTGAAACAGTCAACAAATTATTGGATAAGAGTTCTGCCAGTTTTTCCTTGTTTTCAGAAATCTTAAGGAAATTGTGAACTGTCAACGGGCTTGTAAATGTAATTGCATCAATTTCTTTGTTTTCGATTTTTCCGATTAATTTTTTCACGCTTTCATCATCCATTGGAAAGAGTGATTTATATGCTTCAGCCAGTGTGACTTCATTGTTCAGTGCTTCCAAACCTTTTGGGAGGGTATCTCTTGCAGAGGCTGTGCGTGGAATTCCAATCTTTTTTTCTGTAATGTTTTGATTTGTAAATTCCTCAATCAATCCTTCAGCAGTAAAATCCTCCGGCATCAAATCGACATCAATGCCTCTTTTTGTAAGCAGGGAACCGGTCTTGTTTCCAATGACTGCTATTTTACATTCTAAATCATCAAAGAAATCCGGATAAAACATGTCAAGTGAGTTTATTGTAGTTGGGGAGGTAAAGACAATCCAATCGAATGAATTTTTATTTTCCACTAGATTTTTCAGGGAATCGGTGTTAACCGGCTGTAAATCAAGTGTTGGTGCAAGTATTGCACTTCCTCCTAATTTTTCTACAATTTCACAAGCTTTTTTAGCCCTATCTCGAGGTCTTGTAATTGCAACAATAGGTTTTTTCATATATTTACCTTCAATAACTTATAATGTTATATATTTTGATTTTGTTTGTTTATATTATTTTTTGTAGGTAAACATTTTAACTGATGAAAAACTATTAATTAACCAGGTCATATAATGACTATTGTATCAGTTGCATATTTCTCAAAAATGGGTGTTTCAAAAAGATTATGCAACTTTAAAAAAATTGTGACAGAAGTGAGATAAATGGCAAAAAAAGTAGTTGTGATAAGTTCTTCACCAAGAAAAGGTGGAAATTCAGATACATTGTGTGATGAGTTTGTAAAAGGAGCAAAAGAAGCGGGAAACGATGCTGTAAAATACTTCCTTGAAGAAATTGAATTCGATTCATGCAAGGCATGTATGAGATGCAAAACTCCTGAAAGGGAATGTTACCAGGAAGATCAAATCTCAATTATTTTAGATGACATGATGGAAGCTGATGTGATAGTATATGCAACTCCAATCTACTATTACGAAATGACAGGAACCCTAAAGATGTTTTTCGACAGATGCTATCCGATATTCAACTATCTGGAGGATAAGGATTACTATATCATAACTGCAGTCGGTTCATCAAACGGAGATGCTCTCACAGGTATCAGAAGCTTTATTGGCTTTTCAAAAAATCCGACAGAAAAAGCGGTCTTTACTGTTGTTGGAGATGCTAAAAGCCAACCTGATGTGCTAAAAGAAGTTTATGATGCAGGATTTAACTGTTAGGGAGTTAACAAACCCCTAATTTTACTATTTTTAAAAAAATAAAAAAGATAGAAAGTTTAAATTTCTATCCTTTATATTCAACACCATTAACATAAAGTTTATGGCCGTTTAAATTGATTTTTCCATTGTTTTGAAGGCTTGTAACATTACTGTCGCCAGTTAAAGTCCAGGTTGAACCGCTGTCAATGCTAACGCTAGTATTGCCTGTGGAGTTAATTGCTCCTTCAAAATTAGTATTTTTTAAGTTGAAGTTTAAGGAGCTTATGGCATCAACAATAATGTCTCCAGACATTTTCATGTTATCTGTAGTTAAATTGACGTCTCCACCGTTGGAACCAACATTACCCCATTGGCTTTGGCCTGAAATATTAAACAGCACTCCGCTTCCGAAGTTAAAGGTAGATGATTTTAAGTAAATGTTGGCTTTTGTGTTGGTTACATGAAACATTGGAGCGGTCTTGTAATAGTTGGAAGATGAATTGATGGATAATGTGGAGCCTTCGCAATAGAAATAGGAAGTTCCAACACTAGCATCTCCACTCATGGATTGATAAATGAAAATACCACCTAAATCAACATAATTGTTGCCATCTTTACGATTACCTTCTCCAAAACCGTTAAAATTACAGTTTTTCAAAGTAATTGAGTTTTTACCTTCAATACATGCAATCTGAGAAACAAAAGATGTACCTTTACTGTTTTCAACAGTAATGTTTCCGGTAGAATAAATTAAAGGAGAGCCTCTGCCAGCTTTTTGACTAACGCCAGTGTTTAAAATTGAATTTTTAACGGTAATATTGCCTTCACCACGGTCAGTTGCAACAGCAGCAGAGCTTCCGCCGTTAGTGTTGATTTCAACATTTTCAGCTTCAATTATTCCGCCAAAAGTAGCATCAAGACCACGGGATTTGTCCTTATAGGTTGTAATTTTCACGTTTTTAATAACAGCTTTTGTAGCGTTTGATTCCTGCGCGGTTCTTTGAAGAGTTGGGGGTGTTCCGCCTTGACCTGAAGATGATCCACCTTCACCAGGAGGTGTTCCACCTTCACCGGGAGCTGCTCCGCCCCCACCACCTTGGTTTGAGGTAGGATTGGTTACAAAAATTCCATTGGAACCCTTGGAATTAGTAATAATTTCCGTGTTTTCAATTGTCAATTGAGAGCCATTTCTAACTAAAACAGCAGAGTTAACACCATAAAAGTCAGCATCATCCCCACTGGTTTTAGTATCGCCGGTTTTGTTAACTATAGAGTCAGTTAGTTTTAAAATTCCGGATTTATTCACTAAAACGGCATTTGCATCACTTGAATTGGTTGTATAAAGACCGTTACTTGCCTGTTGTGAGTTCCCGGTGACATTTAAAGCCCCGTGTTTTTCCAAGGCATTTGCATTAACTGAAACACCGCCTGAACTGGAAGTATTGTTTGTGAATGCGAAAATGCCCACAACAACTATAATTATAATAGCTATTATTGCAATAATTAAATATTTTTTATTCATGACGATATTTTTGTTTTAATTTGTATTTACTCTTTGAGATTTAATTGTTTAAATCTTATGTCATTTCTGTAGTTGTGTTAACTTTCTTTTAGTACTATTGCGATATTGCTGTTACTTTTGTTTTTCCCACAAACTTTCCAGGCTATAATTTTCGCACTACCTAAGACAACCGTTTGGAATAACTTTCACCCCATCTTTTTGAGTGTATGCATATTTTCCACCAGTTAAACAGCAAGAACTGTTGGTTTATCTAATTTATCATTGATTAAAATTATAAATCATATTGTTCAAAAATAATATTATTCAAGTTATCCTGGTGATATAATTCAAAAATAGAATTGAATACTATGACAATTTAAGAGTCCTTGCAATATTCGGTATTATTGCAATACATGTCTTTCAGCTATGGCATCATGGTGAACAGGTAAATGGTATGTATATTTACATGTTTTCTGAAATCGTAAGATATGCTGTTCCAATATTTCTAATGTTGAGCGGTGCGCTTCTTTTAAATCGGGACGTTGAACTTAATTATTTTTTAAAGCATAGACTAACTAGGATTATTTATCCGTTTCTGTTTTATGTCGTTCTTGAATTTATTCTTTCGCTATTTACAAGCAGGACATTTTCATTTGATATTTTCTCACACAGCTGGTATTTCTGGATGATTTTCGGCGTTTATCTGGCTGTTCCGATTATAAATAAATTCGTTTTGAATGCGTCAACAAAAGAAATAGAATATTTCATAGGGGTTTTCATCCTTGCGGCAATTTTCTATCAATTGACTTTATTTTTCCATATAAAGCATTACTTTAACTTGAATTTCTTTGTCGCTCCAATAGGATATTTGGTTTTTGGCTATTATTTATCAGTTAAGGACTTTAAAATGGATCCAAAGAAGCTCATGATATTGATGGCTGTTGTGTTTGTGGCGGCCACTTTTGTTAAAATGCTTGAAACCGGTGCGGTCATTCCTAGAAATTCTGCTCTGGACTATGCTGCAACGCAATCCTCAATCCTGAGCTCATGGGTTGATGTAGGTATCTTTGAAATACTTCAGGCAGGCTCACTCTTCATAATATTCAAGCATTTGAATTTCAAGTCCTGTAGAAAGGGCATTGTTTCTGTTAGCAATGTGAGTTATGGGATGTATCTGATTAATTACTTGATTATGTTTTATCTCTCCCCATTCTTCATAAGATGGACCCATTCGGGTATTGAGATTTGCATTGCCATTATTGTGATGTCCGTTGCGGTGTTTGTAATATCCTGGTTAATTTTGCTTGGATTAAAAAGGATTCCGGTCATTGGAAAGTACTGTACATGAAGTGAAGGCCATGCTATTTTGAAAGTTATTTCAATTAAACGCCGCTGAATGTTTTAACGTAAGGTATTTTGCTTAGGATATATGGAAGTAGCCAGCTTAGAAATACTATCAGCACAAACATTAGAGGAAATAGCAGGTTGGATCCGGGATTATGGTATGACAGTGCCTTTACAACAATTACATGTGAAAAGTACATGCCGTAACTGCACACGCTTAATGATATGATTGCCTTTCCAATGAAATTGTCTTTAATTGAATTGAAAACATTTAATTTATCCAGATACATGATAAATAAAAACATTCCGATTCCCATGAATATATTTGTAATGTTTAAGTATCTTGGTGAGAGATAATCAAGCCTTGAATAGCCGCAGTATACGAAAACGGCCAGTGAAACAATGAGTATCAATAATCCTAAAATGCAAACACCTTTGTCATTCAGCTTGAATTTCTTATTGGCAAGCCAATAACCGAGTATCGGATACCCGATAAAGCCGGCAAACATGTCCAGATTGAAATAGCTCCATAACGGATAGCTGTGGAAAGTATTTAAAATCATTGTAATGAACCAAATTGCTAAAAAGTATTCAGCGCCTTTCAGGCCATAATCCTTAATGAATGAATTGATAACTGGTATGAACAGATAGATTCCAATCAGTGTCCAGAAATACCATGTGATTGAAGGCTCGCCTATGAAAACATGCCACATGAATGTAGTGTTGTATCCATGATAATATAGCTGTCCTAAAATAAGAATAATCCAGAAGATAAAGGGATAGATGATTCTGGTAAATCTTCTCTTTAAAAAGTCAGGTAAACTTGGATACTCTCTGTTTAAAAGAAG
>JAILDN010000087.1 GCA_024689425.1 Methanobrevibacter sp.
ACAGGCCCTATTTTTTTAGGTCTTAAATTTACAGTGGATTAAGAGGACAATTATTTAATAAAATATTGGAGAATTAATATGACTACTGTATTTGATGTACCTGCAGATTTATTAATTAAAAAAGTCGCAGAAGAATTTAAAGAAAATGATAAAATCAATTCCCCTGCATGGTCCAATTTTGTTAAAACTGGTGTTCATAAAGAAAGAAAACCAGAAAATGCTGATTGGTGGTATGTAAGATGTGCATCTATCATTAGAAGAGTGTACATGGATGGACCTGTTGGAGTAATGAGTTTAAGAACTTTCTACGGTGGTAAAAAAGACCGTGGTGTAACTCCTGAAGTATTTAGAAAAGGTAGTGGAGCTATTATTAGAAATGCTCTTCACCAATTAGAAGATGCAGGTTTAGTTGAAAAAGTTGAAGGGGGAAGAATTGTTTCTCCTAAAGGAAGATCCTTTTTAGATAAAACTTCTGGTGAAATCATTAAAGATATTCCTGAACTTGCAAAATTCGATAATCAATCTGGATCTGAAAATAATTTCCATGCTGAGTTTATCGGTAAATTAACTTCATCTATAGAAAATAATTCTAAAATAGATGATGAGGATAAAGAAGAATTACTTAATGTAGTTTCAAAAATAGATGCAGAACATGAGCATTTATCAAAAGCAATTAAAGAATTTAGTGATGATATTAAAGAAAAACATTCTAAACCAGTATTCGAATCACTTTCTTCATTACACAAAGAAGATTTAGGCGAAGCTGTAGACTCACTAATTACCTCTTTAAGGAGAAAACATTAGGTTATATTCTGAACTTGCAAAATACTAATTTATATGGGAGAGTTTGATATGAGCGATCTTGATGAAATTCGTCAAAAAAGAATGGCTGAGTTGCAAGCTCAACAAGCTGCTGCACAGCAACAGCAAGCGCAACAGCAACAAATGGCTCAAATACAACAGCAAGAAGCACAAGCACAATTCGAAGCTCAGAAAAAACAAATTTTAGGTCAGATTTTAACTTCTGAAGCTCGTAACAGATTAGCTAACCTTAAATTGACAAAACCAGAACTTGTTAATAATATTGAACTTCAATTGATTCAATCTGCTCAAGCTGGTAGTTTAAGAGGAAAAGTCACTGATGAACAAATTAAGGTTCTTCTAAGACAGATAGCTGGTCAGAAAAGGGAGATCAAAATTACAAGGAAATAATGTCCATGAAAGCTGGTGTATTGTATAGTGGTGGTAAAGATTCGTCTTTTATGGCAGTAATGCTTAAGAGATTAGGTCTTGATGTTGAATTATGTACAGCAAATTTTGGTGTTTATGATTCATATATTCCTGCTAGTAAATCAGCAAAATCATTGGGTTTTACTCATAAAGTCTTAGATTTAGATTTTGAGATTTTAGATAAAACTTGTAACATGATTATGGATGATGGTTTTCCTAATGATGGGATAAAATTCATTCATGAAAGTGTTGTTGAAAATATTGCTGATGAATACGATATAATAGCCGATGGAACAAGAAGGGATGATAGAACTCCTAAACTTAATGTTAATCAAATTAGAAGTCTTGAAGATAGAAAAAATGTTCAATACATTAATTTAGATAGTTTTGGTCACAAATCTGTTAAATTAATAACATCAAATTTATTCGAAATATCTCATGAAAAAAGCAATAAAGACAATAGCTCTGATTATGAGGTTGAAATCAGGACTTTAATTGATGAAAAAGGAGGAAATTCGTTAGATATATTTCCAGAACATTATCAAACTCGAGTTATAGGATATAAAAAATAATTATTATACTTTATTCACAGGTGAGAAAATGAGTAGAAATAAACCATTAGCAAGAAAATTAAGAATGGCAAAAGCAAACAAACAAAATAGGAGAATTCCAATCTGGGCTTATGCTAAAACTAACCGTAAACTTAGATACAGACCTAAACCTAGACATTGGAGAAGAAACAGCCTTAAATTATAAGGGGGATTTATCATGGAAAGAGTTTACACAATTCCACTTAGAAATGTAAAAAATGTTAAAAGGACTATCAGAGCTCCTAGA
>JAILDN010000089.1 GCA_024689425.1 Methanobrevibacter sp.
AGGAAGACATTGACATATACATGGGTCCTGAATATGCAAGTGATTATCGCTGGAAACTGGAAGAGACAAGTGCCAAAACCCGTGAAAAATTCATAAAGGACGAAGGCCTCTGGGACTTTGATGAAGGAGTCAGCGTCAATCTGATTACTCCAGAATTCGGCTTGAAAATCAACGAAACAGACTATTTTCAAACTGCAGGAATCCTCACTGAAGTCGGCCCTGACAAAAAGCTCTTTTTAACCACGCTGATGCAGGTAGTTGATTCTAAAATCATATTTAAGAAAGCCGTGGAAGGTGGCGGTGATTTGGAAATTCCTATTGATTCTATTTTATCTGTTGAAAGGGCAGATGATGATTTCATTGACATTAATTTGGAAAGATATCAGAAAATTCAGATTAAATTCGCCCTTAAAGGTGGATATTCAAGAAAGGAAAAGAATGAGTATCTGGAAGATGAGTTCTTCAAGTTGATTAGGCGAAGCGAAAGCAGGACAATTGAAGAGGAAAAGGTTCCTGATGTTGTTCCGGAGACTGCTTCTTCAGATACCTCCAATGCAGACGAGCTATTAAAGCTTGTTGAGATGTTTGAAAAAGGATATCTTACAGAAGAGGAGTTTTTTGAGCTGAAATCAAAAATGATTTCTTCAAAAGTCTGTCCTGAATGTAAGACCCCGCTGAGTGAAAGCGATACCTTCTGTCCTCAATGCGGTCGAAGCATTTAAAACAACCATTTAAGGTGAAAAAATGGATTTCGTTAAAAATGGAATGATAATGACAAAATATCTGGCTGACGGATGCGAATTTAAAAAGGAAGGAAATGCTTTCAAGTTGAGTTCCTCTGTGAATGACAAGTATACTCCATTTGTTGGCGAGACTTATGGCGAAAACGTTTGGGACATGATTTCAACTTCAGACATCACTTTCGGCGAAAAGCACGACCAGATGTATTCACTGTTGATTGACCATTTTAAATCCGGAAATACAATATTCAATAAAAAGGCAGATATCCTGTTGAAAAAGGATGAAAGAATCATCTTCAAAACAGGAAATATCGTAGACTTGAATGAACCGAAAAGCGTTAGAGTTACCAACTCCGCCCATTATGGAACCAGCCATAGGCGAGGAAGCAGATCACACGGTTTTGGGGTTTCAACGTCACAGGGCGAATCCCATGAAGTCATCAAGAATGTTGACCATGGTGAGATAATCATAACCAGTAAGAGATTCATCTATTCCGGAGAAAAGAAAAATGTTGATGTTAATATTTCTCAGATAACGGGTGTAACTCCATATAACAATGGAATAAAACTTCAAAGGAAAAGCAAACAGAAATCCGAATATTTCGTTGGCATAGACAAGTTTTTCTTCACATATACTTTTGATAATGAAGAATATTTTTTCAAATTAAACGGACAGTTTGTTAAGGCTATGATTGAAGGTGGCTTGAACAAGACTCCTAAAAAGTCCAAGTTACACGAGTCCGCCGCTCTTTTGAAAGCCAAAAAGGAATCAATTCCATCCGAAACTCCAAGTCCGAATGCGGAGGTGCATTTGAATTACTGCCCTAACTGTGGAGTGAATGTCGATGCTGATTCCAACTTCTGCATGCAATGTGGATACAAACTCAAGTGAAGATTATTAGGTGATATTGTGGATAAAAAAAAGTTTTTAAACGTTACTAAGATAATAATAAGTCTGCTCATTATTGTCGATGTAGTCCTGATAACATATTCACTAGTTTTTGACGTTTCCGCTAATATATATGATAAAATTCTTCTTTTCGACATCATGACCTGTGTAGTATTGCTTTTCGACTTCTTCTATGGACTATTTAAAGCTGATGATAGAAAGCAGTATTTCAAGGATAACTGGATAGAGCTGATTGCATCAATCCCATTTGATATTATATTGTCTCCGTTTATGATTTTAAGATACTTGAGGCTGATAAAGATATTCAGGGTGCTGTTTTTAATTAGTGAATACTTTGAGTTGATTGGAAAATTCCTTAAAAATACACGTCTTGATGAGATTTTGGCCGTTTTCCTTTTAATCGTAATCGGATCCACATTGAGCCTTTATCTGGTAGACCCTGGAATGAACAACCTCTTTGATGACCTGTGGTTTGTTGTCGTAAGTTTAACTACTGTCGGTTATGGTGACATCACTCCAAATACGGTCTATGGTAAGATTGTAAGCCTGATTCTGTTGATTGTCGGGGTATTTATTTTCAGTGCTATTACAGGAGCTATTTCTACTTATTTCATGGATAATCTTTTGGAAGAGGGAAGCTTTCGCATCATTCAACTGACCGAAAAGGTTGATGATTTGACCTCTCAAGTTGAGAAGAACAATCAGAAGATTGATGATTTGACTGATGAGATTGCCGAGCTGAAAGAGATTATTCGTAAAAACAATGATGATTGAACTTTCTTTTTTTTTAAAAGTTTTTAAAAATTAACTCTCACACGTATATTCTTTTTGACCGATTGTGTTTAGATTATGTAGCTATTGTGTTAGAGTTAAATTACCACTAATTATATGGTACAGTTCACAGTGAAAGTAATGAATACTACTATGTCTTTTGAATTAAATTGGTGGTTGATGATGCGGAAAATACTGTTGTGATGAAAAGTGTTAAATTTGAAATTTGGAAAATAAAAAAAGTATTTTTCCTACCCTTGAATAAATCAAAGGCAGGATTTAGATGTTGAACCTTATCTAATATAATTACAGAACATATTTATCAATATAAACAATATTGCAATGACGAAATATACGAAAAATGGTCCTGAAGTGGCAGGCATACAAAGCAAGCAGTATATGATGAATATTGCCAAAACTGCATATATGATATATTTGATTATTTTAGTTGTCTGTTCATTCCTGGATGGAATCAATAACAGGATACTTGGTATTAATAAGAATATGGACATATATAAGGAATAATTAACAACACCCATAGGTACAAGGCCTGTTCGTGCCATTCCTGATGTAAACCAGATGAAAAGAAATCCGATAACTAAAACAATAATTCCTATAATTAGCTTCTTTTTATAGTCTAATTTTTCTTTAAAGCTCATAGTTTGTCACCTTTGTTATTCTTTTCTTTATTTTAATTTATATGGT
>JAILDN010000008.1 GCA_024689425.1 Methanobrevibacter sp.
AAAAATTTTCACAAAACGAGGATTTGAAAGGACTAATCCATCATTAAAATCACAAAATATATATTGTTTAACATCTAAAATAGTATTTGGAGTATTTGTTTTTTGGTTAGGCATAATAAAAACTTTTACTCCACCTATTTATTAAATTTAACTATTTTTAAGCAAAATTAAAAATTACAAACTAATTTTCATTAAAAAATTTCAAATCAACAAAGTTTTTGAAAGAGTCATTCATAGAGATAGTATCAAAAAGCATTGATAGAAAATTAAGTGTAATTATTATAATAATTTTGAATTTTATGCACCAGCAGGAGATATTTCCAATTTTTGCACCCCATATTGTTCATAATTTAGAAAATAATTTTGAACTGCTCTTTATTTTTAAGTAAAAATTAAAATGTTATAATAAGAAAAGAACAACTAAAAAACAGTGCTATTACTATATCTTGAAATTGAACATTGTTAAACATTTTGTCCAATATCCTTACAAATATCATAATAATTAAATGAGTTTATATATCATATAAACTATAAAATTTATTGTATGAATGAGGGAAACAATTTACGTATTGATATGGTGTCTTCTCCAAAAAAATCATTTTGGAAACTCTCAGTACCGATAATGTGCTTTGTTCTTTTCAATGCAATATATGGTATGATAGACCTATTTTGGGTTTCCAGATTGGATGCTTCCTCATTTTATGCAGTGAGTGTTTCAATACCGTTTTTTACATTGATTTCAGCCATGGGGGATTCAATAGGACAAGGAACAAATTCCCTGATGTCAAGATCAATTGGTGCAAAAGACTACAACAATGCATATAAGGCCATTTTTCATGGAATGGTTTTTTGTTTTGTAATTTGGTTGATTATACTTATTTGTACGCCATTTTTAGGCGATATTTTAATATTTTCAAAATTGGACAAATGCATTGAATTAACATTAATGTATTTAACTCCTTTATGTATGCTTTCAATATTTTTTATTCTGCCGAATTTCTTTTCTGAAACATTACAGTCCGAGGGGGATTCAAGAAGACCTACCATCATAATCATATGCGGAAATATACTAAACCTTATATTGGATCCTATTTTGATATTTTATTTTAATTTGGGAGTTAAAGGTGCAGCATATGCAACAATCATATCCTCATTTGCTACAGTAGTGGTTTTTATCTATTTATATGCTTCAAAAAAGACCCAAATACCACTACCTTTCAGATATACAAAATTAAACAAACACGTATTTTTTGAGATAATGAATGTGGCATTTCCTAATTTCCTTATAGATTCCCTATTCTGTACAATAGCTATTTTCATCAATGGAGTATTGCTTAGGGATTTAGGCCAAATCGGAGTATTGCTTTATTCCACTTCAATTAAACTCCAGGACATACTTCTTACTCCAATTATAGGATACGGCAGAGGATTGATGAGTGTTGCAGGCCAAATCTTCGGCTCTAAAAATATCAATGAGCTGAAAAATATATATCTCTATGCTCTAAAGGTTTCAATAGGAACGATATTTGTCATTTCAATCGTATTGATAACATTCAGGGATGCCATTTACAGCGTATTTTCAATAAATAACATGGAATTAGCAATTACCTATATCGCCGTATTCGGTTCATTTATTCTGTTATGTCGTGTTTTCCTAACAATAGGTTCAAAAATGCTGGATAGTTTTGGTAAAAGTTACTATAACTTAATATTCACAATAATATACGCTTTGCTTCAAATAATATTCATATCCATATTAGATTACATAATTCCTTACGGATCATCAGTCCTATTCGGAATATTGCTTGCACAAATCGTAATATCAGTATCATATGTAATCTTCTTGGAATATACCTTCAGAAAATTTAAAAAACAGAAAGAAGATGATACTTTAGTTGTGATTTAATCTATCTTACGTGAAATACATCTTGGTGAATTGGATAAATCTATCGAATAATTAAATGAATACTTCATTATTTTAATTGTGAAAAATATAACTTTCATTATATTAATCGTACTTTTTAAATAATGATAAGAAAAATGTGGGCGAAAAATAATTAATTTAATGAAACAAAATAATTTTATATAAACCGAAATAACAGCGGAATATTATGGAGAACAATACTTTAGATAAAAAAACAAGAAATCTGATACTTCTATTATTTTTAATAGGCGTATTCATGGGCTCTTTAGATACCGGAATAATAGGGCCGGTGTTACCCTCAATAGAGCAAAGTTTCCATCTGACAAGCAGGGAATCAAGCTGGATTTTTACACTCTTTGTAATTACATTCATGATTGGCTCTCCGATTATGGCTAAATTTTCAGACTTCTATGGAAGAAAAAAGATTTTCATATTGGACGTAATACTTTTTGGAATAGGATCATGTTTAATCGCCCTATCCATCAATATTGAACTGATATTTTTAGGAAGAATAATACAGGGCTTTGGCTGTGGAGGCCTATTTCCTGTAGCAGGGGCATTTGTAGGTGATGGATTTCCATTAAATGAAAGAGGTAAGGCATTAGGAATACTTGGAAGCGTATTTGGAATCTCTGCAATTGGAGGTCCATTAGTCGGTGCAGCCTTAATTCCATTTGGTTGGAACTGGTGCTTTACAATAAACATCCCAATCAGCATATTTCTAATAATATTTGCATTATATATTCTCCCTGATTTGGAAGATAAAAGAAAACTAAAAATAGATTATTTGGGAATCGCTATACTAAGCTTACTTTCAGTATTTTTAGCTTATGGCCTAAATCAAATAGATTCAAGCAATTTCATTAACAGTCTATTGTCATTGAATGTCGCTCCCTTTTTAATAATATTCATTATATTAATTCCAATCTTTTTGAAAATAGAAAAAAGAGCAGAAGAATCCATTGTACCAATACACATGCTGAAAAACAAAGAAATAAGTATCGCATGCATTGAAACATTATGCTATGGAATAATATACTCCTCAGCAATATTCATACCATCCCTAGTCATTCTTTCAATGGGTCTGAACAATCAATATGCAAGCCTAATGTTAATTCCAATTTTAGGCGCTAATGCAGTTGCAGCACCAATTCTCGGTAAAATCCTGGATTCCGTCGGTTCACGTAAGATTATGGCAATAGGAACATTAGTACTGGCTATTGGTTTAATAGCTATTGCGATATATCCAAATAACTTCCTATTATTCATCATAGCAGGATGCTTAATTGGCGTAGGTATGGTGACAATTATCGGTGCCCCATTAAGATATATTGTACTGACAGAAGCAAAACCTCACGAAAGAGGAGCAGGCCAAGCAATCGTCAATATGTTATCAAGTGCAGGTCAATTGATAGGTGGAGCACTTATTGGAGGAATAATCGCATCATTTTCCGGGATTCTAGGTTATACTGTCAGTTTAATTTTAGCTGCAATCGTTGCATTTATCGCATTTTTATTTACCTTGAAATTGAAAGGCCGTGACGAACAGATTGCGACAATGAAGTCAAATCAATGAACTAGAGAATTATTTAAATTTTCAATATCTTCTACATGAAAGAAAATAATTCACAAGGTAAACAAATTATATTATCATCTTTGACAATATTTTCTGTAGTATTTGAAATAATTATTCCGTGAGGAGATTTATATTTCCTAATAGCTCGTTTAATTTGACTACTATCCTTATTACCGCAACTTACTTCAATAGGGATTGGTTTTTCCAATCCTCTTTGAACGATGAAATCAACGTTTTTATCATTATTTCTTTTTTTCTATCATCATAATAGATTTTATAAGATATGTTACTTTTATTATCTAGATTAAAGAAACTTGAAGCCACATAATCCTTTATATAAACTACTATTTTTAATAATAATAGTTATTAATAAATACTATTATTTTTAATCGTCATAGTATGAATTTAAATATGTTGCTTGTTTTAAGTTAACACGATATCCAACAGAGATAATTGCATCAAGATTGTATAATATCGGTTGTGTTTGCATTGGATTATACCATTTCCACTATAAGTGGAATCGTTTGGATTAAATGTAATTTCTTCTTTAATTAACTCTTTAGATTTAAATATATTATTTAGATGTTTACTAATAGTTCTTATATTTTTAGCAAATAAATCCGCCATTGATTGTTATGTAGTCCACATGGTAGTATTTTCATAATCAATTATTACTTTAATGTTCGCTGAACCTTCTTCACAAGTATATACTATTGTATCGACTAATTCATAATTCATTTTAAACTCCGTTTATCTTATTTATTTTGAATTTATTTAACTAAAATTCATTTCTAATTACTAATGATTATTATATTTATCCTATTTAATATTAATCAAATTATGATGGCTTATAAATATTGTTTTAACTCATAAAAATTGTTTTGAAAAATACCAAATATTTATAGTTATTTATATTAAAAAGTAAGGATATTAAAACTTTAAAAATATAAATTAATTCATGTATATGATAGCTAGTTTTGATTGTAAATTTAAAACAAACAAAGAAAATATTGAAAAGACCTTTCAACATTTTGGACTTAGAAAGATTCAAAGTTCATTATATGTTGGAAATTTGGATAATAAAGAAAGGGATAAGTTAAATGAAAATATTTCAAAAATCATTAAAGATACAGATAATGTATTAATCATACCTCTTTGTCAAAGTTGTTATTCAAAAAAGGAATGCTGTGGTCGAAAAATAAAATTTAGAGAAGAATTATACAAGGTGTTTTAAAATGAAAATTGTAATTGACGGTTATAATAAATCAATTCACAAAAAAGATAACCAATTGGTTATACATGAAAAAGATAAAATTCTAGATTCAATTAAAGTTTCAACAATTAATGATATAACGGTCATTGGAAAAGGTTATGTAACATTTGATGCACTAAATTTAATGGCTGAAAATAACATTAAATTAATATCAATTAATCCTCGAGGAGAACTGACATATACATTAGATTCCCCGGATTGGGGGAATGTATATCTAAAAAAACAACAATACAAAATAAGTGAAAACAAAATAGGAGTTAAATTAAGTTGTGAATTGATAAAATCTAAAATTAAAAATCAAAAAGGAGTTCTAAAAACATTGAATAAAAATAAAAAATTAAAAAGAATTTCGGATACTCGTTTAAAAATGGATGAATATATAAAGCAATTAGAAACCTTAAATTTAAATAATCAAAATATAAAAATGCAGATAATGGAAATAGAAGGAAAATCATCAAACGATTACTGGAACTGCATAAAATATTTTATTCCAAAGGAAATTGAATTTAATGCAAGAACAAAAAAACCAACTGACTTATTAAATTCCATGTTAAACTATGGATATACAATCCTTGCATCAGAAATAACAAAAAGTATACTATTAAATGGATTAGATCCTTATTGTGGATTCCTGCATTATGATATGGCAAAAAGGACAAGTCTAACTTTTGATTTAATTGAACCATTCAGGCAACAAATTGTTGACAAAAGTGTTATAAGTTTGATTAATAGAAAACAAGTGAAAATTGATGATATGGATAAAAGAAATAATGATAAAAACGTTGATTTCATCGTTCAAAGAGGATTGGAAAAACCAATCCCTATTGAAGTAAGTTGCGGTAATAAGGATAGTAGTCAAATTAA
>JAILDN010000031.1 GCA_024689425.1 Methanobrevibacter sp.
CATATATCTTAAATCCAAATTCATAAATAAACAACTTAATTATAAATTGATAGAACATAAAGTAGAAATTTATATATAAAATTGAATAATATAGATTAGATAGTATAAAAAATAAGGGAAAATAATCTGTATTAGTTAAAATTAAGGAAAAATATTGTTAAAATTAAAGAAATATGGAATAAACCTGAAAAAAAGTAAAAATGATGAAAAATGATATTTGAAGACAATATTTTCAAGAAAGATTATAAAAAAATCGACATTAGATTTGCTTTGGCATATCCAAATATCTACAAAACCGCAATGTCATCACTAGGTTACAATATATTATATAATTTCATCAATGAAAGAGAAGACACATGGTGTGAGAGAATCATTTACCCAAACACAAATTCCATTGAATCAAATACACCACTTAAAAACTTTGATATAATCAGTTTTACAATACAATTTGAAGAAGACTATTTTAACGTATTGAATATGCTTAAACAAGCAGGAATCCCTTTAAAAAGAAGTCAAAGAACCGAAAATGATCCGTTAATCATTGCAGGAGGACCCTGTTCAACGGCAAACCCCATGCCATTGTCCGATTACATAGATGTTTTCATTATTGGGGAAGGGGAAGTTATAATAAACAAATTCCTCGATAAATTTAAAAATTATGAAAAATTGAGCGATTTTTTAGATATTGATGGCATTTACATCCCGCAATTAGACAATAATACGAAAATAGCTATAGTTGATAATATGGATGATGCTTATCACATAAGCCAACCAATCATTACTAAAACAGACAATGAGGAGTATAAAACAGTTTTCAGTGATTCAATAATGCTGAATGTTTCAAGAGGATGCACTAGGGGTTGCAGGTTCTGCATGTCCAGTTATCTATATAGGCCAGTAAGAGAAACAAATATTGATAAATTAGTTAATATTGCCATTAAAACAAGAGAAAATACTGGATTAAATAAAATTACTTTAATTGGAGCGGCAGTAAGTGATTACTCACAAATGACAGCATTGATTGAAAGACTCAAAAAAGAGAATTTTCAAATTTCAACACCTTCCTTGAGGATTGAATCAATAACTAAGGAAAACTTAAAAAGCTTAAAAGAAAGTGGATTGAAAAGCATAACCCTTGCACCGGAGTCAACTGAAACACTCCGGAAAAGAATCAATAAAGATATTCCTGATGAAAAAATATTTTCAGTTATTAAGGATGCAATAGACCTTGACTTTAATATAAAATTATATTTCCTAATTGGGCTACCTTATGAAACAATGGATGATATCAAAAATCTTTGTGAGTATATTGAAAAAATTATAAAAATGCATAAGAATACTTACAGAGTAAAAATCAGTATAAATCCAGTTGTCCCAAAACCCCACACGCCTTTACAATGGATGAGTTATAATTTTAAAGATGTAAAACATAAAAGCAAATATATTGCAAAGAAATTAAGAAAATATAATGTTAAGATAGAAAGTCCTAAAAAAGCACTTATCCAATATATATTGTCTTGTGGAAATAGTGAACTTTCTACAATTATTGAAAAATCACTGACCCAAAACATTACACTTCATGAATGGATGGAATATGTGCCGGCATACGGAATTGATGATGAACTGCCCTGGGACAAAATTGATGTCGGTGTGAAAAAAGAATTTTTAAAAATTGAACATAAACGATTGACTACACTAAAGCAAACACCATGGTGTGAAACATCATCATGCTACAATTGCGGTGCATGTGAATAATTAATAATAATTATAATTATATAATAAATATGAGGAATTAATATGATTAACCCTGCGACAAGAACAAAATCAATCGAACTATCACAAATTAGAAAAATGTTTGAAGTGACCAATCCCAATGCGATAAACTTGGGAATTGGAGAACCTGATTTTAATGTTCCGGAAAATATTAAAAAAGCAATGACTGAATCAATAGATGAAAATGATACACATTACACTCCCAATAAAGGTTACATAGAGTTAAGAGAAGAAATTGTGAAAAAATTTAAAAAAGACAATGACATAAATACAAACCCTGAAAATGTCATAGTAACTGTAGGAGCAAGTGAAGCACTTTATATGTGCAGTCAAGCTTTTGTAGAAAAAGGAGATGAAGTAATTTTACCAAATCCAAGTTTCTTATCTTACGAAGCAGTAGTTAAATTATCTGGTGGAGATATAAACTGGGTTGACTGCAAAATGGAAAACGAATTCAAACTAAAGGCAAGTGATGTTGAAGAAAAAATAAATAAAAATACAAAAGCTATTATTTTAAACTCACCATCAAATCCAACAGGTGCGGTGATGGAAAAAGAAGACATTAAAGCTATCGCTGATTTATCTATGGACAAAGACTTTTTAATTATTTCCGACGAAATTTATGAAAAAATAATCTATGATAAAAAACATTACTCTCCCGCCAAATGGAGTGACAATGTAATTACTTTAAACGGATTTTCAAAAACTTATGCAATGACCGGCCTAAGGATAGGCTATTTAACTGCTAATGAAGATTTATGTGAAGAGTTACTTAAAATACATCAATATAATATCGCATGTGCCACAACAACCTCACAAAGAGGGGCAATTGAAGCACTACGTGGCCCACAGGATTCTGCCGATAAAATGGTTGCTGAGTTTAAAAGAAGACGTGACCTAATAGTAGGACGTTTAAATGAAATGGGATATGAAACTGTTAATGCAGAAGGCGCATTTTACGTATTTCCAAAAATTGATGATGAAGACTTTGTTTCTAAAGCTGCAAATGCTGGTGTGATAACCGTTCCGGGCGCAGCATTCGGATCAAATGGAAAAGGACATGTTAGAATGTCATATGCCAATTCCTATGAAAATATAGATAAAGCAATGGATATTTTAGAGGAGAAAATAGTAAATGGATGAAATTAGAAATAAAAAAGGCGAAAAGGCTGCAATAGTTGCAATATCTTCAAACTGTTTTTTAACATTATTCAACATTATAATTGGATTAATGAGCGGAAGTTATGCATTAATTGCAGAAGGACTCCATACATTTTCTGATGTAATTACTTCAATCATTGCATACTTAGGGTTCAGAGTAGGTCAAAAACCTGCTGATGAAGAGCATCCAAGAGGACATGGTCGTGCAGAAGCCATTAGTGGTGTTGTAATTGTAATATTTCTAGCAATAGTTGGATATGAAATTATTAAAACAGCCATCGATAAGCTGTTGAATCCTAATTTAATTACAGTTCCCAGTTATTATGCTGCATTAATGGCATTTTTTGGAATAATAATGAATTTTGCAATAAGTACTTACATAATCAAAATAGGAAAAGAAATTAACAGTCCTGCAATCATAGCTGATGGACAACATCAAAGAACCGACATATTCTCTTCAATAGCAATATTATTTGGTGTCTTTGCAGCAAATATAGGTTATCCAATTTTAGATCCAATTGTAGGTATGATAATTGGACTTTTAATCCTAAGGATTGCATATACAATCGGGAAAGAAAATATAGACAATATCATGGGCAAAGTTCCGGATGAAAAAATAATCAGAAGAATTGAGAAAATTGCAAATGACACACCAGGAGCTCATGAAGCGCATAATATTAAAGTAGATAATTTTGGTTCCTATTCTATGGTTAATCTGCATGTTAAAGTAGATGGGGAAATGAGTCTAGATGAAGCTCACAAAATTGTCCATTTAGTGCAAAATAATATTATAAAAGAAATACCTGAAGTAAAATCAGTTAGTGTACATGCATGCCCACTAGGACTAGAATATGACCATGACCAAGAAATAGATTATTAAAACGCCGGGACCGGGATTTGAACCCGGGTGATCGAGTGATCATCGGATTAGCAGTCCGACGCCGTACCAGGCTGGGCCATCCCGACAATAAATAAAACAAGACATAACATTATATGTTAAAAGTCATTTATAAAGTTATTCATTAAGTATAATGGCGTGTTCAAAAGTGGACAAATCGCAAAAATACAAGTGATCTGAAAACCCAACTCCACTCCGGGATACTACAAGCATCAATTGTTAATAGTAGAGCTGCTCCCTTCCGGGCCTGACACGTTCCTATATCAAAGATGATTACTCCTTACCCTCCAGTAAAGATTCCATCACCATTAATCCTGTAGGACGAAGTTTCTATGTTGTTTTTCCAGGCTTCTACTTCCTTGAAAAGCCGCCTTTTGAACTTCGACTGCACCAAAGGGGGTGTGTGCTTACAGAGGACCCCTAACCCTCCAGTCTAGCCACATTAATTTATATCATTAATATTATATAAATGTAACAATTACTCGGAAAAAAAGATTATTCTAGTAACTCATAAATTTTACTTAATAAATAAAAATAAAGAAATAATAAAATTAAAATTATAAAAAACACAGTTTAAAAATGCAATATTGAAAAAAGAATTATTATTGGTAAATTAAATAAATAATAGGAAAATTAAGACATTAGAGAAATCATTTACTAGAAAAAAATATTTTTACAGTAACTAATTTAAAATAATTAAAATTTAAAAAAAGAAAATAAAAAGAGGATAAATTAGAATATCTCTTGAATAATATCTCCATCAGAAATAATTCCGACTAATTTACCATCTTCAACAACAGGTAACTGATTCAAAATTCCTGAACCAGCAGATTCTTTCATGACGTTAATGGCAGTTTCAAGAGTATCCTCAGGAGAAACTGTAACAACATCAGTTATCATAATTTCATCCACAGAAGTGCCTAATTCATATTTATCCAATATCAAATTATGGCCAACATCAGTTGCAGTAATAATTCCAACCAATTTTTCATTATCAACGACAGGAAGAGAACTAATCTTATACTCCATTAATTTCTCAAATGCATATACAACATCAATATCCGGAGTGGTTGTAATTACATCGCTAGTCATTATTTCACATACTTTCCTTGTCTTCACTTGTTTCACCTCCAAATTCTTCTATAATATCTTCAACCATCAAATCTATAGTGGTTCTAATATCCACATTATCAATTATATGCACATTATGTATTTTTGCTTGATCAATCATAAATTCCTGGGTTTTACGGATTGTATCAAAATTTTCCATATAATGTTCAAGGGACCTTTTTACCCAAGGCTGCCTACAACGTGTGTAAAATCTTTGTTTATGCATTTCTTCATCTTCAACAGTTAATGTAAACATTATTAGATTTCCTTTTTTAATTAAATCTTCGCGAATAAACCCTGGAACTATATGTACTCCTTCGATAATTAAACTAATCCCTTCTTTAATGGATCTCTCTATAATTGCTTCAATACCTACATTAACCACATCAACATGACTTATAAAACCTTCAATTACTGAATCAACACGAATTGCAGGAGTTCTAATGCTTTCATAAGCATCAAAACTTGATTTATGAATAACTGGGTTCAATTCCTTTGAAACGATTTTACGCATGACTTCACGTATCATATCTGTACTGATAAGATTCTTTAATCCTAAACGGTTAGCAATTTCAAAAGCCATTGAAGATGTCCCTACACCAGAAGCCCCACCAATCAAAATAATTAATGGCTCTTCAGATTTTCTAACACCTCTCCATCTACGATATTTTGCCGAAAAATCAGCATCAACTTCATCATTTAAATAATTGGCAATATACACAGCCAAATCATTAACGGAAATCTCGAAAATTCCTTCTTCAGCTAAGCTATTTTCAATATCAGCAGCAATTTCATATGCCCTGTTCAAACCTATACTTGAAACACGTAGAGAACGAGCTAAAATACCTTTGGAAAAAGGTTCTTTATAATAATTGCCATCGACATTTCCAATAACCCAAATCATAATATTCACTAATAATTTGTTAGTTAAAAAAATATTTTTATATAATGATAAATAAAATTTGTTATTTAATTTTGACAAAAAAGAAAAAAAGAGTAATATTATTCATTTAATGAAATAATATTAATATCAAAAGTTGAACCATCGGCAATATCAATCAAAACAGCACCATTATTCTTTAACATACCCGGATTAGCCACTTTTGTTGTATTACCAATTTGACTGAGAGATTTTGCTTCATGAATATGACCACAGACATTTATTTCAGGTTCATACTCGTGAATAGATTTTAAGATACCTGTACTGCCAACATGGTCGCCACCTTCTGTTAAATCTGCTTCAGTGTTATATGGTGGAGCATGAGTAACTAGTATTTTAACTTTAGGAACATTAGTATTGTAAACATAATCATAATTAGCCATTAATTCAAAAACGTCCCCATAAATTTTTAAATCGTCAATTTCTCCAGGAGTATCGAATGGTGTAGGATTGGAACCTCCATATCCAAACAATATTGCATCACCATATGCAACAATTTCATTATGTAAACAAAATGCACCAGATTCTGTAATTGCTTTACATATTCCTGTAGGATCACAATTTCCCGGAATTGCTATTACATCACATTCATAATCAAGTATTTTACCAATGAATTCACCAACGAATTCCAAAGGTCCGAAATTAGTAATATCACCTAAAATTAAAACTAAATCAATATCATTATTTTCTAAATATTTATATAAATTTTCGTTTTCTTCACCGTGAATATCACTAATAGCTAGAATTTTCATATAATCCTCCTTTATTAAATTAATCTTCCAAAAAGAAAGAACCCATTTCTTTTAAACCTACTTGTAAATCAGGTTTATCACCATGTAATGAAATAGTTACATCATCATCGAATTCTATGATTAACCCATTCCATTCTGCAATTTCTTGAACTCTTTCCTCAGCTAAAGGAACTCTTAAGTTTATTCTTCCAGTCGTTAATCCTGGAGGAGCATTTACCAAAAATCTTGAACGAGATTTTGCAAATTCAAATACTTCTTCGCCCATCATGGCTTTTTTAAGTAAATCAAGCCAATAATCGACATATTCATCTCCTTCTTCTTCAGCAATAGTTAAAACAGTTCCTTGGACATTACTTAAAGACATTTCTGCTTTTGCTAAACTATTGATTAAATCAGGATGGGAAGGATCTCTTTTATATGAACTAATAGATGATCTGATTAATCCCATCTCCGGATTAATCCCATTAGGAATTTCATATCCTTTTTTAGATAAATCTGAAATAAGATTATTAACAACTAACCAATTTTGTTCGGCAGGCAAACTCATAAATGTCCACCTATGATTTTTAAAGTAGTGTGGTTGATTTTAGCATCTGCTTCTTTTAATTCCTTTTCAATTTCTCTAGTATTTTTATAAGAATCTAAAAACAATACATGATGAGTTGAAGTACCCGCAATATTTAAGATAGCCAATTCATCATCCGGTTTGAGTTCTCTTTTTTCAATAGTTGCTTTAAATTGAACATAAGGTCCATATTCTTCTGGAAGGTCTTCGTATTTAAATATACCATCTAATGTTGCCACAAACATATTCATACCTCTAATTTTTTAATAACATTTAAATTTTTCAAACTAATAATATATAAAATTAATTGAAACTCATTCGTATAAAATAAAACAAAAAAAATAGTTGAAAAAAAATTGCTACCATTAATATGATAACAATCCGAAATGTCTTTTCAATGCCTAAAAAAGAAAAAAAAGAATAAGGATAGAATCCTTAAACTTATTTAGCGTTTTCACCTAAAGCTTTTGCTAAAGCAGGAGCTGCGTCAATTTTTTGTACATCTAAAGTTAAGTCTTTAGCACTTAAACCCATAGCTAAACCGTATAATTGAGCTAAGTGGAATACAGGAATTGCAAAGTCAGTTCCGTATCTTTCGTTAACTTCGGTTTGGCCTTGGTCAAATTGCATGTGACAGAATGGACATACATCAACAATAGCATCTACACCAGCTTCAGACATGTGGTCGAGTTTTTCTTTAGTGTAACTTGCAGTAACATCTAAATCTCTGGATCTTAATCCACCACCAGCACCACAGCACATCATTTTGTCTTTGTAGTCTACTGATTTAGCACCAGTGAGTTCTACAAGTTCGTCTAAGATGGTTGGGTTTTCAGCTTGTTCTTCAATACCTATTTCTTCAGTAGGTTTTAAGAAGTGGCATCCGTAGTGAACTGCAACGTTTAAGTCTAAAGGTTTTTCGATGAGGGAGGAAATTTTTTCGAATCCAACATCATCTCTTAAGATTTGTGCAAGGTGTTTAACGTTAATAGTTCCTTTGAATTCTTTACCGATTTCAGCTAAGTTTGCGTTGATTTTAGCTCTTTTTTCTTCATCTTCTTTTAACATGTGGTTAGCTTCAAATAATGAACCGAAACAACCGTTACATTCAGTCATGATGTCAGCGCCTAAATCTTCTGCAAGAGTTAAGTTACGTGCAGCAATGGTAGCCCAGGTTTCTTCGTCAAAAGATCCGAATACACCAGGAGCAGGACAGCATGATGCTCCGTTCATGTCAACTAAATCAATGTCTAATGCTTCAAATAATATACGGGTTGCTTTTTCAATACCTGGGTAACGGTTAGGCATGATACAACCTAAGAAATATGCGATTTCCATAATAAAACTCTCCTAATCAAATTATTCTTTTAAACCGCCGGTTGCTTCATCGTAACCGATTAATTCATCAAATGCGGTAATTTTACATAATTTTTGTACTTCTTCTAATGCTCCAGCATCTGCGTGAGTAGTTGCAGGTACTTCGGAAAGACCAATTTTGGTTCTTAATGCTTTAGTTGCATCGTTGATTGGTACGCCGTGACCAGTATTCATTACGAATACACCAGTCATTTTGTGTGGTTTTGCCATGTATCCAGCGTGAGCAGCAATGTTACGTGCTTTTTTGATAATTTCCACAATTTTTACGCTTCTAGGACATCTTTCTTGGCAAGTGTAACAGGTAGTACACATCCATAATGCGTCGTCAGTGATTACTTCTTCTTTTAATCCGAGTAAACATTTTCTGACAATTTGTCTTACTTTATAAGGAGTTCTTCTTCCTGAAGGACATCCTCCACCACAGGTACCACATTGGAAACAATGTTTAACAGTTTCAATTCCAGCATCAATGAACTCA
>JAILDN010000036.1 GCA_024689425.1 Methanobrevibacter sp.
ATATTAAAAAGAAAATTTAAAATACTAATTAGTGGTGTTTTTATGAGTAATAAAATCAGATATATGTATATAGATATTTTAAAAACTGTCGCAATTTTTGCAATAATAATTAGTCATGTATGTATTATTGGAAGACAGGCTACAATTTTAAATATACCCTTTTCTCACTTTCAACATATAGGAAAAGTGGGAGTTCCATTATTTTTAATGATATCTGGTGCATTACTTTTAAATAGAGATTATTCTTCAATTAAAGAATTTATTAACAAAAAAACTTTAAGGTTAGTTCCACCATATATCTTCTGGATGTTAATTGCCTTAATTGTTATTGGAGTTTTAAATCAGATTCAACTCAATTATGATGCACTGGTGTTTTATATAAGTAATTTCTTTAATTTGGGAGTGAATTGGTATTTCTGGATGGTAATTGGAGTATTTTTAGCCATTCCAGTTATAAATGAATTTATTAAAAACAAAAAGATTGAAGGAGCAAAATATTTCACTTCAATATTCATAATATCTTCAATTATATACCAAATATGTATCTTATTCAATTGGACCACTTTCCTTGATTTAACATTCTTTATAACACCAATTGGCTATGTGATTTTAGGATATTATCTCGCCAATAGAGAATATAAGCTTTCAAACAATGCCTTAATCATAATTGGGCTGATTGTATTTCTCTCAATGTTCATTATAAGACTTTATCAACCAATTCCATATAAAATATTATATCAATTTATGATAAACAATACAATTCATTTAGATTCATTTTTAGATATTAGTCTAATAGGTATACTTGAATCAGCAAGCATATTCATTTTAATTAAAGCAATTGACGATAGCAAAGAAGGATTTGGAAAAAAAATAAAAGGATTTTTTGAAATTAATATAGTCAATAAAATAATATTAAGCATTAGTAAATCAAGTTACGGGATGTATTTAACACATATATATTTAGTAATGATTGTTTTCCACTACTACGATTTACTTCCATTATCCGGGACAAAAATGGCTCTATTAATAGCTATTTTAAGTATAATTACTATTATTTTAGCATGGATTTCAGTATTAATTGTATCAAAAATACCTAAACTTAAAATATTCTCCGGATATCTATGATAGACTATAAAAACTTAAATAACAATAAATCACTGATAATTTTACTGATATCAATTATTATTATAAATATTGTCCTATTCGATAGAGTAAATTTTAATTCTTCATTTTTCATTTTTACAGTTATTTACACGTCAATAAGTGGAATTGCTACATTATATTACTATAACAGAACAAAAAATATAGAGCGAACAGTATTTCTAATCATTATATTATTCGGATTATTGTGTGTATTTCTATCTCCAGTCAACAGTGTATCCGATGAGGGAGAACATTTCATGAGATCCGAAATAACATCCCATGGAGATTTCTTTCCAAAATACATCACACAAGACAATAAAAGCGGATTTATGAGCATAGATTCACTAGCACATATGCCAAGGGATCAAACGTTCTTTGAAACCAATTCCTGGAATACACAACCGATAAATACAACTCCATACCTAGTTAACTCGGCATTTGAACAAAATCCATTTTATGTATATCTTGCGCAAGCCATAGGAATTGATTTAGCAAAATTACTAAATTTAAATCAAATAGATATGTTATGGCTTGGAAGATTTTTTAATTTATTGTTATATGCTTCATTTACATTCATAGCAATTAAAAAGACACCTATTCTAAAAGTACCTATGGCAGTTGTTGCAACATTTCCGCTGGCTATAGTTCAAGCAGCATCATTCAGCAGTGATTCATTTATACTCAGTTTCTCATTTATAGTAATAGCTTATCTTTTACACATGTATAAGGCAAAGGAAGGAAGCCTGACAAAAAAAGAAATAGGAATTTTCACGATTTTAGTCATTATCCTTGGATTATCAAAAGTGACTCTTGGAGGACTTGCATTATTAATATTGATAGTTCCAAAAAGCAATTTCAAGAATCCTAAAGATAAATATTTAGGATTTTTATCAATATTTATAATATTAATGGCTTTAGTTATCTGGGCTAAATTTTATGCGGTTGGAAGCATATCACATTCATGGAGAGCTTCTTTATTTGCACAAAAAAATGTTAATGCTAAGGCTCAAATAAAATATTTATTGTCAGATGAAAATGGATTAATTACATTTTTACAAATTGGAAATCAGATTCCTGTGCAGATTGATGCATTATCAAAACTTTATACAAATTATAATAATTTTCCATTATTTAATGTTATATATACCATATTTTTCGTCTTATTCTGCCTATTTTATCAGCTTGAAGATAAAATTAAGAGAAATACACGTATAATAACTGCTTTTACCTTATTTATTATAATATTTGGAACATATTTGGCTCAATATTTAACCTGGGCTCCTGTCGGCGCTAAGGATTTAATTGAATCTGGAGTTGTTCCCAGGTACTTTTTACCGGTATTTGTATTGATTCCATTAATGATAAACTACAGGAATTCAAAAATTAAAAACAGTGAAACATTAATTATAACATGTATTTTAATTTTCCTATGTGGTATGTTAACATTCATGGCAGGAATCATATATTATTGATTAAATTACTTTCTCCAGTTGTTTTAGGATTTTAGATATGAAAATTAATAAATAATAAGAAATTAAAAACATAAATAAATAGAGTAGTGAAATAATTATTAAGTTCTATAATACTTACTGTGCATTGCTTTAGGTGATTTAATGAAAGATTTGACCAAAAAACTATTTGTTGATAAAACAGACAATATTTTTCTACAATTCTTTAGATTTATTTTTGTAGGAGGAACGGCATTTCTAATCGACTTTTTTATATACTTCGCACTGGTCGAATTCCTCAATATAAATTATCTGATATCTGCAGCAATAGCATTTTTCATATCAGTGCTTGCTAATTATTATCTATCAACATCATGGGTATTTAATCAGAGCCAAATAGAAAATAGAGCTATTGAATTCAATTTATTTTTAGCAATAAGT
>JAILDN010000043.1 GCA_024689425.1 Methanobrevibacter sp.
GATATATCCTCTTCGGTATCTCGTAAACTTCATCTTCATCAAGGGAACGCTCTTCCATGTACTTTATCGCTGCATCCTTGTTGTCCATGTATTCCTTGCGACCATGTTTAAATCCGTATTCAATAATTTTTTGCATTTTTGACATGCTGACACCTTTCAAATATCATTTTATCAATTATGCTATAAAAAAATAATTAATATTCATGGCCTGTTAAGAGTAGGTCACTTAAAATCATGCGATTACCATCAAAAAACAAAACAAAAACTTCCTCATTGACATTATCTTTCAATGAATATCTTTCAAAAACTTTTGTTGAACTTGAGCTAAAACAATGAAATTTCCACAAGTAATTACAAAAACACCAAGTAAAAATCCGTAGGCAGTATTATTGAAAAGCAACATGATTAAAGAACCGATAGCAATGCAAATTATCATTTTAATTGAATCGTTTCTTGTAAAAACAATCCCTTCTTTATAATATGATTTATTAGCCATTAAAGACATATAGAAAACAATTAATGAAATAATCATTAAGATTGATTCAAAAAGAGGATCAACTTCACCGGAATGCAGCAATTCAAAAACAACAGTCATTAAATTAATGCTGATAATAATGAAATAATGAGTAAACATTAATTTAAAACCCGTTTCTTCACTATTATGGTCCATAAGCCTATGGATTTGGATAACATAAGTAGCAAACAATGATAAAACAATGAAAAAGACGAAAAATGACCTTAAGTTAAGTGAATTTATATCAAAGAAATATGTCATTCCAACAACCGCTTCACCAAATGTAATAATTGTTAATAGTTCAAATCTCTCAGCCAAATGAGGAAAATTAACAATTTTTTTATCAAAATCACCGCTTAAGAAAAATGGTAAAAATGCACCAACAACAACAGCAACAGCATCAATCCAAATAGCAAAATGTAAATTATTGGAAAACAGGGCGATTAAAGCTACAATATAAATCATACAGACAATTATTATAAGTTTTATGGAATTGTGGGCCACATTATTCTTATTTTCTTGTCTTCTATCATGAATATAGTATAATCCAATAACGGTTAAAAACATTACAATCATTGAAATGTTAAATGGAAGAGCCATTTGATTCCATTGAGTATTAATTGTATTTGCCATATATATTACAGCAATCATGTTAACAACCGTCAGTATATAATCATGCACCTCCCATTTCCCATATCGATTTATGTAATTCGTGAAATACAACCATGCTTGAAGTATGACAAAGGAAATAATCAAATATACAAAAAAAGGATGCATAATCCCATTAACCGGCTCCCTAACAATGGTAGTTAACCTAGAAATAGCATAAACAAAAATCAAATCATAAAATAATTCAATCAATTCTACTTTTTTATCAACAATTGCCATGATAATTAATTTAAAATTTGAATAAATAAAATTAATGGTTATATTTATATTATTTGTCTTACAAGAATTCAAATTTTAATCCTAAATAAACCCCTCAAGCACACGAATATATGGAAAAAAAACTTAAAATAAACTACAATTATTAAAATAAGGAAATAATTAATATTCATGGCCTGTTAAGAGTAACCCACCTTCTGTTTTAACAGCATTCATCTTAGCGAACTACCTTGCCTACAACAGAGATTATCGGCAACTTTGTTCTTGCATCCTATGGGATAGCCGTTTCACCGATTCTTCCAATGTCCTCAATTAAATATCATCGTCTACCATTGAAAGCCGTTTCGTTTCTGCTCAATTGCCATGCCTCTCAGCATGCACCTTTCGATGCCATAGTCTGTGGGATGGGCGGAGTTTCCTTAGTTAAAATAACCAGCAGCTGTCTTTAACTTGCCATGAATTATATTAAAAGTAGCAGGGCCTAGATTTGAACTAGGGATCTCGGGGTTATGAGCCCCGCGGGATCACCAGACTACCCCACCCTGCTATAATAAAAAACAGAAATAAATCGATATTAATAATATATTTCAAATTGTATATAAAACTTTCTATAAAAAAGGAAAATTGAGAGATTTTAATTAAATCTCCGGAACTTTAAAAGGTATTTGAAGAAAAAAGAGAATTATTTTTCCAAAGCTTCAATTCTCTTATCGATTTCAACAAGTTTGTCCTCGGTAGCTCTTTTGAACTCTTCAGAAGATTTTTTAAAGTCAAGATAATCTTTTTCCAAAGCGTCAACGGAATGTGAAGTCTTTATGAATTTGGATTCAAGCTCATCCAAATCATCAGTAGTTGCAAGACACCAGTCTTTAATCAACTGATCGCTCTTTTCATCCAAAAAGGCATCAATCTTATTGGAAAATGCATCTGTATTGATGGAAGACATGTCAATATCACTTAATTTGACTTTAATTCTCTTACTCATGGATTCCTTATTTTCTTCTCCATCCAAATCAGAATAATCAGAACCTCTGTGAAGAACTTCATTCATATGTGCATCAGCAGTAGTTGGAACATAATTTTTGAGTTTTTCCATAGTTTTAGGGCTATTTAATAAATAATAATAGATAAGAACTAAAATAGCTATTACTAAAATCAAAATAGCAATTACTTCAATTGCATCCATACTAATCACCTACTTGTCTCTATTAAGTTTCTTTTCTTTAGCTTCGATTTCTTTAAGCATTTTTTCTAGCTTTTTCTGTTCGGTTTGTGCTTCCAATCTAGCTAACCTTTCATTAATCTCGCTGTGCAAGTATCCTATTTCATTTCTTGTATCTGTGGTAGATTGCCTAATGGCCTGAAGTGACTCTTGCTGATTTTTAGGCAATGGAATTGGATTGTCCATTAACCTTTTTGATTCTATATCTTTTTCTACCATAGACATTTTTTTAAGTTGAATTTCTTTTTCAAGCATTGCAACTGAATTTTTACCTTGGGCAACTCTTCTCCATTGAGCAACAATAATAATAAGAACCATTGCAACGATAATTATAATAATTAAATAAAATATTTGATCAGGAATTGTCGGAATATCCATGAATTTTGCCTCCAAATTTTATTCATATAATAACTATATAAATCTTATTAAATATAACATTTATTATAGTAAAAGTGATGATTATGATAGATTCTTATATACAAGCTGGAAAAATAGTTTCAAAAATACGCAATGATGCATCTAAAATGATTAAAGAAGGATGTCTCATTTTGGATTTGGTGGAATATGTTGAAGGCGAAACCCTAAAGCAAGGTGCAGGAATCGCATTTCCATGCAATGTATCATTAAATGAAATAGCTGCACACTACACTTCACCAGCAAATGATGAAACTGTAATACATGCGGGAGATTTGGTCAAACTAGATTTGGGGGCTGAAGTCGATGGATGCATAGCCGACTCAGCAGTGACAATAATAGCTGAAGGAGATATTGGCGAAAGGTTCAGCCAGGATGAGATAAATTTGCATGAAGAAATCGTTGAGGCTTCAGCGGCAGGTCTTGATGCGGCAATTGCAACAGTGCGTGCTGGCGTGGAACTGGGAAAAGTTGGCGCTGCAGTTCACGAAGCAATCAGCGAATACAACCTAAATCCAATATTCAACTTAACAGGACATAGCCTTGAACAGTATAACCTTCACGCAGGCATTTCAGTCCCAAATTATGACAATCACGACCCATATAGATTAGAGGAAGGCCAGGCAATAGCAATAGAACCATTTGCAACAAACGGAGTGGGCTATGTAAACGATGCTCCGGGCCATTATATCTTCTCATATATTGCGGACAAACCGTTCAGAATGAAATCAACCCAGAAAGTCTTCAATCACATCAAAAAGAATAACAGATATCTGCCGTTTTCAGGAAGATGGATTACAGACAAGTTCGGAGAGAGAAAAGGAAACATTGCATTGAAACAGCTGTCTGAAGCAATGGCAATATATCCGTACGCACCATTAAGGGAGAAAAAGGATTGCTTCGTTTCCCAAAAGGAACATACTGTAATCGTAGAAAAAGAAGGTTGTACAGTCACAACATTATAGAAGGGATTTTAAATCTCTTCAAAAACTACTTTTTTATATAATTTAATTTTAAAAAAAAGAAAAAAAAGAAAGAAGATTAGTATATAGTTGGGATACGTACACCCATTTTAGCTCTTCTTTCACGTTCTGCTGTATTTTTGTCTTTTTTACCTTTAGCTAATTTTTCAAGTAAAGGAAGACCAGGTTTTACATCATCCATTGGTTTAGTTTCAATTAAACCAGCGTCAACAGCAGCTTTAAATACTGATTCACCATCATCAGTTCTGGTTAAAACAGTGGACCAACCGTCAGGAGATCCTACAGAACCGGTAGATACATCAGCCCATTCAGCAACGTAATCTTGACATACGTTACATCCAGCTTGTTCGTATCCATGGGTTTCTTTAATAGCTAATCCTTTGTCTTCACCGTCTTTGGTTAACCAGAATTTACCTTTACCAATATCCATTTTACTAGCATCAGTTAAGTCATCAAATCCTAATTTAGCAGTAGCAAAAGTGTCAAGAGAAGCCATAGGGAAGTTTTCCATACAGTAGATACCGATGATTAAGTTTACTTTATCAGCGACGAATCTTGTGAATGGGTAAGCTTTAGCTTTTCTTAAACCTTGTACTTGACATGGAGTTGCGACTACACCGACTTTTTCAAGACCATTTTGACGAACTGCATCTTTTAAAGCAGATAAGGTTGGGGACATTGAGTATTTGGTACCTGCAGCTGCAATAACTTCGTCGGATGAAGTTACAACAGTAGGAGTAGGTCTCCAATTTTCATCAGGAGTTCCGGCAACTACAGCACCTTCAATGATTCCTTCATCAAGTGCGTAACAGAGTAATGCTGAAACAATTCCTCCGTCTTGTGATACATCTAATATTTTTTGTTCAGTAGATCTTGCAGATAATGCTTCTTTATAAGTACCTAATGGCATATCTAATCCTCCTAAAGTCCTGTTTCCTTTTTAATTCTTCCTTCAGGTAACCAAGATCTTGGACACATCAAGTAACAAGTACCACATTTAATACATCTGTCTTTGTCACAGCTAGGTCTACCTTCAGAATAGCCCATTGCCCTTGTTGGACAAGCTAGACCACAAGTTCCACATCCAGAACATAATCCTTGACGAATTACGTTTGTCAATACGTCACAGCCACAGCCTTTATCACATGCAGCCCAATCCATTGCAGGTTTTAAGTAATCTAAATCGCCTTCGCATACTGCGACAACGGTTTTTGCAATCATTTCAGGAGCTACAGGACAACCAGGAAGTGCTGCATCAACTTTAACTAATGCACTGATAGGTAAGAAGGATTCGTGTTTAGGTTGTGCTTGTTGACCACCACGTGCGTAGGTTGTGAAACAACCGGTAACTGCACAGGATCCAAATGCAACGATTAAACCTGATTTTTTTCTTGCTTCTAAGAGTTCGTGCACACTGTGTTCATCTTGTAAACAAACGGATCCTTCAATTAAACATACATCCATTTCTGGCATTTCTTCAGCATAAGTTCCGTGAATCCATTTATCAACTAAAGTTTGTCCGTATACAATATCAATCATATCAGTTAAAACAGTGGATAAAATGTCATAGTTTTCGGTTAATGACATTGCATCACCAGTACAACCACTTAAGTGTATATAACCGATACGTGGTTTAGCAGAAGCAGCTTTTGGTTCTTCAGCAGGTGCTTTTGTTTCTGCAGGAGCAGCTTCAACTTTTTTCTCTACTTTTGGTGCTTCTGGTTCAGAGGAACCTCCAAAAGCTTTTTTCAATTTATTAAACATTATTTTACCCCAATTTCTTTTAAAATAATATCAATAGCTTTAGGAATAGCCTTTACTACAGGTTCAGTTAAACCTACATCTACATCCGGAGTTGGAATACATGCCGGTTTACAACCAACAATTACGACCTCACATTTCTGTGCAATCTCTTGAAGAGGTTCTTCAACAGTCATTCCATGAGGATTGTCGTATTTTCCTTTTTCCATAATCATTGGATCAAATGTATCAACAGTTCCTGCTTCAGCGTCGAATTCAACGACATCCAAAACAATTAATTTTTTCCAATCATATTCAGCATATAACGGGAAGAAATTTGTTGGAGCTGCTGTACCACCATCTACAAATTGAATACCTTCAGGTAAAGTAATACCCTCGAATTTTCCTTGAATTTCAGATAAAACATCCTTATCAAATTCGTCTTCAACATATGCAGTAACGGCAGGATCGTAATAATCTTTTTTATCATCAAAATATTTTTGTAAAATATTGATGAGAATAGGACCAAATCCATCGTCTTTGAATAATATGTTTCCGCATCCAATAATGATTATGTCCGAATCATAAGGCATTGAATAATTCCTCCACTATCTAGATTCTCACCATTTCGTTTTTGAGAATAGATTTATCTTCGTCGTCAACTACCATTACGTGAGTAGCACATGATAAACATGGGTCGTATGCTCTGATAACATGCGGACCAAAGTCGTGATGGAATCCTTCTGTTGCAGGACCCATTGTTGGAATGTTCCAAGTAGTTGGCACAATTGCAGAATAGAAAGCAGTTTTTCCTTCAACAACTTTTGCCATGTGTACATCAGTTCCTCTAGGACCTTCGATGACACCGAATCCAAGTTCACCAGTACCTCTTTTATCGTAACTTACATTTGCAGGTGCTGCAGGATCAATTGCATCCAATGCTTCCATACACGCATTGTAGTTTTTAATCATTTCATCTGCACGAGCAGCGTGTTGTGCGACTACACCTTTGCCTTTGAAACCTGCGAATTTTTCCATCCTTGCTCTAGGACCAGTTTCAACATTTACGCCTTCCCATAATGGAATTACTGAACATGCTCTGGTACCAATTTCTGGGTCATCATACCAAGCTTCTGGTAATACTTCAGAGAATTTGTCCATGTCAAATTCGTTGGAACCGTAAGTTGCATCAACAGCCATTAATGGTTGGTTAACTACACCTAAATCTTCAGGTAAACCTGCTTCGAGAACACAGTTTTTGATGAATTCTACGTGTGCTTCGAGTTTTGGTTTTAATGCAGTCATTCTTTCGATTAATCTTTCTTTGGTGAATGGAGTAATGTTTCTTGCCATACCACCGACTCTTATATCAGATGGGTGAATACCTTCACCAGCAATCATATCAACAACATATTGAACAGTTTTTCTGACTTCACTTACACTGTTAACTGCATCTGCGAATTTGTCCTCAGGGACAACATCAGGTGCAACTAAGAAGTGGTGAATTGCTGCACTGTTAATACCATGTGCTGCTGCGACAGCTTTTCTTAACAATTTAGCTGCTTTAGGAATTTCAATTCCTAATGCCATGTCCATTGCTTCAGCGGAAGCCAAAGTGTGAGGAATTGGACATACTCCACAGATTCTTTGACATAAAACTGGAGCGGTTTCAGGTGCCTTGTTAAGAACCATCTTTTCTAAACCCCTTACAGGAGTTATACTAAAATACATACCTTTTGTAACAATCCCTTCATCGTCAACTTCCATGACCAATTCGGCATGGCCTTCTTGACGAGTGGTTGGGGATATAACTACTCTATCTTTCAAATATGTCACCTTCTTTCGTAATTAAAAATTTGTTATTTTAATTAACGATATATATATTTCATTAAAAACATTAATAAGTAATACTTTCTGAATTAAATAGTAAAGTATATATAAGAAAAAATTAAGCAAACTAAAAAAGGCAGAATATGCCTTAAATAGCAAAAAAATAATAATTTTTTTAAAAAAAGTAAGAAATTTTTTAGGTTATTATAAAAAATTAATTTCTGGTAAAAAACAATGAAAATAAAATAGGAAATTGGTCAATAAAATTGATAAAAATATAGCAAACTATTTATAACACAAGTATATAACATTCTTGTATTAAAGAACATTTAAGTAGTTCAATATACAAAACTATTATTAATTGTGTATTCGTGAAATACACCCACACCAATAATAAGGAGGTGCAAATAGTGGATAAAGAAAACTTAATAATATCTATTATTATTGTATTATGTGTTGCAGCTGCAGTTGCTGCTTATGGTATAATCAATCAAGGCCCATTATTATCAGATTTCACCAGTATGACCTCAGGTTCAGGAAGTGGTGGAAGTAATATTGGAAACAACACAAACAACACAGGAACAGGTACGTCCGGTGGATCAGGCAGTGGTGATGGATCCGGCTCAGGCAGCGGTAGCGGATCCGGCTCAGGTAGTGGGTCCGGTGGATCCGGCGGTGGCGGATCTGGTGGTGGTACAATACACTCCATATCCCAAATTAGGTCAATAGCCGCAAATGCTAATCATTATCCTGGAACTTATTTAGGTACTCCATCATACAGAAATGGATACTGGTATGTCACCATCTACAACAGCACTGATGATTCAGTAGTTGATGGTATGTCAATTAATGATAGAAATGGACATATAGATAGAGCATAATGTTCTATTATGTTCTTTTTTTTATTTTTTTTAAATCAATTAAATATAAATAATAAGAAAAACATAATAAATAAATGAGGTTTATTAGGGCCCGTAGCCTAGCCTGGATAGGGCGTCGGACTTCTAATCCGAAGACCCCGGGTTCGAATCCCGGCGGGTCCGTCCTTATATAGATTTTACTTTTTTTACAAAATTTTACATGAAAAATCAGTTATATTATGGGCTTGTAGCCTAGTCTGGAAGGGCGTAAGACTCCTAATCTTAAGATCGAGGGTTCAAATCCCTCCAAGTCCGCTTAAAAATTATCCAAAGTAACGATTTTAGGAACTTTTTTTACTTCACTTTTAGACTCAAAATCTATTTCTCCGTACTTGCCTCCACCACCGGGAATGACATTAATCGAATTAATTCTAAAGGACCCTATAATCTGTGATACCTCCAAGTCAATCTTTTCAATATCATCAATTGGAGCATCTATCAAAACATTGATTTCATTACCGAATTGATCAATTAATGTCTGCCATTTATTTTGAACAGTCTTTGTCGTTACTCCCTTATCCAAAACGGTTGAAATTAACTCGGCAAGAGGCATTAAGTGAACGTATGGCGGCCTAAAACTAGGACTTTGAGCCTTTTTTAAGTCAGCTATTTCAGAAATCCTATAATCAACACCCTTTTTAATTCTTCCGCCGCACTCACATTTCATTTTACTTGCCTTTGCATCTTGCGGATTTGCCAATTTGAAGCATTTGGTACATGCGGTCATGTGATACTTGCCCAGGTTCGGGAAGAGACCGTAGTTTGCTTTGATTTGTGAGTGTTTAATCGCGTGCTTAATGGATGAAAATGAAATATCCTTAAGCTCAATTTGATTAAACTCCCTACCCAATCTGTGTGGCCACGGAGAATGTGCATCCGAATTAGTCAGGAACGTAAAATCCTTAAGTTCACTGACGCAATCAGCCATGAAAGTATCTGCAGACAAACCCAACTCAACGAAATCCGGCTTCTTTTCATAGCAATCATAAATGCTATCAAAAGACTTGTACATTCCAGTCCATGGGGTGAATGCATGAGCAGGTCCAATCAAACAATCGTACTGCCTGACCAATTCCAAGAGTTCGACCCCGCCCAAATTGGTTTTAGGCCTTCCATCAACAGCCTTATTTTTAGAAGGCAATTTATAGGACAGATCCCTTGCAATATCAATGTCCGGAATCATGATTAAATGGTGAATCTTGCTTTTGCCTTCAACCTCCACCGTCAGCACAAAATCAATGCCGTCCCTTGAATAGATTCCATCCCCCAAATAAGTAGTGCTTTCCTCAATCATGTCCAGCCATTTCGGATGAAGCGCATCACCGGTTCCCAAAAGCCCCAATCCCTTGAGTTTGGATTTGGGGGCGATATTTTTGATTAACATATCTTTGGACGATGCCATTGAAAAACAGCTGTGAATGTGAAAATCCGCATTTACAATCATGAAAATAAATATTTAAATTGAATTATTTAAAATTTTTTTAAAAACAGAAAATGGAAATTTATCTTTCTTGGTTTTCAAATCACAATCCAAATCATCATTAAGATTGGATGAATCGAAATCCTGCAAAAACAGATTGACCTTGCCTATTAACTCAATAATTTCACTGCGAGTGGTAGGATAAGCCAATTTTAATACAGGAATGTCCAAATTTGATACAATATTAACTGCAAGAGAATGAGCGTTATTACAGCCATTACCGCAAAACAAAATCAATTCATTTAAAACATTATACATCGGCTTGTAATCAGAAGGCCTTTGGCCCAAAATAATTGCCGCATCAGCATGTTCCAATAATGGTGCTAAAAGGGAAATACGCCCACGAACACCAGAAGGAGTCTCACTTGATAATTTCACATCAAAATTAGGATTCAAATTGACTTCATTGTCATATTTAGAAAAATTAACTGGAGACAAATAGGTATGTCCATTCTTTTCAATCAACGGTACAACAATCATTGCACCATCAGGAATAACTAGTACATTCATAAAAAAAATAAAAATATTGGAAATCATCCAATATATCTTAAATCATCGGCATTTCCAGCGTTGGCACGATTGATTAAATCCTGTTCCATTTGCTGAGCTTTTGCCAACATCTGTTTAGTTTCTTCAGCCCTCTCATCGAGTTTTTCGGTATTGATTTCAAAGTCAAGCAACTGAGCCAATACCAATAAAACGCCTTCCGCAGATTCGGCATCGATAAAGTAACCTGGAGTTTCACCCATCAGGCAAGCGCCTTGAATTCCTCTGCGCATGCCCAATCCCAAAAATAAACCGGAAGCTCCAACGATTCCACCATCATTGGATCTCATCTCAACGCCAAGTTCCTTTAAAAGCTCCACATGTGCTTCATCGGTAGCTGCACCTAAGACTCTTGGGTTTTCAATAGGCTGACCAGTAGGAACTCCGCCCAAAGTGAAAATTCTAGATATATTGAATGGTTCTAAAAAGTCTAAAATTTCACTGCAAACGATATATTGTCCATCCGGAGCTAATGACTGGGTATTACCACCAATAATAATAACATCTTGATTATCTTCTCCCAAATCACGAATGTAATACAATTCATTAATCATATTTTCAATGATTCCATCCTCACCAACCAAAACTTGAGGAGGAAAAGTCGGAGAATAGATTTCTGCAAATTTGGTTGCATCAAGCTCATCAATCATATGATCGGCAACCAATTTACCAACATGGCCTACACCAGGCAATGCTTCAATAAAAATAGGATTATTCAATTCTACTTCTTCTAAAACAGTAATTTCAGCGGCTTTCATTTTTACCCCTTACTTCTTTTTTTAATATACGGCGATATTTGCCGTATTTGTCTTCAATAGAAAATTTCGGAGGATAAATTACTTTAAGGTCCCCACCACATTTGGGGCATTTATCCTCTAAAGTATAAATTCCACATTCTGGACATCTATGCATTTTCATACTCATAAGAATCTAATTATCTAATTCTCTTAAAAAGGAACCATTTCCTTCAGATGCCTCAACAACAGCGATACATCTGTCAGCAGCAGCTTTAAGTGCTTTTTCTGCAAGGATGTAGTCAGTTGATTTAACAGTAATTCTGTATCTTGGAGCACCAACACATTGGACTTTGATTTCCTCTTCATCATCTCCATTGTCTTCGGCTGCCTTAAGTGCATCGATGATGATTTCAACTCCATTAGGAACAAAAGTTTCAATGTCAACGTAACCGTTAATATGAACTTCAGGAGGAGTGATATTCTTTTGAGCAACCTCAGTAATGGCTTCAGCCCAATCCTGTGGGATTCCTTCTTCAGTTAAAGATTCAGCACCTTCATCAGCTGCAGTTTCAAAAGCCCCATAAACATCCCCGAAGATATCCATAATCTCATAACCGACTTCATCATAAGCTTCGTCTAAAGATTTATCTAAGGATTTAGCGGACAATTCCAAAAATTTTTCAGCTTTTTGTTCAATTTTCCAATGTTGAATCTTTTTGGTTCTTTGATCTTCACGAATTCTTTTTAAAGAAGCATCTACATGTCCTTTTTTAGGGTTAACTCTTAGAACACGGCATACAATTTTTTGATTTTCTCTTACGTGATCTCTAATGTTTTTTACCCAACCAGCAGAGACTTCAGAAATATGAATAAAAGCTTCTTTGCCTTGATATTCCTCTAATTTAGCGAATGCCCCATAGTTGAGAACCTTATATACAGTACCTACAATAAGTTCTCCTTCATCAGGCCATTCTTGACTTTTTCTTACCATGCAAATCACCCAAAAAACAAGTAAAAACTAAAAAATAGTTAAAAAATAAGTTAAAAACTAAAATATTTAGTTTAAAACTTTTTCAATGTGTGCTGTGATTTTAGCTTTAGCACCACGAGATTTAACAAGAGTTTTACCACAAATAATACATTTGACGTCAGAAGCTGCGCGGTCAAAGATTACTTGTTCATTGTCACAATCTAAACATTTAACTTTTAAAAAATTTCCTCTACCTTTACTAACCATGTTAACCACCTATTTTGCTACAAATTCAGGTTTCCCTGTTCTGAAAGATTGTTTGATGTGAGATTTACCACATTCTTTACATTTTGCTCTTAAGTCTAATTTTTTAACTGGTTTGTTTCCAGCAGGTAAAGGCCTTGGATAACCTCTGTAACCAGCAGTAACACGTCTGAATTGTCTTTGTCCCCAGGTTAATTCACTAGCTTTTCTTTTTTTAGCAGTGTGAATTTCGTGTATTGTATGTTTTTTACAATGAGGACAGTATGTTCTTTTTTCTTTTGGTATTTTCATTTTTCCACCATTATATTATTTTTTTGTTTTAATACGCACTGAAAAGTGCTTAATTAAATAGTCATTATAAATCTAATTGCAAATTTATCTAAGCTCGATTAATATCAAAAGACGTTAGAGATAGAAACTGCATAGTAACCGTTTATGTCTACAAACAGCAAAAATCCAAATTATAATAAATAATTTTTTAATATTACAAATAGATATGGAATATAGTTATATT
>JAILDN010000057.1 GCA_024689425.1 Methanobrevibacter sp.
TATGAACGTACACGGTTTCAATGATAAAGCACCATACTTCGACGTAACTTCCAAAGAAGTTATCAGAGCATTAGCAAAAGCTAACGAAATGTTAAACTTACCTCACTCTATCCACATTCACCCTAATGACTTAGGACACCCTGGTAACGTACCAACTACTATCGAAACCATGGACTGTGTAAAAGACATTAAAAAAGGTTCCAAAGCAGCAGAAATCAGAGACCAAATCATGCACGTATGTCACTTGCAATTCCACTCTTACACTGGTAACAGCTGGAAAGACGCAGCATCCGGTGCTGAAGAAGTTGCTAAATACATAAACAAAGCTGACCACATTACATGTGATATCGGTCAAGTAACCTTAGATGAAACCACAACCATGACAGCAGACGCTCCTATGGAATACGATTTATTCAAATTATCTGGTCTAAAATGGGCTAACAAAGATATTGAATGTGAAACTGCAGCAGGTATTATCCCATGTATCTACTCTCCTAAAAACCCAGTTAACACATTACAATGGGCTATTGGTCTTGAATTGTTCTTACACATTGATGACCCATGGAAAGTATGTTTAACTACTGACCACCCTAACGCAGGTCCTTTCATCAGATATCCTAGAATCATCTCCTGGTTGATGAGTAACACCAGAAGAATGGAAATGATTGAAACTGGTGAAGTTCACAAATGGGCAGAAAGAAGAACTACCCTTGCAACTCTCGACAGAGAATACGACTTCTACGATATTGCAGCTATTTCCAGAGCTGCTCCAGCTAAAATCTACGGATTCACCGACAGAGGTGCACTTACTCCTGGATACAGAGCAGACATTGCAGTATACGACATAAATCCTAATGATATTGACCCATCCAGACAATATGCTGAAATCGAAAAAGGTTTCAATGTAGCTGACTACACTATTAAAGATGGTCAAATCTTAGTAAAAGATAAAGAAATTGTAAAAGTTAAAGAAAGTCAAAACATTTGGGTTAACGTACAAGGATGGGAACAAAACGAACAAAAAGTTATCGACAACATCATGCCATTCTTTACTCAATACTACTCAGTCAAATGGGAAAACTACCCAGTACACGACCACTACGTATCCAACCCAATTAGAGTAGACGTTGACGGTAAATAGGGGTGTTAAATTTGAAAACAATTACATTTGATCAAATAAAAACTTCTTCAATCGCTTTAGAATTTGATGAATTAATTCCTGATGAAATTTATTCATGGACTGAAGCTGATTTCGCAAAATATCAAGTCCCAATTGGAAACTCAAGATTCCCAATCACTGACTTCTTCGACATTACTGTAGAAGGAGAAGCAAACGGACCTGATGAAGTTGAAATGATTCTCAACGGTGATTTAAACAGAGTAAAATACATCGGTTGTAAAATGAGCGGCGGAAACATTGTTTGTAACAGCAGTGTAGATTTACACGTTGGTGCAGAAATGTCCGGTGGTTCTATCCTTGTTAAAGGTGACGCAGCTGCTCACGCTGGAAGAGAAATGTCTGGTGGATACCTTGAAATTGAAGGAAACACTAAAGAGTTTACTGGTGCTTCCTACATTGGTGAATGGAGAGGTATGACCGGAGGAGAAATCGTTGTAGGCGGTAATGCTGGAAAACAATGTGGTGAATGTTTAACTGGTGGTAAAATCCACGTTAAAGGTAACTGTGATATCTTAGCTGGTATTCACATGACTAAAGGTATCATTGAAATCGACGGTGACGTAAACCGTTGGCCTGGTGGACAAATGAAAAACGGTACAATCGTTATTCACGGATTCTTAGGAAGATTACTTGAAGGATTTGTTCTTGAAGGTATTGTAGAAGATCCTGAAGACAGCGGTATTGTTTTCCCAGGTAAATACATTAAATATACTGGTGATATTGGTCTCAACGGTAAAGGTAATTTATACTTGGATGCTGAAGCAAACAAAGAAAAATTATCTTCTTACGGAGAATTAGACGACGAATATACTTCAATTAGAGAATATAGGAATTTATAATTCCTATCTCTTTTTATTTTTTAGGTGGTTATATGGCAGAAGAGGTTACTATGTCTGTTGATGAAGCAATTGAATATGTAAGGAATAATGTGAAAGTAGGAGATACTTTAGAAATTTCTTATAATCGTATTTTTGCTCCCGGTGAAGTTTTAGGAATCACTGAAGAAGATGAAGAAACTGGCGAAGGCCTCAGAGTTAATTTGCAGTTAAATGGTGAAATCTTAAACCAAGCTGTTGAAATAGATTTTAAGGAAATCTATGATGATTTACTTGAAATGAATCATATTACTGAAGATAAAGAGTTCACTATTGAAATTGATTTTTAAATAACTCTTTTTTTATAAAAATTTATTTTTGTTTTAATATTTACGAACAAATCTTTATATAATGAAAAACATAATAATAAGTAGAGGTGAAGTCTATGAAAATGATGGAATTATCAGTAGATGAAGCTGTAAAATACTTAAAAGAAAATGTAAAGATCCATGATACACTTGAAATTTCATATAATAGAATTTTTGCCGAAGGCGAAATTTTAAATGTGGATTTTTCAGAATATTTCGGTAAACCAGGTTTTAAAATGTTATTGTCTTTAGACGAATCCCATCTTAATCCTACTATTGAAATTGATGTCTATGAAATTCAGGACGATTTAATCGAATTCACCCATACTCCTAAAGATGGTGGGGAAGTTATTGAAGTGACTGTAGTTTAATCTACAGTTTATCCATATTTTCAAATGGTAGTAATTGTGTATCTGCTTTTACTTCAATATCTATTTCTTGTTCTTTAATGGCAGCTATTGTATTCAAGCCACTGCCAGTTACAACGCCAAAGTTATAATTGTCTGCTTTCGCATTATAAGTTAATTCTCTTGGTTTTCCTATTTTATAAACTGAAAAATCTAATTTTGATAAAATATCTAAGAAATAAACACTGTAATCTCTTGCAATGTATGGAATTTCTTTTAAACTGGCTAATAATCTTTTTGGTCCGATATTTTTTGTTATTGATGTCATATTTTTTGCAATAAATATTTTGTGTGGATCAAGTGATGAACCTGTATATGATATTAAATCAACGAATAATGGAGGTTCAGTTAATTCAAGCAATCCTCCGTATTTTGGCGTAGATTTAATTCCATTTTTGATTAATAATCCATCAATACTTAAACTGCATATTGTAGCAATTCCAACTTTGCTGTCATCACTAGGATGGCTTACAATTTGATAATGTGGATTAATGTATTTCTTATTTGATTCATAGGTTTCTTTAATTATGTCTATAGAATTATCTAAATCCTCTTTTTTGATGTATGATATATTTGCTATAATGTTTCCGCTTGCTGATTTTACATCAAAATCTACTTGTTGAATTAAGTTCCATGATTTAGAAAGGATAAATGGAATTTTGGAATCTTTATTATGGGTACTTTCTTTTAATTTATATTGGGTATTGTCCACAATCGGAGATAAATTTTTGAAATTCTCCAATTCCTCACCAATTTTAATATTTATCTCGTAACCTTCTTCCTGGGCAGCACAAAATGGTGTTACTCCACCAATAATTGAAAGGCCCACTACTTCATTTCCAACAGGTAATCCCAATATGTTTTCTCCATCATCGGAAATGGCTATTGTACCGTTAATACCAATTTTTTTCAAATTATTGAGGATTTTGAGAGTTTTTTCTCTTCCAACACTTGGAATCAATCTGAAGTTTGCCGGAATATAACCTGTCCCTTCATTTATCACATCCAATACTGATGTCATTCCAGGAGCTATGAATGCATCTAGGGGGGTTATGGATGTTTTCTTATAGGAAATCAGTTCTTTAAATTCGACGGGAGCATAGTCTTCAATTTTTAAAAGTCCGCCGTAGACAGGTTGGGATGCGACACCTTCATTGAGTAGAATTCCATCAACGGTTGTACCACATATTGTTTTTATCTCCAGAGCATCTCTATTTTTAACCCTATTTAAATTAACGTAAGGACTCACAGAAAGGCCACTTTTGAAAACTTTTTTAATTATATCATAGCTATCTTCATTATAAATGGTTGAAGTATTTACTACAACATTTCCTGTTTTGGTCATATAGTTGAAGTCAGTCAAATAGATTAATTCTTCAAATTTTGAATAAATAAAATCAACTTGATCATATATTAATCCCTTTTCTAACTTTTCACGCCCTAAATCCGTGATGCGTCTTCCAGAATAACCCATTCTTTCAGTATAACCTTTTTCATCTAATATTTGCATATGGTATCTTACTGCACGTTCACCTAAATTAAAACCTTTGTCTTTTAGTTCATCAGCTATTAATTTAGAACCAGTCGGTTTATCCTGCTTGTTCAATATCCTTAAAATTTCAATCATTCGATGTTCTGATTCTGACATAAAAGTAGCTCCCTTTAAAATTTAAATATAATCATTCCTAACGTATTAAAAATCATTATATTTAAAAAATAAAAAATAATATTTAGATTTAAATATCTAAATATTTTCTTTGTTCGTATCCGAATACTTGTACTCTGTATTCGTCCCATTCTTGATATTTGAGCTCTAAGAATTTTTGGCTGATGTGGTCTCCTAAAGCTCCGAGGATTAATGGGTCTTCTTCAAGAGCATGGTAAGCTTCCCATAAACTTGATGGTAAGACTTTAATGCCCATTGCTTCTCTTTCTTCTTCAGTTAATTGGTAAATGTTAATTTCGGTAGGTTCACCAGGGTCAATTTTATTGACAATACCATCAATACCTGCTTCTAACATTACAGCAAATGCTAGGTAAGGGTTACATGCAGGGTCCGGTGCTCTGTATTCAATACGGGTTGCTTTTCCACGTGCTGCTGGCACTCTGATTAAAGCGGATCTATTTTTAAGACCATATGCTCTGTATACAGGTGCTTCGTAACCTGGTACTAAACGTTTGTATGAATTTACAATAGGGTTGGTAATTGCAGTTATTGCAGGAGCGTGTTTAAGTAATCCTCCCATAAAGTGTAATGCGTCTTTTGATAAACCGGTTTCACTGTTTGGATCAGAGAATAAGTTTTTGTCACCTTTGAATACAGATTGGTGACAGTGCATACCACTACCGTTTACACCAAAGAATGGTTTTGGCATAAATGTTACTCTGTAGTCCATTTGGTCAAAAGTAGCCATGTTATCTACAATAGCTTTAATAGCTTGTTTGAATGTAATTACTGCATCTGCAGTTTTTAATGCATCTTTAAATTTAAATGCGATTTCGTTTTGACCAGGTGCTACTTCGTGGTGAGAAGCTTCTACTTCAAAGTCAAGTTCTTCTAAGTTTAATGTTAATTCTCTTCTGAAGTCAGGTCCTTTATCTAAAGGTTCTACATCAAAGTATCCTGCTTGGTCGTATGGCATTGGATATCCTTCATCGTCAATATCTACAATAAAGAATTCAGGTTCTGGACCAATGTTATATTGTAATCCCATTTTAGCTATTTTTGCTAATGATTTTTTAAGGATACCTCTTGGGTCTCCAACGAATGGTTTATGTTCTGGTGTCCATACATCACAAATAAATCTACATACGGCGGATTCTTCTGGCCTCCATGATAATCTAGAGTATGTGTTAATATCCGGTTTTAATACTAAGTCACTTTCATTAATTCCAACAAATCCTTCGATTGAAGATCCATCAAATAACATACCTTCAGTAAATAAATCTTCTATATCTTCTTCTTTAAATGGAATGACAATGTTTTTTACGGTTCCGTTAATATCTACAAATTGTAAACGGATAAATTTAATATTGTCTTCTTTCATTTGTTCTACTACACGTGCCATTTTTTCTTCGTCGATTTCACTCATCAAATCATACTCCGATATTTTTATAATATTGAGTTTCAAAGATAGTCGGAAATAATCTTCCTACCTAGGAAATAGTTTTCCATCTCATAATATATAAATCTTTTGAAAAATAAATGATAATAGTTATTTTGTCATTTATGGTATATGAATATATAACATTATTTATTTCTATACTATTTTTGTTTAGTATTTTAAAAAATCAGCTATTATTTGTTTAAAAGGGTATAATAAAAAATAAGAAAAATGATTTAATGTTTAAATTTCATCTAGAGAAAATGAACTTAAATCCAATAAATCAAATGTTAAAATCTTAGGTGCAACAGTAACTTTACCGATACCAGTAAGTATTTTAAAAGCTTCCATCGCTTCAAGGCATCCAATTAAATTCGGTGTTGGGCCGATAACTGGGGGAACTCCCGAAGTTACATTTTTAAGCGCATCTAACACGTCATCTGTTAATTCTTTACCATTTGATGGAAGATTAAACATTTCTTCATATGTTTTTTCGCCATCAGCTAAAAAGACGGTAATTTGGCCTAATGTACCATGAATTGCACCGTGGATATATGGAATTCCTTTCTCTTTTGCTTTTCTCGAAACGATAACTCTTGTCAACACATTATCAAGTGCATCTATAACAATATCTGAATCTCCAATTAACTTATCAATATTTGAGCTGTCAACATGTTCGTTGTAGTTGGTTACTTTAACATATGGGTTGATTAATCTTACTTTTTCTTTGGCAACAGCACTTTTATCAAGGCCAACATCTGCTAAACTTGCTAATGTCTGCCTATTGAGATTAGACAAATCGAAAGCATCTTCATCAACTAAAACAAGCTCTCCAATTCCCATTCTAGCTAGCATTTCAATTGTTTCTCCACCGATTCCACCACAGCCGATTACGGTTATTTTAGAATCTTTAAATCTTTGCTGTTCACTTCTAGTTACAACACTCATTTGACGAGATATTATTTCCCAGTATCCATCACCTATATATCTAGTCGGCATTTTTTCACCTTAAAAATGATCAAATTCACTACCAAAGTATTCATAAACTTTATCAAGTTCATCGGGAATATTTATCATTTGTGGACAAATAAATTCACATTCCATACATCTAATACAGCTATCTGCTCTTGAATCATCATCAATTAATGAAAAGTACTGCATAGCACTTGCTTTAGGGTCATTCATCATATGTGCAATATTATATTCAGTAAAACAATTTATGATGTCAACACCATGCGGGCATGGCATACAGTAACCGCAACGAGTACATTTATTTCCAATGTATGTCCTGTATTCTCTTGCAACTTCCCTGATTAATTCCTGATCCTGTTCGCTAATTACATCAATTTCTGAAGCGATTTCTACATTCTCTTTAACTTGTTCTAAAGATGTCATTCCACTTAAAACGCAATGAACATCATCTCTATTGTACAGATATTGAAAAGCCCATTGTAGTGGTGTTCTTTTAACTTCTGCCTTATTCCATAGTTTTTCAACTGTTGGAGGGATATTTTGAATTAGACGTCCGCCCCTAAGAGGTTCCATAATCATGCTTCCAATATTCAATTCTTTAAAGTAGTCAAGTCCCATTACTCCGCTTTGATAATATTCATCAAGATAATTCATTTGAGTTAAGCAAACTTCCCATTTAGGATATTCATCAATAATTTCAATTACATAATCAATTTCAGTATGGGATGAAAATCCAACATGTTTTACTCTTCCAGAAGATAAACAGTCATCTAAAAAGTCAAGAACATTCAAATCATAAACTTTTGGCCAATCTGTTTCTGTAAGAGAATGAAGTAAGTAAATATCAATATAATCAGTTTGCAAATCTTTTAATTGTTGTTCAAAGTAATATTCAAAATCAGATGGCTTTTCCATTAGCCAGGAAGGTGATTTTGTTGAAAGTAAAATGTCATCTCTGTAAGAATTTTCTTTTAGAAAATTACCGATAACTGCCTCACTATTTCCATGACCCCCTAATTTATCGCTATGGTAAGGGTAAGCAGTATCAATTATATTAATTCCATTTTCAATTCCATACTTGAGCATTCTTTCTGTTTCTTCGATATCAATATCTGCATTAGATTTTTTTGTTGGTAGCCTCATGGCCCCAAAACCAAGAATTGAAACTTTTTCTTTAGTTTTTCCTAATTCCCTATATAACATTTCAAAACCTCAATGCTTAACAGTTGATATATTTAAAAACAGAGTATAAAATATTTATGTTTTGAAAAAATTCATTGAAAAAAAGTTTTGTAAAAAGTATACCTGGGATTTAGGATGCCGGGAACGGGATTCGAACCCGTGGCCTCACGGTATCCCAGGTATTAGTCAGAGCACTGCTTTTATACCCTATGAGCCGTGCGCTCTAACCAGCTGAGCCACCCCGGCATATATAACAAATATATATTATTATATCATTACATTTAAAACTTTGCTTTTTAACAGTATTTTTAGCAAATTATTAAATTTTTGGAAAATTTTAACTTAAAAAAGAGTAAGTTATATTTAAAATGATTAATATATATATTCATTATAGTTTTTCATAGGAGATATTATGAGTAAAGTTAAAGATATGTCATTGGCTCCTGAAGGAGTTAGAAAAATTGAATGGGTTCAAAAACATATGCCTGTTTTGGAACAAATCAAAAAAGAATATGAAGAAACTCAACCTTTTAAAGGTATTACTATTGGTTCATGTTTACATTTAGAGCCTAAAACAATTAATTTAGGTTTAACATTAATGGCTGGTGGTGCTGAAGTTGCAATGACTGGTTGTAATCCATTATCCACTCATGACGATGCAGTTGCAGGAGCAGCTGACTTAGGTTTAAACGTTTATGGCTGGAGAGAACAAGACGATGAAGAATACTACCAAACCATTAATATGGTACTCGATCACAAACCGGACATAATCATTGATGACGGAGCAGATATGATTATGGTTCTTCACAATGAAAGAACAGAATTATTAAGCCATATCAAAGGCGCATGTGAAGAAACCACTACTGGTGTACACAGATTACAAGCAATGCACGCTGACGGTGCATTAAAATTCCCAGTAATCGCAGTAAACGATGCATACACAAAATACTTATTCGATAACAGATACGGAACCGGTCAATCAAGCTTCGACGCAATCATGGGAACAACCAACATGGTAATCGCAGGAAAAACCGTTGTAGTCTGCGGATACGGATGGTGTGGAAGAGGACTTGCATTAAGAGCAGCAGGACTCGGAGCAGACGTAATCGTAACAGAAGTCGACCCAATCAGAGCACTTGAAGCAAGAATGGACGGATACAGAGTAATGACCATCCGCGAAGCTGTAAAACAAGCTGATTTAATCATTACAGTAACTGGAAACGCAGACATCATCTGCGGTGATGACTTCAAATACATGAAAGACGGATGTATGCTTGCAAATTCCGGACACTTCAATGTAGAAATCAACAGACCAGACCTTGAAGCAATCTCAACCAGTGTAAAAGAAGTAAGAGAAAGTATTGAAGAGTTCACCACAAAAGATGGAAGAAAACTCTACTTACTTGCAGACGGTCGTTTAGTTAACTTATCTGCAGCAAGGGGACAAGGACACCCTGCAGAAATCATGGACATGAGTTTTGCTGTACAAGCACTATCTGCAAAACACATTTTAGAAAATGATTTACCAGTTGGCGTAACCAAAGCTCCAGATGAAATCGACTACACTGTAGCATCAATGAAATTAGATGCAATGGGAATCGAAATCGATTCATTAACTGATAAACAAAAAGCTTACATGGCAAACTGGCAAGAAGGAACATAATCCTTCTTATTTTATTTTTTCATGTCTTATTTTAAGTATATTGATAATGGTGAGGGTCCAATTAAATTATTCCTTGGTGGAGTCCATGGAAATGAAGGAAAAACCTCAATAAAGTTTATTAAGGCAATTAGAGAAGATGATTTATCTTCTGGCCAATTCTATTTTTATAACTTTGATAAAACAGAGTACATCTCTACAATCAAAAAGGAATATTATGAATCTGAACTGGGTCAAAAGATTTTAAAATTAATTAATTATTTTGAACCGGATTTTTACACGGAACTCCACTGTTATGATTTAAAAAATTATGATAAATTAACTTCAATGGAACGCTATAAAAAAACGGGAGTTCCACCTTTAATTCCTGCAGGGAATCATGTTTTAGTTAGTTCTGTTTCTCCATTAATTAGGATGACTTATTTTTCAACAGATACTGTTTGTAAAACTTTAGAATTTCCTTGCTTTGAGAAATTGAATGATGAGGTTATTAAAAGATTTAATTTTGATGAAAAATTGGCAATTGAAAGATATATGGATTTACTTACATTAATCGCCAAATCTCCGTCAAGAGATTATTTTGAACATGCAATGATGATAAAATACAAACCTCAAGTTGATTTAGCAATAAATTATGCAAAAAAAGTTTTTGGGGAGGATTTTCCTCCATATTAAAACCAAGCGTCAAGGCTACCCTGATTTGAACTTAAATTCTTAAGTCTGTCTGATGCTTTAATAACACGATTTTCTGAAAAACCATGTTCGTAGCATAGAAATTCAACAAGCCCTTCTTTATCTGGTTTTTTCCATTTGATTGTATAGTCAGTATTTACATCATGATTTAAGAAGATTTCCCTAACTTCATTTAAGTCATGGTCGCTTTCTTTTTGCAGTTCTTTAATCTTCTCATCTAATTGATTTTTCTTAGCTAGTTTTAGAGCAGTTTTAGCCCCAATGCCTTTTAGGCCATCACAAAAATCAGTTCCAATTAGAATTCCCATGTCTATTAATTCTTCGCGGGTTATATCTAGTTCATGCAATATATGTCTCAATTCATAAAATTCCAGGTTTCCTAGGTTGGAATTTACTGCAAGATTTCTTACAACTCTTTTTGCACCAAATAATAAACAATCATAATCTTGTGATGCTACAGCATATGCGTCCCCTTTTTCAACTAAATATGCAGCTTGTGCCTCTCCTTCACCTTTTGCTTCAACATATGGTATTCCCATTAATGTCAACAATTTTTTAGAAGATTCAATTATTTCAGGAGATAATTTTGATGATCTCATTGCAAATTTACGGGCTTTTTCTGTATCTCCTTCTTTTAAGGCTTCTTTATATATTTTTTCTGATTCTTCCCTAATTTCTCTTCTTTTAGCTTGGGTGTCACTTTTAAGTTCAGAAGATTTTCCATCAAAAACATAAATTGGTTTAATTCCTTTTTCAACCATTGAAGAGTTTCTATACAGTATTCCACTTAAATGTGATGTAATATTTCCGTGTTCATCACATAATGGTTGACCATCTCTTTGTCTTATTGTTGATAAGAATTGGTAAAGTGTATTAAATGCATCTATAGAAACCGCTCGTCCTTCCAAATCTTTGAAATTAATTTTTTCAGGTTCGATTATGTCTTTTAATTTTACACCCATTTTTTCACCTATCTAAATGTCTGTGAATTTACTAACTGGGAATACTTCTTTAATCCACATTAATATCTCATTTTTGTGTATTATAACATAGTCTCTTGCTAACATATCTTCAGTTGTATTAAACAATTTTTGAAGGGTTTCATTAGGTTTTTCTATGTAAATATCATTAATTTCTCTTCTAGATTCAATATTATAGTTTTTTAAGATTCTTCCAATCGGAATATCTGCTCTTACTAAATCACAGCAAATTTCATCAGTTACTCTGCTTAATGGGATGTGAGAGATGGCATATATTAGATTTTCATCTCCTTTATGCATTATAACTTCTCTAAAATTTATTTGCTCCCCAACTTTTGCATTAATCAATTTTGCTGTTTCTTCTGTTGCCGTTTCAAAATGTTGTTCAAGTGTGGATAATGTAATTTTGCCATATAACACATCTAAAATTGCTGTAATGGATCCATCAGTTGTTAATAGTATTTTTTGGGTGTTTGAAAAATCTTTAGGGTAGGATTCTTCTACGACATTAATTTTTTCTATTAATCTTTTATTTGCTTCATTTTTATTTAGCATCTTTTCACATCAAATCTTTTGGATTTGTTATAACTCCTTCAACTGCAGAAGCAGCTACAACTTTTGAATTTGAAAGATAAACTGAAGATTTTGGGTCTCCCATTCTACCTTTAAAATTCCTATTTGTTGTGGAAATACAAACTTCACCTTCAGATAGCACTCCCATATGTCCACCAAGACATGGGCCGCATCCAGGATTACATATTATAGCTCCTGCATCAATAAAAGCTTCAATGTATCCTAAATTCATTGCTTGTTTGTATATTTCACGGGATGCAGGTAATATTAATAATCTAATATTATCATTAATTTTTTTGTCTTTTAAAATTTCATATGCATCTTTTAAATCGGATAATCTTCCATTTGTACAGGAACCTATTAGGCATTGGTCAATTGCAGTTCCTTCAACTTTTGAGATATCACAAACGTTGTCCACATCATTTGGACAGGCAATTTGAGGTTCCATTTCTGTTATATCAAAATGCATTTCTTTATTGTAAGTAGCATCATCATCTGATTTATAAATTGTTAATTCATTTTCCTTTTTAGAAGTTCTTTTACATACATAGTCTATTACTTCTTTATTAGGTTCCATTATACCGTTTTTTGCACCCATTTCAATTGCCATGTTGCACATTGTTGCTCTTCCTTCAACACCCATTTTTTCGATTGTTTCACCACAAAACTCGGCGGTTTTATAGGTGGCACCGGCAATTCCTACTTCTCCAATAATGTTTAAAATTATATCTTTGGGAGCAATGTATTGATTTAATTCACCGCTTACTTCTATTTTAATAGCTTCGGGAACCATAAACCAGGTTTTTCCAGTTGCATATACCATTGCCAAATCAGTTGCACCCATACCTGTTGAAAAAGCTCCAAAAGCTCCGTAAGTACAGGTATGTGAGTCTGCACCAACAATTACCTTTCCCGGTTCCACTAATCCCATTTCAGGAAGTACTTGGTGGCAAATTCCTTCGCCATGAATGTAGTTTTTTGATATTTTTTGTTTATTTATAAAGTCACGACAAACTTTTTGAAATTCGGCAGAACCAATAGTATTTGCAGGAACATTATGATCAAAGACAATTGCAATTTTTTCAGGGTCCCATACTTTATCTGCTACTTTTTCAAATGTTTTTATTGCAGGTGGGGAAGTTCCATCGTGAGACATTGCTAAATCAACAGGAATTTCTATTATTTCGCCAGGAATAACTTCATGACCTGCTTTTGAAGATAGGATTTTTTCAGTAATATTCACAGTATCTACCCTTTTGTACTTTTAACGATTTCCTTAAATACTTTATCGTTGATGTATTTGCCTTCTTCCCTACTTTTTTTAACTCTTTTTACAATTTCAATAAGCTCTTCATCACTTACTTCTAATTCACATTCATTTAATTTAGCTCTAACGGCTCTGCATCCTGAATGCTTTCCTAAAACGAGTTGTCTTCTTTGTCCGACTAATTCTGGAATATATGGTTCGTAACATAATGGCTCTTCAATAACCGCATCAACATGAATTCCGGATTCATGTCTAAATACATTATTTCCAACAACGGGTTTGTTGTAAGGAATAGGTAAACCACTATATTTTGATACAAGGTCAGATAACTCTTTAATATATTTGGTTTTAAATCCTAAGTCTTTTCCATATAATATTTTTAGAGCCATAATCAATTCTTCCAAGGAAGCGTTTCCTGCACGTTCTCCAATACCATTGACTGTTGTTGATATTCCTTTTGCACCAGCCAATATTCCTGTAATGGAATTTATCACTGCAAGTCCGAAGTCATTGTGGCAGTGAAGAGCAAGATCAATATCCAAATCTTTAACCAGTTCTTTTACAAGATAATCAATACCTTGTGGGGTTATTGCGCCGGTTGTATCGGCAATATGGACTCTATCAGCACCGCAATCTTGAGCTATCCCGTATATTCTTTTTAAAAATTCAATATCCGTCCTTGTTGCATCTTCTGCGGAAAATGCTATGAATAAACCATGGTCATTTGCATATTCAATCGCATTCTGAGCTATATTAATAGCATCTGAACGTGCAATGTGCATTTTATGCTCTAAATGAATATCTGATGTTCCGATAAATGTAATTATTCCATCAACATCACAATCAAGAGCAGCATCTATATCTTCAGGTTTTGTTCTTGTCAATGCTAAAATCTCAGCATCAAGTCCTTCTGAAGCAATTGCCTTAACAGTTTCTCTTTCTCTTTCAGAAACTATCGGAAATCCAGCTTCAATTTGATTAATTTTAAATTGGTCCAGTTTCCTGGCTATTTCTAACTTTTCTTCAAATCCAAAACAGACGCCGGGCGTTTGTTCTCCATCTCTTAATGTAGTATCATATATTGTAATGTCATCAGGGAAATTTAATTCACATTCTTTATTATAATGACTTATAAAATATTGCAATTATCTCACTTCTTTATTAAATTATTAATATAGTTGTATATTTTTTTGATATTAATATAATTTTTCTAATAGTTCTAAATAGGATGTTCTTTCAAATCCATCTTCGATATCTAATTGGGAAAATAGTTCAAAAATTTTGTTTTGTGCTTCATTGTAGTCTTCACCATCGTTTAATGCTATTTCTATTTCCATGTATGGCTCAAGACCATCAATGTCATCTAAACTTATCTCAAAATTTTCATATGTATAATATTGTCTATTTTTTCTAACACTTCTTACTTTTTTAAATCCAAGATGTTCAAATATTTTACTGCATTTTTCTGAGTCTTCTATTGTAATTTCTATTTCTTCGCGTGTTTTACTTTTGGGATCTATTTTAGGCCCTTTATATGTTATGAAAATGTTATTATTTTTATTTTCTGTTGTTGTTCTTATTCTTAATGCCTCATCAGTTTTTGCAAAATCAACAATTGGGCTGTTAAAATAAATATCTTCCTGGAATTCTTTTTTACTTTTTATAGCACCCAAATTTTTTAACTTTTTTTCCATATCTTCAAAATTATCAATTTTTGCTTTAACTTCAACTTCTATCATGGCAATTTCCCCTATTGATTATTATTTAAAATTTTTTTAAATTTAATATTTTTGATTAGTATATTTAAATAAACATAAGTTTATATACTATTTAAATAAAATATTTTATTAGTAAAAATTTAATTTTTGTTTTCTTAATTTTTACTTACTACTTTTAACAAATTAATTGGAGGTTTTAATTTGACCGATGTTGATATAAAAATTGAAAATATTGTTGCTTCTGCAAGCATTGGTAAGGATATTGAACTTTCTGAAGTTAAAGGCGCATTACCTGATGTTACTTTTAATAAAGAACAATTTCCTGGATTAGTCTTTAAACTTAAAGATCCTAAGACAGCAGCATTAATTTTCAGCTCTGGTAAACTTGTATGTACTGGAGCAAAATCTATAGATGATTCTAAATTGGCAATCAAAAAAACTGTAGATTTGATGAGGGAAATCGACACTGAAATTCCTCATGAATTTGAAATTAAAATTCAAAATATTGTGGCATCTGCAAACTTGCAATCCACATTAAATTTAGAAGCAGTAGCTTTAGAACTTGAAGATACTGAATATGAACCAGAACAATTCCCTGGTTTAGTATACAGATTATCTGACCCTAAAGTTGTGCTATTATTGTTTGGTTCCGGTAAAGTTGTTTGTACTGGAGCAAAAACAAAAAGCGACGCTAAACTAGGTGTCGAAAGAGCTTACGATAGATTAAGTGAGCTAGATTTAATATAATTGGTGGTATTATTGATTAAACTTGTAGTATTTGACTTAGATAACGTTATTATTGATGGTGAAGCAATAGATGAGATAGGAAAATTAGCAAATGTTGAAGAAGACATAGCTCAAATTACTGAAAAAGCTATGCAAGGTGAAATAGACTTTGAAACTTCTATTAAAGACAGAGTCCAACTTCTTGAAGGAACCTCTATCGAAGAAATCGAAAAAGTCGCTGACGAACTTCCATTAATGCCTGGGGCTTGCGACACTATCGCACGTTTAAATGAAGAAGATGTTGATGTAGCTATTATTAGTGGTAGTTTTGATGTTGTGGCTGAGAAGGTTAAAGAAAAACTTGGTGTAGAAACAGTATATACCAATAGTTTCACAGTCGAAGATGGTAAATTAACTGGTGAAGTGACTGGTCCTTTAGTATCTGGTTCTAAATTAGATGTATTAAAAGACCATGTTGAAAATGCAGGTATTTCTTTAGAAGAAGTAGTTGCAGTTGGAGATGGCGCAAATGACATTTCCATGATTGAATCAGCTGGTTGCGGTATTGCATTCAATGCAAAAGATTCCGTAAAAGAGATAGCTGATATTATAGTAGATGAAAAAGACTTAACAAAAGTCTTAGACGAAATTCTTAATCAATTAACCACTGAAGATACTGAAAACGACGCTGTTGAAAATGAAGATGCTGAAGCCGAAACTGAAGAAGTAGAAGTAGAAGAAGTAGAAGTAGAAGCTGAAGCAGATGCTGAAGAAACTGAAGCTGAAGAACCTCAAGAAGAGGAAGAAGCAGAAGTTAAAGAAGTAGAAGAGGTTGAAGAAGCTGAAGAACCTAAAGCTGAAAAACCTAAAAATGATCTTCCAAAATCTGAATTTGTTCTCGCTGACACAATGGAAGGCGTAAGAAAACAAAAAGATGAAAAAGAAGCTGAAATCTCCAAAATTGCTGAAGAAAGAGAAGAGTTCAATAAAATAGCTAAAGAACAACGTAAAATCCGTGATGAATTAAATGCATCATTGAAAGAAAACTTAAATAAAGCTATTGAATTCAGAAACGAACGTAATGAGATTAACAAAGCTGTTGAAGAAGCTAAAAAAGCTCGTAACGACGCAAATAATCAGATTAAAAATTTAGAATGGTCCTCTGGTAAACGTGACAAAGTTAAAATTGAAAATGAAATCAAAAAGATCGATAAAATCATTGAAACTCGCGTTTTAGATATTAAAAAAGAAAACCAGCTTGTTAAAAACGCAAATGATCTCAGAAAACAATTGATGGAAATCCAAGAAGATGAATCAGTTAAAGAAGAAGCTCAAGAATTGAGAAAATTATCTGAAGAAGAGCACGAAAAAGTTATCACTCTCTCTGAACAAGCACAAGCTGCTCACGAAGAAATGTTAACTTACTTTAGAAAAACTGATGATATCAGAACTGCAGCTGACGATGCTCACAAAAAATTCATTGAAGCACGTAAAAGCGCTTCTGAAAAACATGAAGAGTTTAAGGCTGTGTTAAGTGATATTCACGTTATTAACAAGAAATTAGGTTCAAATAAACCTAGAAAAAGAAAATCTGATAAAAAATCTTCACACGGTGCTAATAAAAACCGTGAAGAAAAAGAAAGAGCTGAAGAAATCTTTAAAAAGTTCAAACAAGGTGGAAAAGTATCTACCGAAGAGCTCTTGCTTTTACAAAAATATAATATAAATTAAATTTTTTTAATTTATATTTCTTTATTTTTTTTAAGAGGTTGTGGCATGTCTGAAGAAAAAATTGAAACTTGTTTTTTATGTGGTAAGGAATTTGACATGAATAACTCTGAATTAGCTTATTATCGTAATGGTAAGTATCCTATTTGCGATTATTGCGCTGAATTTTATTCTTTTTACAGAGAAGATTTATAATTTTTTTCTTTTTTTAGCTTCTATAGAAATTTTTATATAGGATAAATTATTTTATAATTTATCTATATTGAGAAATAGAGGGGTACTTGTTAGAATGCATGAAGTAATTATTTGTGAGAAACCTAGTTCGGCTGAAAAAATAGCAAAAGCATTGTCTTCAAATGCAAAGAAAAATTTATACAATAAAAAAATTAAATATTGGACATTAAACAGAGATTCAAAGGATATTACTGTTTTATCTGGTGTTGGTCATTTATACTCTTTAATTCCAAATACTTCTAAAGGTAATATTTCATTTAATCTTCATTGGGCTCCCGCTTATGAAGTAAATAAAAAAACTAGCGGATATACTCGTGATTATATTAGAGCAATCAAAAAATTTGGAAAAGATGCTGATTCTTATGTCCATGCATGCGATTATGATGTCGAAGGAACTTTAATCGGATTCAATGCATTAAAATACGGTTGTGGAGAAGAATCTTTATCTAAAGCATCTCGTATGAAGTTTTCTACATTAACTAAGAAAGACATCATTGAAGCTTATGAAAATAAGATTAATATAGACATGCATCAAGTAGATAATGGTATTGCTCGCCATATTCTTGATTATTATTTTGGAATGAATATTTCAATTGCCCTTTCAAATGCTGTTCGTAAATCAAAAAGAAGGTTTTTAAAATTATCTGTGGGTCGTGTTCAAACACCTACATTGTCTATTTTGGTCGATCGTGAAAAGGAAATTGAAGAATTTATTCCGGAACCTTATTGGGTTATTAGGGCCATCCTCGATTTTGAAGATATTGAAATTAAACATATCGATGGAAATATTTTCGACCGTGAAAGAGCTGAAGAGATTTTCAATAAATGTCAAGGAAAAGACGCCACTGTTGATAAGATAGATATTTCTAACTCAAAAACCAGACCTCCAGTTCCATTTAACCTAGGAGGCCTACAATCTGAAGCTTATAATGTATTTGGTTTTTCACCTAAGAGAACTCAAAGTATCGCTCAAAACCTTTATAGTTCAGGTTATACTTCTTACCCACGTACTTCATCTCAAAAATTGCCTGAAAGTTTAGGATTTTCTTCTATTTTTAAGCAATTATCTAATAATGATGAATATAGAAAACATATTTCTCAATTACCTGCAAAATTAAAACCGAACAATGGTAAAAAAGATGATGAAGCGCACCCTGCTATCCATCCAACAGGAATTCTACCTTCTCGTTTATCAAAGGATGAACAGAAAATCTATGACTTAATTGTTTATAGGTTTATTGCCGTTTTCTTTGATGCTGCTAAATTTGAGACAATGAGCACTACTTTAGACATTGAAGGCGAAAAATTCCGCTTCAAACGTAGAAGAGTTACTCATAAAGGATGGATGGAACATTATCCATTTAGAAAAATTGATAATGAGAAATTCCCTGAAATTAAAGAAGGCGACAGTATGAGTGTTAAAGAACTCATTTCTGATGAAAAAGAGACTAAACCTCCTGCTCGTTATAATCAAGCTTCTTTAATCAAAGAGTTAGAAAAAAGGGAACTTGGTACTAAAGCTACTCGCGCAGATATCATTGATAAATTGTATGATAGGAAGTACATAGATGGAACTAAGATTTCTGTAAACCAATTAGGTAAAAATCTCATTGACACTCTCAGTACTTACTGTAATAACTTAACTAGTGAGGAATTAACTAGAGATTTAGAAGATAAGCTTGAAGGAATTAATAAAGAGGTTACATCTAAAGAAAGTGTCATTGATGAAGGAGAAAAAGATGTTAAGGAAATTTTAGTTGATATTGATAAGAATACTGAGGAAATTGGATCCAAACTTTATGAAGCTTATCAGGAAAGTAACATTGTTGGTAAGTGTAAATGTGGAGGCAATCTTATTAAAAGATATTCTCCAAAAAATAAAAGCTATTTTGTGGGATGTTCTAATTATCCTGAGTGTAATAATACCTATTCAATCCCTAAAGGTGCACGTTTCTTAAAGAAAACTTGTGAAAAATGTGGTTTACCTATTATTTCTTATGGAAGTAAACCTCCTAAGCATGCTTGTCTCGATTCTAATTGTGGTAAGGAGCATCTTGAACCTGCTCAAATTGAAGTTCTTGGTAAATGTCCTGACTGTGGAAGGGACTTAATTAAGCGTTCTGGACGTTATGGGGACTTTGTTGGTTGTAAAGGTTTCCCTAGATGTAGGTTTACTTGTGCACTAGATGAACTAAAATATAAACTTAAAAAGTAATTTTGAAAAATTAATTTTTTTCAAAACTCCCTTATTTTTTATAATTTTTGCTTAAATACAAAATACTTAATAATGTTAAAAATAATAAATATACATTAATAAAAATATTTTCAATGATAATACTTGTTGATATTTTTATCCAAAGTAATACAATTGTTCAAAATTCAGTTTAGACTTGTATTATATTATAATTAATAGGTAATTTAATTCCTATTTAAAATTATTAGTCTATTAATAAGTTTTTAGGAATGCTTAACATTTACATATCGTATGCTAAGTTTTTATTTAATAAAATTAATTTTAATAAATAACGTATAACAGATGATTTTAATGAATAGAGAGACAATATTAACAATAGCCAAATTTACAATCATTGTATTGATTCTTTTTGCTGTTGTTTTTGCATTAAGAGCTCCTGCAGCGGATCTTAATATTATCCCTACACAAATTAAGGGGGATTATGTTGATTCTTCAGGCCTTCCTTATTTCAGTGAAATGGATTCATATTATAACTTGAGGCTTACTGAGAATTTTGTAGATCACGGATTTGTGGGAGATTCAAAAATAAATGGTACAGAAATTGATATGCATAGATATGCTCCTGATGGACTTGCTGTTTCTTACGAACTGGGTATTGTCTATATTACTGCATTTTTCACGAAGATAGCAAATCAATTCTTTGGCGTTCATACGGTAAGGGAAGTTGCATTTTGGACGGGTGCTATAGTAGCATCTCTGGCGGTTATTCCGGCATTTATTTTTGCTAGGAGATTAACGAATACTCCTGGTGCGATTGCAGCTACTTTAATCATTACTTTAGCTCCAAACTACTTTGCACACACATTCCCTGGATTTTTCGATACGGATATGTTTTATTACATATTCTCGCTGTTCTTCATATTCTTCTTTGTTGAGTGTATACGGACAGATAACACGGTTTTAAAGGTTGTTTATGCAATTTTATCTATTATATCAATAGGATTGTTTTCACAATCTTGGACAGGTTATATCTTTTACGTAGGTTTAATGGGCATATTTGCTGTAGCGTACTTGATTGTATCCTTTATATTTAATGAACGTGAGGATACTCAAAATGAATATTCTAATAAGCTAATGTGGTTTATACATCAAAAAGAATTCAAGTCAATTATTCTCATAGGAATTATTGGTTTCGTGGGTCTTGCAGTTTTCAAAGGTGTTGATGGTGTATTAGGAATATTTAATCAGTTATTATCATTACTTTCATTGCAATCTACTTCTAGGGTTGTCGGTGGTTTCCCTAACGTACTTATTTCTGTTGCAGAGATGCAAATGCCTAGTTTACTTGGTTCAGGAATGATTGCACCGTTTATTGCTAGCACTAATGGTGTTGTAAACGGTATTGGTGGTATTTCAGTATTATTTGCTGGATTAACTGTATTGTATGTGTTGGTTTCAAGAGTATTTAAACTTAGAAAAGGTAAAGCCCCTAAAACCAAAGTTAAAGGTAAACCAAAAAAGTCAGACAGAGTTTCTGCTTCTAGAAAAATTGATGATAAGAGTAGATTTAAATTGCCACTTGGTGATTTTAGTATTTTTGGTAAATCTGAAGATGAAATATCAGAAAATAGACGTTTGACTATATTATATGCTACATTGTTTGTAGTATGGACTCTCGTTACCATTTTGGCAGTAACTAGAGGTTCAAGGTTCATTACTACTATTGTTTTACCATTTGGTTTAATGACAGGTATTTTCATAGGATATGCAACAGATTATATTAAAAATAAATTAAACAATGATAACTGGTTAACTGCCATTATTATCATAACAGGCGCTTTAGCTGCTATTCCATTACTTCAAATTAGTATACTCTTTGCAATCTTGTTATTCGCAGTTATCATTATTGTTGGTTTATTCAGTAGTAGTATTTTAAAACAAAATAAATCTTCAACTAAAAATAATGTTCCAATTAAGAAATATGTCGCAATCATTGCTGTTATTCTTGCATTAGTATCTCCTACAGTTTGTTGTGCTTATGTCACTTCAAATCAAGTTGTTCCAGGTACAAGTGATCCAATGTGGAATGCAATGACTTGGATTAATGAAAATACTGACAATAATACAGTTATTACATCTTGGTGGGACTTCGGTTACCTCTTTGAGATTGCTGCTAATAGACAAGTAACATTCGATGGAGGTTCTCAGTCAGGTCAACGTGCTTTCTGGCTGGGTCAGGCGATGATGACGGATAATCTGGAGTTATCTGCAGGTATTTTCAGAATGCTGGATACTTCGGGTGAAAAAGCAACAGAAGCATTATATAATATTACTAGTGATTATGGTAAAACTACTAGTATATTATTAGAGATTTTACCAATGACGGCGGATAATGCTACTAATACGTTAATTAATAAGTATCATTTAACTTCTGCTCAAGCGCAAAATGTTGTTAATTATACTCACCCAGCTAATCCACGTCCTGTAATATTTGTTGCAAGTTCAGATATGCTTCAAAAAGCTGGTTGGTGGACTTACTTCGGTTCATGGAATTTTGCAAACCAAAGTTCTGAAAACTATAATTATTACGTTCCTACTCAACAAGTAACTGTTGAACCCGGATCAACTGGTAAATTACCAATTATCCAAGATTCTGGATTACTTATTAATTTCGTTATTCAAAGAGGAACAGGTAATAATTCAACTACCGGATATACTGAAGCATTGTCTACTTATAACAACAGTGCAATTGTAATTAATGGTACTACATACAATCCATTGAACATTTCTCATATTATGGTTATTGAAAATGGATCCCTGGTTAAAAACGAATCAGTCGGTAATGTCAAGAATGCTAATTATACATTATTCTTAATGGGTGAAAATAATACATACACTCCTATTTTGATTCATAATAAATTAGTTAATTCCATGTTTACTAGATTGTACTTGCTAGGTGGTGCAAACCAAAACATATTTACAATGGTTCATATGGAAAATGGTGTATCATTATGGAAAGTAAACTTTGAAAACACTGCGGCTGGTGGAGGTTCATCTTCTACTAATTCCACCAATAGGTCTAAATAGGTTAGGTTCTATTTCCTAACCTCTTTTTTTACATTTTTATAAATAAGATATGGTGATGTAATGGCTATTGAAGATAAAATTAGAGAAATAGAAGAAGAAATTCAAAAAACGCCATATAACAAAGCAACTTCACACCATATAGGTAAATTAAAAGCCAAACTTTCAAGATTAAAAGAAGAATCATTACAAAGAAGTAGTTCTGGTCATAAAGGGCAAGGTTTCCACATGAAAAAGACCGGAGATGCTACAGTTGTTCTTGTTGGTTTTCCATCTGTTGGTAAATCTACGTTATTAAATGAAATTACAAATGCTGAAAGTAAGGTTGGAGCTTACCAATTCACAACTTTGGACATTGTTCCTGGAGTTATGGAACATAAAAATGCTAAAATACAAGTTTTTGATATTCCGGGAATTATCACTGGCGCTAGTAGTGGTAAAGGAAGAGGTAAAGAGATTTTGTCTGTGGCTAGGACTGCAGATTTAATTCTGGTTGTTTTAGATACATTAAATCCTCAACATCTGAATGTTATTTTGAATGAACTTAGAAACATTGGAATTCGACCAAATGAACGGCCTCCTGATGTGACCGTTAATCGTAAAAAATTAGGCGGAGTTAAGGTTTCATCAACCTGTCCATTAACACATTTGGATGAAAAAACTATTAGGTCAATCATTAATGAATATGGAATGCATAATGCGGATGTTTTATTCAGAGATGATGTTACAATTGACCAATTCATTGATGTTTTGGATAGAAATAAGTCTTATGTGCCAATGTTGGTATTATTAAATAAAGTTGATTTGGTTGATGAGAATTATATTGAAGAACTTAAAAAGTATATTCCTGATTTTATTCCAATTTCTGCCGATAAAAAAACTAATATCGATGAACTTAAAGACTTAATATTTGATAATTTGGATTTAGTTAGAGTTTATCTTAAGCCACAAGGTAGAAAAGCAGATATGGAAGATCCATTAGTTATTAAAAAAGGTTCTACAGTAATTGATGCTTGTGGAAAATTGCATCGTGAATTTGTTAAAAACTTCAGGCACGCTAAAGTTTGGGGAACATCTGTTAAATTCCCTGGCCAGAAAGTTGGTCCGGATCATGTTTTAGAAGATGAAGATGTTTTAAGAATTATTTTAAAGAAATAGATATAATGTCTAATGTTATTTTTATTAGTGGTACTCCTTGTACAGGGAAGACTACAGTCAGTGAATTGTTATCTAAAAAATTAAATTGGGATTTGGTTAAAATTAATGATTTGGCCATTTCCAATGATTTAGTTTTAGGCATTGATGAAGATAAAGGTTATAAAATCATCGATATTGATAATTTAAATATTTTAGTTCAAAAAATCATTTCTCAATCTGAAAATATTATTGTTGAAGGCCATTTGTCTCATCTATGTTCTGGTGCGGATATGATGATTGTTTTAAGATGTAGGCCAGAAATTCTTGAGAAAAGATTGTCATTAAGAAATTATTCACAGTCTAAAATTCATGAAAATCTTGAAGCTGAAGCATTGGGAATTTGTTCTGCCGAAGCATATGAATTGTATAATGAAAATAATCTTTTTGAACTTGATGTAAGTAATTTAACTATTGAAAAGGTTGTTTCAGTACTTTTAAATGTAATCAATGGTGAAAATGAATTGTCTTTCGGTGAGATTGACTTTATGGATTGGTTAATTTCTCATTATTAATTATTTCATGTAGATGTCTTTATGATATCATATTATTTTCTGAATTACATTAATTTTAATTATATTTACACTTCATTTAATTGAAATTATTTTAGTTAATGACTAAATTATTCCATATATTTTCAATTAAATTGCCGGAATTTTTTTAGCAATTTTTTGTTTAATCCTACTTTTACATAACATTTATATGTATTGAAAATCATAATTATTTTTAATATTCATTTTAACCTAAGGTTATCATTAACTATGGTTTTTGTTTTAATTTGCGCAAATCATTTTAATTCAATTTTGAATATTATATCCGACATTTAAGGAGGATATTTTTGAGTAGAGGAAGAAGACCAAAGTGGATGATTGATATAGCTATCGAAAGAATGAACATTCTTTTTGAGCGTGCTGAGATGGAATTCATCACCCATCCGGAACGATCCCATAGATATGTTGAGTTAGCTAGAAAATTATCTACAAAATACAATACTAAAATTCCTGAAAAATGGTCTAGAAGATATTGTAAGAAATGCGGTAAGTTCCTTTACTATGGTCATAATTCGTCCGTCCGGCTCGTTGACGAAAAAGTTAACATTTTTTGTGGAGAATGTGGCCAGGTTATGAGAATTCCTTATAATAAGGAAAAAAAAGATAAAAGGAGAGCTAAATATGAGTCAATCAAAAAAAGAAATGATGAATAGAGCTCTTTCCGCGATGACAATTAATATTGGTAAAAATGGCGTCAATGACAATGTCATTGAAGAAATTAAACGCCAACTTAAATCTAATGAAATTGTCAAACTTAAATTTGCAAAAAATATCTCAAGAGATAAAGATACTTATATTGCAGAAATTGTCGAAAAAACTAGATGTAAACTCATCGATGTTAGAGGACATGTTGCTGTAATTTACAAAAAAAAGCCTTAAAAATTACTTAAATTTAGAGTTACAGGCCCTATTTTTTTAGGTCTTAAATTTACAGTGGATTAAGAGGACAATTATTTAATAAAATATTGGAGAATTAATATGACTACTGTATTTGATGTACCTGCAGATTTATTAATTAAAAAAGTCGCAGAAGAATTTAAA
>JAILDN010000062.1 GCA_024689425.1 Methanobrevibacter sp.
CATTACTCTCTTTAAACAATATTGATTTTAAAAATGAGATAAATTTATATAATTTTTAATAAATAACTTTATTCTAACTAATTGTTCTAAGGTAAATTAAATGTTTGAAATTAAAGCTAAAGATATGAGAGGAAGAGTTGGCGTTTTAAAGACTAAACATGGAAACGTTAAAACACCTGCATTAATGCCTGTAATTCACCCACGTAAACAGGCTATTGATGTTAAAAAATATGGTGCGGACATTGTAATAACTAATGCTTATTTAATCTATAAAGATGAAGATTTAAAACAAAAGGCTATTGATGAAGGCCTTCATAAATTAATTAACTTTGATGGGCCTGTAATGACAGATTCAGGTTCATTTCAACTATCCGTTTATGGAGATGTGGATATTACAAATGAAGAGGTAATTGAGTTTCAAGAACTCATTAAAACAGATATCGGAACAAGCTTGGATATTCCAACAGCTCCATTCGTTGAACGTCAGCAGGCTGAAGAGGATTTAAAAATAACTCTTGAACGTGCAAAAGAGGCAGTTGAGTTCAAAAAGAAAAACAATATTGAAATGCTATTGAATTCAGTGGTTCAGGGATCAACATTCATGGATTTAAGACAAAAATGTGCTAAGGAATTGTCTGAGTTGGATGCTGATTTATATCCTATTGGTGCGGTAGTTCCATTGATGGAGTCATATCATTATAAGGAACTTGTTGATGTTGTAATGAACTCAATAATGTATTTGCCGGATAATACTGCGCGCCATTTAATGGGTGCAGGTCATCCAATGATATTTGCCCTTGCAGTGGCCATGGGATGTGATTTATTTGATTCAGCGGCTTATATATTATATGCAGAAGACGATAGGCTTTTATCAACTAGGGGAACATTTAAACTAGAGAATTTGCAGGAAATGCCATGTTCCTGTGAAGTGTGTTCAAAATACACTCCTGATGACTTAAGGGCAATGCCTAAAAAGCAAAGGAGAGATTTGATAGCTCAACATAACTTGCATGTTTCATTTGCAGAATTAAGGTTAATCAGGCAAGCTATCTATGAAGGAAGCTTGATGGAACTTGTAGAAGAACGCTGTAGAGCTCACCCTGCACTTCTGGATGCAGTCCGCCAATTGGCCAATTACAGTGATGATTTGGAAAAATACGACCCAAGAAGCAAGAAATCAGCATTTTTCTACACCGGACCTGAATCTTTACATAGATCTGAAGTCCTAAGACATCAGCAAAAACTTATGGAAATGCCTAAAAAGCGGGATTTAGTTATTTTGCCGCCAACACGCAAACCATATTCCAAATTCATTTCAGGCAAGCTAGGTGAATTTTATATTTATGGATCTGAACAAGAGATTGATTTGGATAACACGGATTTCATGGTACTGGATGTACCGTTTGGATTGATTCCTTTAGACATTGATGAACTTTATCCTTTAAGTCAAAGTGCTGCTCCAAGAATCAGGGATGCGGATAGTCTGGACTTTATCAGTAGCTTTATGTCAGATTTCATTGAAAATTATGAGCAGGTTTTAATTCATTCAAAAATCATTAAGGAGTTGGATGTTGGTCTATATAATAAATCCATAGAATCCGATGAAATCAGATATAAAAAAGATGATTTAAGAAAGATAAAAGCCATTGCAGATTATCAGTTTGGAGTGGGTGCTGGCGAAGCATTATTTGCAGGCAATATTAACATAGAAAAAAGTAAAAAGACAGGTAAGATAAGGCATGTCTTTGACGGAAAAGTGAATATTGTGAATATGAGAGCATCTGATTCGTATTTAATCTTATCAAAAGAAGGTGCTAAAAGATTACACAATGCAATGCCATATCCTCAAAATCGTGTTGTAGTAAATAAGGATTCTGAACCTTTTGCACTAGATGGTAAAAGCGTATTTTCAAAATTTGTCGTTGAATGTGATGAAAACATAAGGGCTCGTGATGAAGTGCTCATTGTCAATGAAGAGGATAAGCTGCTTGCATATGGTAAATCTTTGTTGTCTGCAGTTGAAATCAATAATTTCCAAACTGGACAAGCTATAAAAACTAGAAAAGGTATGAAAAAATAAGGTGATTTGATGAGTGATGATGATAAAGTAAATACAGGCCATAATATAGAAAATAAGGAATTAATTAAAAATGCAAGAAAGCCTGTCGGTGAGTTGGGACACCAGATACTTGATAGAATGAATAAATCCCACGAAAACATGGCTCAATGGGGTGTAAGTCATTTTGATATTGAAGAGGATGATTTGATATTGGATATCGGATGTGGTGGTGGAAGAAATCTTGAAAGGTTTGCCACACAAATAATAACCGGAAAGGTCATTGGAATCGATTATTCAGAAGTCAGCGTTGAAAAATCATCTAAACTCAACAGTGAAGCTATCAGCGAAGGAAAAGTTGAAGTCATTCAGGGATCAGTTAGCGAAATGCCTTTTGAAGATAACACTTTTGATATTATAACTGGTTTTGAAACCATATATTTCTGGCCGGATTTTATAAATGATTTAAAGGAAGTTAACAGAGTACTTAAAAAAGGGGGTTTAGTATTTTTCTGTAATGAAGCAGTTTATAGGGAAGGTAAAATGGAAAAATATGATGATTTGGTAGAACTTCTTGATATGAAAATATATTCTGAAGATGTGCTAAAGGAATCTCTTGAAAAAACTGGCTTTAATGATTTTAAAGCTTATCTTGAAGAGGAAAACGATTGGATTTGTATTACAGCAAGAAAATCTTAATTATTTTCTTTATTTCCTATCAAAACAAAAAACTTATATATCATTATCATGCAATATTATATTGTTGTTTATTTTCATGCGGTGTTAGTCCAGCCTGGTTAAGACTCTAGCCTGCCACGTTAGAGACCCGGGTTCAAATCCCGGACGCCGCACTTTTTACTTTTGCAGCTGTGGTATAGTCTGGTTATTACTTGGGCCT
>JAILDN010000073.1 GCA_024689425.1 Methanobrevibacter sp.
AAGGATAATATATTACTTCTCACCACAGAACCATCAATAGTGGCTTCTGTGGTGAGAAGTAATATATTATCCTTGTTTGTGAAAGAAAACCAAAACCAGTTAGATTATAATGTATGGAGTGCAGGAGAATATAAAAATAGTCTAGAAGACATAACATACATCCCACCAGAAGATATAGTCAAAACAACAACAGAGTACTCCGTAATTGGTGAAAACAGCATTCACTTAAAATCAACTGTAAACGAAACAAAAAATTTCATAATCACTATTAAACAATTCTCTGCTAATACAACATTAACTGCAAAGGCACATTTTCGTGTAATTAATGGTGATTGTTATTTCCGATTAATGAATTCATCTAGTGAGATTTTTGCTAACGTTTTAGTACATAAAGGCACATGCGGTGAAATCACCATTAATGGAGTTAATAGTGTAACAGGGAATGTGCGTTTAATGGTGACAACATCATCGGATAATGTGAAGTTATATTTAGATAATATTAGTTTAATTACTAACTAATCCTTAATTAACATCATATCATCAATAAATAACTCATCCAAACCATAATTCAACAATCGAATACGATTATTTGTTAAACTAGAGAAATTACCTGTTAAACTAACATTAACCCAAGACTCATTCACTGGAACAGAAATCTCTGCTATTATTGCACCATCTTGCAATAACCTTAAAATTGCACTATCTGTACTTTTGTTTAATATTTTACAAGTTAAAGTATAGAATCCAATACTAGGTAATGATAATAAAGTGTCTGACCACCAATTACTGCTGGTTCTTTTTGCTTGTATGCAATATTCACCAATGGCTGAATGCTTGTTTGTTAGTTGTCCTTGATTGTAGAATTCCCCTTGTCCGTTATAATCTCCGCAAGACCATTGATTATAAGATAATAAGTTATTGTTATCTTTCACAGAATATTTTAACTTAAGATAATACTAGGATTATCCATATAAATAAAAGAATCAGATGCCAATTTAATTCTTAAAGAAAGATAATTTAATGTTTTATCAGGATTTTTATCTATGCTAACTGAAAGATTTTGAATATTATTATTACCATAAAACAGAACATTAGAATAAGATTGAGTATTATCCGTGTAAGTACAGATAAGCAAGCATTCACCATCAACTAGCGAATATATATTGCATGATCCAGTGAAACTATTTCCTTCAGCATTTGTTCGTAATTCTACCCAATTATGTGCAGAGTCTCTTATTATTTTAAAAGAGTACTCACCAATACTACTAAATTCATTAGATATTTGACATAGTCCTCCATTTACACCAATAAGAGAATTATTATATTCTCCAGTGGACCATTGATTATAACTTAATAAATTGTTGTTATCTTTCACTAACTTGCAACAAGTGAAATATCATCAACAAATATAATAGAACCATTACCATCATTATTATTAAACTGAACACCAACCGCACTACAAGAATTACCAGTATTCAAAGAAACATTAACCTTTTTACTAGTATTTGCAGGTACATCAACACTAGCTTGTTGAATAACTGAAGACCCATTAAATTCAATTATAATCAGAACAGATTTTTGTGTTGCTGACCGTATATGTGCTGATGCAATAACAGTTTTATTGGATAGATTTTCTGTATGTGTTATTCTTGAATATGCTCCACTATCAGCCGTTTTTGTTAGGCGTATGCTTGATTCTCCAATATTAGAATATTCTGTTGATACTGTTCTTATGGTGTTTGGTGCTACGTTGAATATTTCTGGATTATTATTATATTCCCCACAACTCCAAGTATTATAATCTAGTAGGTTGTTGTTATCTTTCACAAACAAGGATAATATATTACTTCTCACCACAGAACCATCAATAGTGGCTTCTGCATAAACATAATAAATACCCGGAGTGCTAGGAGTACTGACAGGTTTCCAGGCATGAGGTATTTCTCTAGCTTCTGAGGTGTCTGAATATATGACCGTTCCATCTAGATATTTAACTGTATATGTTATATTACCCTGTGGTGAAGGAGAATTTTTACCTTTATAAATAGTACATCCTATCAACACTCCAGAATTCGTAACAGCTGGTACTTTATCATGATAATATACATTATTAGACACAACGCACATTAAATCTAACTTATAATAATTAGCATCGGCATTATTAATATAATCCCATATTCTATCAATGTTAATGCGGTCTTTGTTTGTGAAACTAGTAATTTTTGCTTGTGTTTCTACTTCATTCTGCTTTGTATCTAAAGCTGTTTTCACACCTCCACTAGCCACCGCATTTGCTGAAGATGAGGTAGGTGCTGAATCAACTTTCACATGCCCATAATTTGATGCTGAACCCACACCATAATCAGTACCGCTACTAGCATGACTAACTGGAGCACGTGATGTATCAACTGGGTGAACATGATCTCCACGGGCAAAAGTATTAAGTGAACCAACACTTTGACTACCATTCATCTTAATATTTGTTGCAGTTGCTTCAAAGTTTCCTGCAGATACCGCACCACCAGTTCCTGTTATTAATGGTTTGTTTGCAGTAGTTCCCACCTTACCATCATTACTGATACCTCCATGAGTATGACTGGAAGCAGCACGTGATGTATCAACTGGGTGAACATGATCAGCTCTAGCTATAAGGTCACTAGAACCTGCTGCTTGAGTTCCATTCATCTTAATATCTGATGCAGTATTTGTAAATTTTGATTTTAAATAGTTGTAGATATTTGTTTTTTTTATAGTTGCCATAAAATAATCAACTCCCCCCTATATTAAGGGAAAAAATATAATTTAATTATAAAAGGATAATCTTGTAAAAAAAAAGAAAAAATAGAAAAAAAAATAAGAAGAAAAAAAATAATATATTTTCTTCTCTAGTCTAAAGTTAAAATTAACTCATCGTTCACGATTTCTAAATCAACTGCTGATTTTTGAACGTAGCCGGATAAATCTAATCTAGCTGTATCCACTTTCTCCCAAGCATAACTATAACTGCCGGAGGTTCCAGTTCTTACAGTGACGAAGATTTCATAATTATCATTGGTTTTACTGGATGATTCAGCTACAAGATACATTTTATTCATAGTTGAAGCTGAAGCGTTAGGTAATTCTGCTACAACAGTGATGAGTTCAATTGATAATAATGCTCCAATTTTAGTGTCAATTGCAGTGTTGATTGCTGCTTGAGTTGCATTAGCTGCAGTTTCAAGATTACTATGTGCTGTAGAATCAATTACTTCACTAGCAGCATGAGTATGTCCGGTGTCAGATTTTAATGCTAAAGCATCATATACTGCATTTCCTGATACAGCATTTGTACTTCCATCAGTGATTGTAGTGTCCACAGTTGGTTTGTTACTTAAATCAGCGTAACTACCTGATGTTGCTACAGTTGCTAAATCTGCGGAATTTGCTTTTAAATCTAAAGCTGATTTTACGAGTTTTTCGGATGGGTAGTTATCATCAGAAGTTGTGCTGCTCCATCCAGCAGTACTTTTAACTTTATTACTTTTATCTTCTTTACCAGAAATGTCTTGATGGCTGGTTAAATAAGTGCTGGTATCAATACTACCATCATTTTTGATTAAACCTGAAGTAGTTGATTTTGTTACAAAATCATTAGTTCCATCACCATCGTTAGTGAGGTCACTAGTTTTTGTTGGAACATCAGCAGCATCCAATTTATCAGCTAATTCATCATAAACTAGTTTTGCACTAGGATATTGTGTATCGGTTGAAGAGTCAGATAAACTGGTTACTTTATTACTTGTATCTTCTTTACCGGAAATGTCTTGATGGGAAGTCAAGAAAGCGTTAGTACCGTCACCATCGTTAGTGAGGTCACTGGTTTTAGTTGGAACATCAGATGCATCCAATTTATCAGCTAATTCATCGTATACTAATTTTGCTGAAGGATACTGGGTATCTGTACTTGAACTAGATAAGCTAGTTACTTTATTTGATGCGTCTTCTTTACCTTTGCTTGCTAACCAAGTTGCAAGATCTACTTTTTTCTGAGTTGTCATTATTTTATACTCCTTTAAAAAATTTTTTTTTATTCGAAAATTAATTCATCCCCAACTAACCGGACTCTGTTTATGTATCCTTGTTCTTTGAGGAATCTATTTAGTTCGTCAGTCTGAAAGTACTCTTGTATCTGTTCAGCAATAATACTACGTACCTGAACTTCATCTACATAAGGTAAACTGACTGATTCAATTAAGCTGCCATTTGAAAATATATGAAGGCAGTTATCGGCAAAGATAATATTATCAATCTTCGATTTTAAACTGTCAAAGATTTCTACAAAAATATCTTTACCTGTATCAACATCACAAGTATGATGTCTAGAATAACCACTGTCCACTAAAGGTATTGTTATTGCGTTTGTTACAATTAAATCTCCGCCGTAAATAGTGATTTTGAAATAATTAGTTTCTAAACACGATGCAGGAACAACACATTCACAAACTGACTGGGTTCCAAGATGGACTGTTGTTTTATTATCAAACGCATCTGTGAAAATAGCAAATTTATCTACATCATCCCAGACTTCACCTTCAATGGTGAATTTTGCTTTGATAATATTCCTTGATTTATTAACAATTATTTCTTTGTCTAGTCTTTTGAGAAGTTGATTATTTGTTTCTAATTGTATTTCTATCACAATTTATCACGCTCCATTTATAATACTTGGATGATTTTCTGGTCAGATGTAGCGTAAACTCCATCATATCCTCCACGAAAAGCGGTGAGAATATATGTTCCTTTGTTCAGATTAATAGCTAATTTTCCAGTTTTACCGTTACTATCGGTTGTTCGGGTATAAGGAACACCATTTATCACTAGAATAACTTCTTTGTTTGAGATATCATAGCCGGGTTTATCACAATATAATTTTGCATATATACCATTTCCAGAACCTTCATTGACTTGTATTCTAGTTCCATCTTCTCCTTGACTATCGCTCCATCTACCTATTTTAATACGTAAACTGTTTTTATAAACTTTTTCAGCCAAATCATTCTGATTACTTTCAATACCACTGACTTTTTGACTGAGTAACGCACCTTGATAAGCAGATAAAGCTTCACCACTGATAAAATTAGTTGCAGTTAAATTGTTTCTTGTTTTCACGTGCCCATATTTGGATTGATCACCTAAACCGAAAGTGTTGGCAGATGATGCATGATTTTTTTCACAGTAATTATGGGTATGTTCTCTTAATGCGAATGATCCACTGTTCAAGTCATTTAGTTTTGTTGCATTGATTTCAGTATTTTCTGCAGTATTCGCTAATATGTTAGTTAATTGTTCAGGCCTTACATATGCAGTATCTAATGCATTAATCTTATCAATTAAATCTTGTAATTGTTGTTCTTCACATATTACAACTTTATGAACTACATTACCTGAATCATCATAAAAATTAACATCTGCACCGATTATGTTTCCTGCATCATCTTTTGATGTGACATTTGTTTCAAATTCCAATCTACTCACCTCTATTATGTTTTGAATTCAATGTAATTAGGTTTGATATAACATTGCTTTCTTATATTTTCACGTTTGGCGTAATAACCAATACTGATTCCCGCATCATCCAAGCTTGGAGTGTAAACAACTTCAAGTATGTCATTTAGTGATAGGATTGTGGATTCATCATCAGTATTCACTACTTCAAAAATTAACTCACTGTTGTTGTAATCAACAGTGAAATCAATGTCTTCTATTAGTTCTTCATCATTCAAGAAAACATCTCGAAGAGGGTCTAACGCAGATGCTCTTAATGGTATTCTACGATTAGTTAACATTTCTTCTGTAATCTGAATTGTTTCTTTGAAATAATCTAATACTATTGGCATTTCTTCATTGGTTAAGTGTGAGATGAATAACGGATTATATTTCACAGACAAAGTTCCTGGAACTAGACTAGTTTTTAGATCACTGAAAAATGTTAATTTGTCTTTATCGTAATCAAATGTAAAGTCATGCCATTCTCCAAAGATTTTTGTTTTTCCGGTGATTGGTTGTAAGCTGCAGTCAAGTATAGGGTATGCTGGAGATGAAATGAACTCGAAGTTATCAAAGAAACCATTAACCCATGTTCCATTTTTAGTGTAACCTGTGACATAGATTTGATGTTCTTTTAATGCAGCAACAGCACTAGGATTGTCTGTTAGGTATTTGTGGTTTTGGTCATTTGTTTTTCCAGTTACTTTTGTACTGTCTATTTCATCTATCCATGTGTAATTTTCTATGTCTTTTGGTTCAATGATGATGAAGTGTTCTGTCACTTCACGGTCTCTGATGATTTCCGCTTCACATGAAACACTAGGGTCCAGTTTGAAAGGTGCATTTACTTTTCCCCAACTGTTAGCTCCTAGCATTGGTGTAGTTTTTGGATAATAATAATGTGTCCTCACATACATTTCATCAGGAACATCAGTATCTAAAGTAATTCTTAAATATTCAATAATCGGAGTATCATTTATTGTACTTTTCATACGAACTTTTATGAAAGTCATACAAGTGTGAGTAGCAAAATCAAGACGATTATTAGTGAATTTACTCCAATTTCTACCATCATTACTACCCCAATATTCTAATTGAATACTACCTGAACTAGCTTCACCAGTGTCAATTGCAGATAATGTAACCCTCTTAACAGGATTACTGAAAATAGGTTTTAAATATAACCAGAAATCTTTATTAGTATCATAACCTGTTTGGAAGGTTCGGATATGGCATTGGAATGCGAAATCCTGAGGAGCGTATCTTCCTTCATGATATTCAACATCATCATCTTGCCCATATCTTATCCATGTAGCACCATTGTTGAAAGTGAAAAATGCATCTCCATCCCCATAAACGTCTGCGTGACAATGTTTGTTCCATCCGCCTAACCAGTAGCAATGTGTTGGATGGCTGAGTGGGGATAATACAACAATAGCATAAGTTTTTCCGGCTTCAACTGTACATGGATTTGAAAATGCAATACTTACAATATCAGGAGAACTATTGGAAAATCTTATTTTTTCTTCTGCAAGAAGATTGTAACCAAATTCTTCAGGGTATTTCACCCCGTCTTTTTCTACTGTTTTCCTAATCTGAACAATCAATGGAGAAGCAGTATTATATTTATCTTGACCTGCATTAGCTTTAATATTTAAAACAACAGATTCCAATAAACCAGTCGCTTTTGCTTTGAATGTTTGAGCCCTTCCGATAGAAGGTATTTCATTATTTGATTGATCTTCTAACCAGTTCGGTCTCATTTCATATTGTCTGTTTTTATCAAAACCAACGTACCAATGCTCGTTAGCAGTCATATCTCCACCAATGATATTCCCCTGATTATCTTTCACAGCCCATGGACTATAATTTCTGGTGGATTTATCGATTGCTGAAGTGGTTTTCTTTGGTATTTTAGCTTGATTTATGATTTCGCCATCAACAAGAATGGATTCTATCACACATGTTTTTTTAGCATCATCAATGTATGATAAATCACTGAAGTCAATTTCAATTTCTTTACTTGTTGATGAATCAAATACCACATCATTATTACTGCTGACTTTGTAACCGTATGATTGTAATTTGTCAACTGGAATTGGACTGAATCGTTTCCTGTTAACTGCTGGAGTTTCATATTTTACTTTTTCAAGTTCTTGTTTTAGCCACTCGTCATTCATACAGATTTGTCGAAGCATTTGAACAGTGATTTCTCTTTGTTCATCAAAACTTGTTAAACCAAGATTTTTATATTTTGCTGGACAGTTTGCCATAAATTATACCTCTAAAATTTATTTTGTTTGAACAATTATCTCATCATTATTTGGATCTGAATTTGAAGTATTTTTGATATACAAATCCTTAGTATTTTTGTTATAATAATAACTTCCAGCAGTTAAGGCGTTAACACTATCTTTGCGGACATAACCACTGTTAGTATTGTTTTCTATTACTCCAATCACAGTATTTGGTTCATATATTCTGTAAATGTTTTGTGATGCATTTGATACTTTCCAGTTTCCTCTTACACTTCCAGTTCCAAGTTTGAAATAATAATCCAGATGAACTGTACTTGTTACATTATCCAAAAGTGATGCGATTATTTTCTCATAGGAATCATGACTGATTAATCTGTCACATCCGGTTTTCACACCAATTTCAGTAGTGTCACGTATTTCTGTAGCAGTGAAATCAGCAGATAAAACTATTTGTTTGTTCGTTAAATCCACAACTGTTTTACATGCTTTCTGTATCGTTTGCATTGCTAATTTCTCATCAGATTTTCTTGGGTTTGCTGTTCCTTTTCCAAGACAAATATATTTTATTGGTTCGAATTCTTCATTCAACCATCTATTCATGAAGAAAGCTTCACCCCGAAGTGTTATGAGATTAGTATTTTCTATTTCAATCGTTTCATCCATGAACATTGATTGCAAGTGTATTTGGAAACGATATTGTCCTTTTACATTAATCATATGAATTTCAACTCCACTGTTTGATTGTTAATAGTGATTTTTGCATTTGAATGAACAGTAACCAGTTCTAAATCTGAAGCCGGTTTAGTATCCAAGTTCAAATGCAAAACTTTTGTTAAAGGCATTAAGTTTTGTAATCTTGCACTTAAATTCGCTGCATCTTCCATGTTGATATTGGAGGGTATTTCTGTATAATCAAAACTGAAATCATAATCATTTGGAGTAATGTTATGTTTGCCTCTAGCATATTTACACGCCATCCTTATTCCTCCTCGTTCCTTTTACTGATTAATACATTTAGCAGATTTCCATCCTCATCTAATAATATCATATCATCATTAGATAGGCCTGTAGTGTCTAAAGTATCTTGAAGTAGTAATTTAGGATAGTTTCCTTCATGTACAAGAATAAGATCATCAGCAGCATAACCTGACATATCGGATGGTACAGTATCTAATATTGTAATATCCTGATGTTCACCAGATAATGTTTCATCATAAACAACAGTGTCTACTTCAATTACTCTGAATAAAAATGTTTTAGTTGCAGCTTTGAAGAATGAGTTTTCAACATATGATGCTGTGCATGTATATTCGCCAAGATTTAATCCGGAGAATGATTTTGAAAATTCACCATTCGTATGGGTAATATTAGTCATACTTGATAATCCAAGTTGTAATGTACCATATTCTAATATAAAGCCATCTTCAGTTTTTACAGTACCAATGATTTTCACAGTGTCTCCAAAGGCATATAAGTCTTGAGAGCTTAAATATGTGATAACAACATTTGTTTTAACTGCAGTAGTGGTTAAAGTAATTGTTTTTGATTCATATCCATATTCAGGAACATATTCTAATGTATATATATGTGCTCCTGCTGCGGTTGGAATGTAATCAAAATTAGCTCCTGAAGTATTGATGGTTTCCAGTGTTGAATTGTTTTCCAGGAGTTGTAATGTTCCTGGAGGAACATTATTCTTATGATCACGTATACTGAAACTTTTGATTAATGCGTGAACACTTCTATTTTCTGGAGTTAATGCATTAGTCAATTTAGTTTCACTATTTACATTCGCAGATAATGTTGTTGGAATATTTAGTATATTGTAATCTTCTGTGATTTCAGATTCAAGATATCTGCATAATTCATCATAAACAACTTTTATGGTATGTGAACCAACCACGCTAGCTTGGAGGTTTAAAGTGAATCTGCCCTCGGCGTTTGTTGTTATTGTTTGAAGTTCATTATCCATGTAAACTTTTAAAGTTTTACTTGCAAGGCCATTATTGTTTTCATCTAATAATATTCCACTGATTGAGTAATTGTCATTATAATAAATTGTTGATGGAATAGTAAGTTGTATTGATGTAGGGATTCTTCTTACAGTTCTAGAGACTGTTTCAGATTCACATTTACAATAGGTTTTGCCATTAGTGTTTTTATGATCTTTATGTTTAACCTGGAAAGTATGTGTATTTGTGTCAGTGAATGAAATGTTATTGACTGTGAAAACACCATTGGCATTTGTTGTTATTGTTGAATGTAATTCACCATCAATATACAAATCCATTTCTTCATTAGCTACCATAGTACCTTTATCCACAGTTACTAATTTTCCGGTTAATGTGTAATTATCAGAATATATTAGATCTTCAGGAATTACTAAATCAATTATCTTTGTTTCAATCATGCAGTATTGCTGATGAATTTTAATATCTAGTGAATTGTTTAAATTATTTTTATTGATAAATAATGTATCCTGTGCATATAAGACGCAGCATTTATGTCTTAAACGTATATTCTGCAAGTATAGTTTTTTATCCTGCATTACTCTGAAGAATGTAGGTGTATCACAATATACAGTAACATCATCATTTGGGCATGTTATGATGTTTGTGTCATTTGTGATTTGGTATGCTTTGCTTAGTGAATGTTCACCTTCCATTAATGTAATGATATTTTTTTCACCGTCAACTTGTGATAAAGCTTTGTCTACAGTTTTGAATGCTGTATTTTTGGATGTTCCATTATTGTGGTCATTACCTGTGGTTGGGTTTACAAACCAATCTGCAGTGTTACATCCTCTTACTTTTATGAGTATTTCTTCAGAAACAATGTCTCCTTCGTTTACTTTGTAGACTCCGCCATTGAGTATGATGTCTTGTTCTACTTGATCTAAGTTTCTGAATAATTTGAAGTTGAAGATTGCATTTTCATGATTAATAGCTTCTGTTGTTAATGTCCATTTTTTATTGGAGTATAGTACCATATCTTGAATTAGCATGTTGTTTAGGTATGGTACTATTAGAAATGGAGTTTCTGAATCGTCGAAAATTGTTTCGTTGATTAGATTATATGATTGAGTATTATAAACTTCATTTGCAAGATTATTAAGTACTTTGAAATCGAATGTGAAGCTTTGTCCTTGTATTGGAGATGGGTTGTTCACATTTGCTAGGAAAAATAGGTTTTCATCTTCTTTGCTGCACCATTGGTCTTTGTGTTCCCATCTTTGTGGTATCCATTCTCTGTTATAATCTCCGTCTGTGGTATGTCTTGTGATATCAATCATTCTTGCGATTAGTCTATCACGATTGAGCATTTCTGCTTTAATACCAAATAGTTTGTAGATTTCTAATACTGGGAGTGGTGTATCGAATAGATGTTCTATGTAGTATAGTAGTCTTTGTAAGTAATGATAATCATCTTCTGATGATTGGTTGTTGTATGGTGGTTCTGTTGTTGCGTATTGTGATTCATCAACGCTGATGTATTGTTTTCTTGATATGTTGTATAATACACCGAATGCGTCTAGGCTGTAGTCATGGTCATATTCGTCACCATACATGACATCGTTTTCAGGGAATCCTTTTGTCAATGAATATTCTTCCCAAGTCACCACATTAATTTTATATTTGTCCTCTGGAATGATGGTTTCTGAATGGCCTTCATACAAATACTCAAACTTGTTGATATTATCCTCATAATCAAATGATTCAGTATATATGACTTCATCAACATCTTCCTTGAACTCAACAATTTCAGTAGTTCCATCATCCAAAGTAACTTCCTGATAACTAATTTTCGTATAATTCCGAATAATCTCAACAGACTTAATATAATCCAAACTAACATGAAAATGAATATCAAAAAAATGAGGCTGGTCCTGAACTTTCCAAATCAAAACATGCTTATCTATTTTACCAGCAAGATAAACCTTAAAAGCCTCATTAACAACATCCTGTAACCGATTATTGAAAACCTTCTTAGTTTTAGTGAAATTACTACCCTCTTTCTTATCCAAAAAGAAAGGATATTTTTTTAAAAGATATTCTAAACTATTATACATAAAATATCACCAAAAAAAATATAATTTATTCCATTATAATTTCAATATCTCCTGCTACACACTTCTCTTCACTATCAATAGTAACAGGATCTTCAGGATAAGAAAACTCAATATTTTTCAATTCCGGAATTTCTTTATCCAAATAAACACCTAACTTATGAGGAATAAAATCCTCACCAAGTTTCATATTTTCAATGTAAACCCTAATACCGGACGTAATCTTACTAGCAATATCGGATTTCTCATTATTTGAATAAGGATTCAAAGTATCAATATCAACATTACAAACAGCATAAACATCAACAGTTTTCAAAACAGGAGCCATCAAAACAATAGCCTCACTCTCCTGAGTAACACCCTTATTAATCTCATCATAAATTTTATTCAAAGTATAAGCATCACCCGGATCAACAACAATCTTTATAGTACCTGACCCATCCCAATTAGGAATGAGCTTGTAACCCTCAACTCCATCAACCCTAGCAAAATAATTAATATAAGCATAATGATGTCCTTTGAGATGAACTTCAATCCAATGTTTGATTAACTCACGATATTCATCATCACCATAAGCATCACTACCACCAGCAGCACTTGCCAAATTAGTAACAGATACCGTGACATTAATATTCTCAAATCTAGTTAAAATCCTTGTTAAAGAATTAGCTACAACACGCCCACCAGTTCCGGGAGTAACAGCATAAGCTTGAACAGTACATTGAGTATTACCTGCAGCGAAATATAACTCTTCGGCAGTTTCAAAAACTACACCAGACCTTGTTGAAACTTGTATTCCTGCTGACTCACTAACATCTGAATCTAGTTCCCTACTCAAAGTAAAAGTTAACTCAGCACCTGCCTTTGTTGCTTCAGGCCTAGAACAGAACAATAATTTACCAATTGAATCTAAATCCCTACCTTCTGCTGCAGTTAATATGTTACCATTTTTAGAATTGACTTCTAATTTTGAAGACAAATAAATTTGAGTAAGAAATTCAAACAATTCAGCAATACGCTCAGAATTCAAACTAGAATCCATCACAAACCAATTAGAAATATCCTCCCGATTTTCAATGTAATCGATAAAATTCTCATCATGACTAATTAATCCGTATTCTGATCCATCTTCTAATTTTTTCTTAAAAATTTCTTGATAATGCTCTGATTTAGTCTTTTCAAAATCATAATTCATAATTTAACACTTCCAGAAATTATTTCATCATTTATACTAGTAATATTAAAGAACAATTCAAATTTCCAAGCACTATCCTTTGAATCATTCACTGTAATTTCATTAACCTTTTTAATCCGACGCATTTCATTTAAAGTATTCTCACAATAATAAACCATCTTTTTTTGAACAACAACAGATTTTTTTGCTTTTAGTAATTCATGTATTCTACAACCGAATCCAGGATAATATAATTCATTTTTCAATTCATTATATCTTGTCATTATTGCAATTACAATTGCATTTCTTAAACTTTCAGTACCAGTCAATATTTTGAAGTCTCCATTTTCAAATTGCAAATCAAATTTATTATTCCATTGATCAGGTAATACTTCAACATCCATGTGCAAAGTTTTGTTAAATCTATAATCATCTGACTCATAATCAACCGGTAGCATCATTATCCCTCATTAATTTCATCTAAAATTTCTTGCTTTAACTGTAATAATAATTCGTTAACTTCATCCTTTGTGTAAGTATCCTTGTCATTAGCGTAATTAATAACTGTATCATCTGTTTTGAATTCTCCTTCCTCGAAAACAACACCTTCATTTGTAGATACTTTGATTTCACCATTTCCTATTTGAACACCCCAAGTGTTTGTTGCACCAATGTTGGTTATTTTCAAATATCCCTGGTCTGCTGGTTTAATACCAACAATATCTTCCGGATGATAATAACCTAATAATAGCATTTCCTTTGCATCAATATTGGAAATATCCGCAACCAACACATGTAATTCTTCACGAGGTAAAATACATGGTTCCTGAAGAGTTTCACAATAATCTAATTCTCCCTCCGGAGTAAAGAAATCAATTAGAACACCACCCATTCTATGAAGTATTCTGCATAAAACGGGCTTAGCAACATTGTCTAATTTTACTTCAGCTTTATCAAGATAAGGATAAAATTTAGTGATAACACCAGTTCTGGTTTTAGAGGAATCTACTGTTTCATCGATTGTTTGTTCGATTTTTCTATTGTCGATTACTTTATTGACTACTAAGTCTAATGTTTTGAATTCACGGCCGTTTGTCAATGTAATGTCATTAATTGTTCTCATTCCTCCACCTCTTCATCTTCACTTGTTTCTTCTTCATCATTTTCTGTTTGATTCCATTCACCAAGACTTGGAGGATAATCAACAAGAGTGACATTAGTATTGAATTCACCAGTTTCAGATATTTCATGGCTACTTGATTTGATATACATAAACATGTCTGTAGGATAGGAATAGAGAATTACTTTCACCCATCCTGGTTTGTAAGTATAATCACCAATCACTTTTAGTTCAATTTCATGACCATTATTCCTTCTTATCTTAGCCCATTCAGTATTTGCAAATTCCAATGCTTCTTCATAGGTTTCAACAGGAACTTCTTCATAACTAGTGTTTGACGTTGTTGTTTCTTCTTCTGTCTCTTCACTAGTTGCATCTTCACTGGTTGAAGCGGATTCAGTAGATGTGTTTTCAGTTTCATCATCTTTTTTCACTATTTTTTTCACCGCATCCATTTCACGTGATTTCTCTCCAAATCTGGAAATTAAATATTCATCACGGAAAATTATATCTTCACCACCATCCCAGTGAACGGTTAGAAGATTTACTGTATCAGGATGATAATCAGAAACATTAATGCTTGAAAGTTGAACATTTACACCTTCAATGATTTCATTTGAAAGATGATCTGTTTCGGGATTGGGAATCTTTCGAAGTTTTACAACATCTTGATTTACAATGATTTCCACTTCACCATCCCAAAAACTAGCCACTTCTTTTATAGCGTCTTTAATTGTTGAAGCTGAAGACTCTCCATCTTCCTCAGTCCCACCATTTGCTAATTTTGCAGCAATACTATCAAAATTACAACCTTTTGTTCCGCAAACATAACTAATGTACTGCTTGTTTTCAATGAAATATTGTTTTGCAGTTTTACCAACACTCGCAATACTTGAACCGGAATAATTGTCATCATGAGCTCTGACAAGTGCTGTGTTCGCTAAACCATTGCATGTGATCCACCGGTCTGTTGTAGCAGTATTTGATGCGAAAACAACCCACATGTATTTATAGTGATAATATCCATTTTTCAATCCAGTTACGAAATCTACATACATACCAGCATCGCTTCCACCTACGATGAAAACGCCTATTTTACCGCTTGAAGATGATTTCAGACCAACGCTTTGTATTGTATTCGGACCCACACCTGCATTTTCACATGTATGTCCTTTTTTCTCCAATGCAGAAATACAAGATTTGATATATGTTTGTTCTTTTCCATCAATATTATCTGCAGCAACAACATATGTAGCCATTTTAAAAACCTCTAATTAGCAGGAGGGATTGTCTCCACATTTATTATAATAAGTCATATTTTGCCATACCGTGTTCCATGCACGATATTTAGAAGTAGCATCAGAAGCATATTCTTTTCCTTTAATTGTAACAACGGTCCAGAAATGATTTGGACCATGAACCACAGTTGCATTCAATCCTGCACTTGACATCATAGCACGTGTAAGTCTTGATGTATCAGCACAATTCAAACGTTTAGATTTTAAACATTCACTAGCAGTAGAATAACGAGAACAAGAATAACCTGTGTAAATTAAATTTTCAACCAAGTATTTGTGGATTGCTTTTGCTTTTTCTAATGCACCTGATTTTCCTTTTATAATCTTTTTAACAAGACTATCAATATCTTCTCCTTCACCACCAGTACTGGATGAACCATCATCACTTCCACTACTATAATCAATTACATCATCTTGTAGACCAGTGACATCAACATCAGCAGTTAAACCTGCTGTTTTTATCATTTCAATGATAATTTCAGAACGTTTCATTTGAGTAAATTCAAAATGATATTCCTGTTCTAATAATTTACTCATTCCGGCAAGACTCAGATTTGTTAAACCACCACTGAAACTTTGTTCAGTGATAAAACCAAGTATTGCTTCGGGTAATTCCTTCAATACTCTTTTTTGATTAGATTCTTCCCAGTCTACTCTTAAGCATAATCTTACTCCAAGATAACATTGGTTTAAATCAGTTGCATGAAATGGTATTCCGCAGGATCCGTTATTTTCCATGTTCTCATAATCATGATCCCATGACAAGGAGTGTAATTCCGGATAATAATAAATTTCCTGTATATCTCCTTGATGAAGTGTGAATCCTTCATTGTTTTCTTCATCCGAATCTTCTTTTCCTGTATATTCATTTGCTGAATTCGGAACATATTGTTGAAAATGTTCTTCATCAGTTTTATATACTTCAAGGAGGTATCGTGGAATAGCATAAGCACTAACCATAAATTAACCTCCATTTTTAACAACGAATGTATCTAGATTTTCTATATGTTCCTCTCCAGGAATTTCAGATTTACCAGTGGTGATTTCTTTAATATAAATGCTTAATCTTAAAGAAGTAGGAGTGTCTTTCTCCCATTTTATTATTACTTGGGCTGTGAAAATACCTCCCAGTAATGGGCAGTATACTTCACAAGGTTTACTATTTAATCTTTTAAATATTGGATAATGTACATCATGATGATCTCTTTCAACTAACACTGTTGAGTAGAATGTACCTTCACGTACAACATATTTTCCTCGACTTACAAATGGAGTTCCGAGGGCAATTTGAGTTTCATTCATTTCACGTCTAGGTGTACCCTCATTTATTTGATAATCATCAATATAAAAAGGCATTCCATCAATTTCAAGATTATAATTTGTATTCGGAATAATATTATCATACATACCAGTCATAGATTAAATCCCCCGGATATTAACATCTGAAACTTGAGTTAAACTTTCTAAACCTAACGTTACAATTTTTTGACATTCTCTTTCAGTTAAATTACGAGCATCTAATTGCCATGCTCCTTTTTGAACATTGAATATTATTGTCTTATTAGAATTACCCATTGAAGGCATTACCTGTGACAACATGTTCATATTCCGTAAGCTTCCCGGATTAAAACTAGATAACATTCCAAGATTATTTCCAATATCAAGTGATGGTGAACCCCAGGCATTTACAACATCACGGCTAATATTACGAACTGTCCTTACAAGTAATGCTGCACCGGATTTTACTTTTTCAACAGAGTATTCGCCAATTTCTTGACCCCACATACGGGCAACTGCACCTGGTGAATGTGATTCAGCACCATCTCTTGCAGCTTGAACCGCCTGTTCAGCTGCTCTTCTACATGCTTCTGCAAGAGCACCACTACCACTATTAACTGCTTGAACAGCAAAATTCATTTCTGCTCTTGCAATATCCGATAATTTAAAACTAGATTGGAATGCAGTTCTAGCACTATTACCTGCAGTTGTACCTCCAGTTGTCATAGTAGCATTAAATACTGCCATTGCAGAAGTTGCTTGAGCATTTACTTCCCCAGACAAACCGGACATTCCTTGAATAACACCTGCTTTGATGCCGGCACCAATTCCAACAGATGAAGCAGCAAAACTACCACGCATACTTGCAAGGGTAGCTCTTAATTGATTCATAGTATTTCTTACACTAGCCAATACCCCGGAAACATTATTAACATTACTTCCATTTAATTTATTCAATTCAGTTACTGATTTCTTTATTGCGGAAACAGCCATTTGCACTTTCAAACTTGCTTCAGGCCCAATGAAAGGAACTGTATTAATTGAACTTACTGCTCTCCCCATTGTTGTTGTGACAGTGCTCATAGTAGTTAATTTTGCTGATAAACCTTCAGGGACTTGAGGTATTCCTTGTAATTGTAGCAATTGATTAGCAGTGTTCTGCAATACTCCTCTTGCAGTATTTATCCTCACTGGCAATATTGCTAATGAAACAATATTTGGGAAATTCGCATTTTGCATTTGACTTATAACATTAGCCACCATCTTAGTAGCATCAGCAATCCGAGTAACTTTTGTTGTAGTGCCTCCAGGAACATCAGGAATATTATTAAGTGTTGCTATCTCCCTACTTGCTCCTTCAATATCATTCTTTGCAGATCTAAGACTACCAACAAAATCAGTGTTTCCAAATAAATTACCTGTCCATTCCATCCAATTTATATCACCTAAAGATGAAATTACATTAGGAATAACTTTTAAAGTATCTGTCACTGATTTTAATTTACCAGCAACACCCTTTGGAATCTCCGGAAGATTATTAAGACTTGCTACTTCCCTACTTGCTCCTTCAATATCGTTTTTCGCAGATCTAAGACTACCAACAAAATCAGTATTACCGAATAGGTTTCCCGTCCACTCTGCCCAGTTAATATCTGCCAATGCAGATGTTGCGTCTTTTACGGATTTCAAAGAATCAGCAACTGCTTTTAACTTAGTAGCCACACCTTTTGGAATTTCCGGTAAATCTGTAAACTCAGATAATGCAGTAGCTGCATCAACAATATCCTGCTTTGCATCTTTCAATGTGTGAATCACATCAGTATTACCAAATAAGTTACCTGTAATCTCTGTCCAGTTTAAATCTTGTAATGATTTCATTGCATCTGCTACGGATTTCAATGAGTCACTAGTTGATTTTAATTTAGTAACAACGCCTTTATCTATTTCAGGAAGATTACTGAATTCACTAATTTCTTTAGCTGCAGTTGCAATATCTTCTTTCGCTTTCTTTATTGCAGATGTAACAGTACCCAAGCCCGCAACCCATGCGATAAATCCTGCAAATGCAGTGACTCCTGTGACTTCTGTCATAGTATTCATTGCGTCAGAAACAAGTTTCATACTATCGGAGAATGCTTTTAGTTTGCCAGGAATACTTTTATCAATTGTACCTACAGCAGACAACTCATTAACAATTGGAATCACTGTTTTTAACTGGTTTACTGCAACTTGTATTGGGTTAACTATCATGAACAATCCAGTAACCCAAAGGTTAGCACCAGTCATTATAGATGCAAATGTCATTTCACCCATTGCAATACCAATTTGCAAAAGTGCTTCACCAGTTTGTTTAATACCTTTTATATCATCGTCTAAATCAACACCGCCGAAATCGAGTGCATCAACTAATAATTGTATGCCTTTGATACAGAGTAAAGCTTCTGCTGCAATGGCTGTTACAACAGGAATCATTATTGCAATTACAACTGCAATTTCTAATAATGGCACTAACATTGACATTACACCAGCACTGAAACTTTGCATTCCAACTGCTGCTTCTTCAGCCATTACTCCTTCTGCTGCGGCCTGAGGCCCAATAGTTTTTAAAGGTGCACCTGCTTCTACGATTTCTTCAGTTTCTTTTACAACTGCAGTAGTTCCTTTTGAAGTAGCACCACCTAAAATATTACCTCCCGCAGCCATGTTCATTGCATCTCCAGGAGTAATTGCAGAAACTGTAGAAACTGCAGTAGCTGCTTCTTCAGCTGCACGGAACTTATTCAACCAATCAGTAGCTGTACTTATTGCAGTTTTAGCAGCACTAAAACCATCAACAATGCCACGTATTCCTTGACTGGTTTGGCCTACTACCATCATGCTTTGGCTGAACATGTCAATTCCTTCAGCAGCAACAATTATCCCTGCTGCAAGATTTCCACCAGTTGCTGAGTTTAAATCTAAGAATGCTTTTTTCACTTCTTTGATTTGTGGTAAAAATTCGTTACCAATTTTTTTACCTGCGGATGAAAAAGCTTTTCCTAATCTTGCATCTAAACCCTCATTGGTTTCCATTAATGCTGAAGTGTCACCAGTACATTTTTGTATTGCAGCGATATAACCTTCAATATCATCTTCTTTACCGCTCCACAATCCGGTTCTCATCAATGCATCTTCACTGATACCGTATTGGTCAAGTGATGCGAAAGCTCCTTTAATACCTTTACTTAGGTTCATCATTGCCTGTTCTGCTAGTTCAACAGATCCAGTTTGTGCTAATACTTTTGCACCGAATTGAGCTATACCTTCAGTTGCATTATAAATTTGATCATCAGTTGCACCTGTTGCAGATTTGAATGCGTTCATAGCAGGAATCAAACTCTGCATACTTACAAGACTTGTATTAGTTACATTATCAATATGTTGGTTTAATTTTGCAGCTGACTCTGAAGATTGAGTCATTAATTTTACCAATACTGCATTTGTTTCTGCTTTACTGGTAGTACCTAGTAATAAGTCTGAAGCAGATTTTCCTTGGGATAATTTACTGAAAAGGTTATTACTTACATTAGAAAGGTTCATTAAACCTGAGTTCATACTATTAATTGCTTGTGTTGCATTGGATGCCATGCTTTGAGCAGTACTTCCAACATTTTTGAAAACGTTACTTGCGTCATCTGTTGCACTAATAGTAAGCATTATGTCTTCTAATGTAGCCATTTTTAAAACCCTTCTTTAAATTTTTGCTTGTTTATCTCGTCTTGTATTTTCTGATATTCCCTATATTCGCTCCTGACAATGTTACTATATTTGTGTATCAGAATCATCATGTCGGGATGGAATTTTTTTCTGATTACTTCGCTCATTACGATGCCTAAGTGTTGGGAGACTCTGAAATAGACTTCTCCCATGAAGCTATCACTCATCGAGAAATAAGTTTTCTGTTTTCTCCTCATCGATGTGGAGCATTTGTCTGACTTTATTGTAGAGGTCAATTACTGTCATGACTTCTATTTTATTCCAGAATTTTAATTTTTGATTATAAGATTTAAAACTTGCATTTTCAAATTCTACTTGTCTTGCTAGGAATTCTCTCATTCCTGCAATCTTGTAATCCATATCGTATTCTTTTTCTTCGTATTTTTCTGCGATATGTTCTGCGAGTTTTCTTTCTTCATCAGTGAATATTTGTTGTCCAGACATTACTTTTCCCCAAACAACTCTTTCACTTGTGTTTAGTTCTTTGAAGAGATTTGCGTGAGCTTGCATTTCACTGATTGCTTGACTGTCAGTTAATGGTTTAACTATTAGGTCAAGTATGACTTCTTCACCATTTTTTAACTTGTATATCATTTGAAGAGTATAGTTTTCTTCTAATTCATCGATTAAGGCTAATAGTTCTTTTTCTGATTTAATGTGTTTTCTTACTGTTTCAACACTTTCATCAACATTAGCCACGTCCAATTTTTTCATAGCTTCCCTATATTTATAGAGAACTTCTTTTAAGTAACTTAATTCTTCATCAGTTAATTCTTCTTGATTCAAACATTTTTCAACTATAGTTATCTCGTCTTCTTCAAGTACATCTAAAGGTAATTGTTTACATTCAGTGAGATATTGTGTTTTAAGTAAATGTTGGTCAATAAACTCTTTTTCTTCTGTAGTAACTTCTTTTGACATGCGAAAAAACTCCTTTTAACATTCATTTTAGTTTTTAAAAATAAATTGTGCTATAAAAAAAAAGAAAAAAAATATTTTATATAATTAAATCTTGTATAAAAAAAATAGAAAAAAATAATTTGAAGGAATATATTTAGTGTTTGAACACTAAAGCTTCAAATTTAATACCGAAAGTACCATCAGTAGGAGTAGTATCAAAATCACCAATAGTAGCGTATCTTAATACACCCATTTCTTCATAATCACCATCGTTAACAATATTGTAACATGCGATATTAAGACCTAATGGATCATCATCTAAATCATCATACATTTGCATGACGTCATCCCAGTATTTTAATGGGATGTCAGATAACTCACCAGAATATTCTTCATCAGAAGTTTTCCATCCGATGCCATGTCTTACATTATCAACTTTAATCCTATCTTTTTTCTTTTTACCGGAAAATTTGATAGAACCCGGGACTAATTTATCATTCATTTTTAAAATCGCTAAATCATATGATTTTTCAATGAATTCAACATTTTGATCAGCCATATCATTCACATCCTAAATAATTTTTTTAAATGTATTTTTTTCTTTTCTAATTTTGAGGTGCTGCAAGAATATCTGGTTCAGATATGTACATCTCGAAACCAATATATAATGTTGAATTAACTGGTTTTGCATTACCTTTAATTAGCATTTGAAAAGGATTTACACTTGATTCAGCTAATGTAACTTCTGTTCCTTCTTGCATAGCTCCTTTTTCAATTTCTTCCTCCACAATATTATTAATATCAGTTTGGAATAACTTAATTGAAGATTGTAACTCTTTCTTTTTCAAGTAAGGGTAAGCAGCAACATAAATACGATTGATGAGATGATCTACATTTCTTCTGAAATGAGGTAACACATCATTTGGTCTGACAGATGCTGCCATTGCAGATGATACTCCAAGACATATTTTAGCATGCTCGATACTGCCTTCCATTTCTTTTCTGATGAAGTTTATACCTGCGTTTTGCAAGTCTTCTTCCATATCTTCAGTTCTTACAACAACATCATCTGGAGATACACTTCTGAAATCGAAATAACCAGGTTCTTCATCGTAAGGTGTTAAACAGAATCTTGCAACAATTTCTGGATATCCATCAGGTACACATGGTAAAACACGACTTTTTTGGATATATGCAGCACTTGAATCATCAGTAAGTTTCATCATATCTGCGTCTGTTGCATCTTCAACAGTGAACATTAATCTTTTTGGTGAACCTTTTTTTGAATTTTCAACAATGATAGTATTACCAGAGGATATAATTCCTACAATAGTAGATATTTCAGCTGCAGTTATTGCTGCAGTTTTATCTGCTTTCTTAAATCCGACTAATGCTACTTTTCCAATGTCTTTTTGAGTCATTGCTAAGTTGAATGCTTTAGCCCATGCTTCACCATTTGAGAATGCGATACTACCCATATCAATGAAATAAACATATGGTAGACCAGCATCATCACTGTAGATCTTTTTAGTTTCTTTTAAGAATTTTTTAAAGAATTGGTAAGACATATTAGTGTCTGCATTTCCAATTCCACCATTTGCAACAGTAGCACCAATTTCAGCTAAACCTTTATACTTTTTAATAGCAATGTTAGCTACGTCTACTGTGTTTCCAGTTTGCCCAATAATCAATGGGATTACAGCACCTGACCCAGTCATCTTTGGATTTTGGTCAGTTTCAGTGTATGTAATATTAGGTGTTTGTTCAATTGTCATTTAATCACCATCTCAATAAAATTTTTTTTATTAATTTTCTTTTAGTTTCCTAAGAAGTCTGATAAGATTTTATCAAATTCTTTTTGAGTTAATGATGGTTTCACCTCTTGGAAACCATAATCTGTTTTTTCTTTTTCAAATTGCGGTAATAAACCAGCTTTTGCTAATGCTCCAGTGATGATGTATTCACGCAATTCAGATTCTTCTACTAACTCGTAGAGTATTCTTTTTTTACCAGCATCCTTTTTTTCTGGTGCTGGTTCTTCTTTTTTCTTTGTCATATTAAATCATCTTCAAACATTAAATCAGTAGGCACATGTCCGCCAAGGTCATGTGAAAGAATGTAATTTAAATCAAATTTGATTAGTGTTCTCAAAACAGGTTCCGCAACATCTAATTCATCCATTTCAGATATCCCAGATATTTTGAATGAATTCTTGATAATATGATGTTGACTAAACCAACTGGTGTAATCATTCTCACGTGGATGTGGGCATTGGCTTTTAGCTGAACGGCCATTGAGGACTGTTAATGCTTCACATTCCCGTTCTAAAAAAGTACATGTTCCATTATTATAATGTGAACATGTTGAATAATGATTTCCTAATGCTTTGAAAAACAGTAATCTTATTTGGCTTAATATTGTGTGTCTTTCTTCTTCAGTATCACACCAGATATTAATCCAAATTTCAGCATTCTGCTCAAGTACAATTCTTTGAGTAGAATCTGTCCGGTAATCCCTTTTCACTTCCATATCTGAAGCTTGATCAATAGTTATACAAGGTGTTTTATCCCTTGATTTTAATCTTTTGACAATGGGTATGGCTTTCTCATCATAAATGATATTGCCTTTTAGGATTTCCCAAAATGCTTTCACCATAGGATACATAATTATTTCACCTTATTATTCCTTCTTTCACAAGCATATCATTGATATTTTTTTGAACTAGATTATCTCCAGTAATTTGTTTTGCGGTACGGGTGACAAACGGATTCGCATCCATTTTTGAAGTTCCATATTGGTTATAATACCAATATTTCACACCACATGTTAAACAAACAGTTCCCATACTGGGATGGTCTGTTCCAATACTTCTTCTTAATGTTCCTGTTTTAACAGGTGCTTCTCTTTGACAAATACTATCAGCTTCAACAATCACTCTTTTCAGTGCTTCATCCGCTATCTTATCAATCTTTGCACCTACCACTTTACGAAAATGTTCACTGTACTCAATCTTGATTGTCATGCTCATAATTAATCACTTCTTTTCTATGCTTTTTGATAGTGATTTCCTTATGATCTATTAACCCATGATTCCAAGTTTCAACAGATCCAACAATTTCAAAAGTACCTAGGTTAGGTATCTTTATAAGGTCAGTGTCTTCAATAGGAACATCAATGTTTAACAGAACTTTATAAGTATCTTGTAAGATTTTACCAAAGACTCTTTGAGATGATGCTGGAGACAATGGTTGAACATCTGCAGGATATTCTCCTTTAGATTGGTATTCATGTTTCTCTCCAAAGAAATCTTCCTCCTGTTCATTATACGAATATAATTCAATACGAGCATTCTCGAAAAAAGGAAACATCATACTATAACATCCTTGTTAATGGTTTTCTTCTACTCTGCTTCAAATCAGCTAAACGTTGATTTATTAATGCAGCTAAAGTGTTTTTTGTATCAAAATTTATGGACACATCATTTTCTTTTATGCTTGATGCATTTTTAGCAGGAGATTTATCTAACTCATACATGAGCATGTCATAAGCTAATGGTAATATCTTAGAAGTAATGAAACTATCAGATTCTTTACTAGTGTATTGAACAATTAATGCTTCTCCTTCTGTTAATTTCTTTAAAAACCTTAACCTACCATTTTCCTTATCAAGAATGTAATCTTTAGGACAGATTCTTGTATGGTCTACTTTCACTTTGAAAATATCCTGAACAGGATAATGTTTCAAGTTGTAATCTTGACTATCAAAGTTGAAATTAAACTCAATATCAGTACGTGGTACCGGAGACAAGTTCAATCCAGTTTCAGATTCTATTTTCATCAATTGGATTTTTAGTAAGTTAATCAAGTCTTCATCAGTGTAAGATTCTAAAGAAATATTTTTGGAAGTTAAAAATGATTTTACAAATTCAATATCAATATCTAAGTTTTGCATTTTAATCAGAACTCCCAAAATCTTATTTTTAAAAAATTCAAAATAATATTATAATCCACCTGGTTCTTCTTCCAAAGTTTCAGTGGATCCAGTGTAAACAACTTTTTTGTTTACAGTTAAATTCAAGCTAGTAGTATCTGAGTTAACAGTAACATCATCATAAGATGCAAGTGTATTATAACCTTCAGGTGCAGTAACAGCAACACTGTAAACTCCATAAGGAACATTGTTGATTGATGATCCACCAGCACTTCCAGTTTCACCAGAAGTGAAAACATCACTGCCACTAGTTAAAGTTACAGTAGCACCAGCCACACCATCTTCATTGTCATCTTTTACTGAAATGTTAACTTTACCTTTTTTAGCTGCAGTTAACGCATTAACCACTTCAACTACTTCAGCTATTTTATCGTAGAAAAATTTGTCTGCTCCTTCTCTTTGTTTGTAAATTTTAGAGAAAGGAGGTAAATCTATAGCCATTATTAAAACCTCCTTTTAAGCATGTTTAATTTTTTGTTAAGATTAAGCTGACTCTGGAATCAGCAGCTGCAACTTCATAATCTGCAACATTGATTTTAGTGTAACCAGATGGGATAGTGTCATAGTCAACACTGTAGGTACCATATGGCACTTGAATCATTTCAGCTAAACCACGGTTATTGGTAGCTCCTGATTTGAAAACGTTGTTGTCATCATCAGTGAAGGTAACTTTAGCACCTTTAACAGGTTTTCCATCAGTACCCAAAATATTGAAGTTAATATTACCAAGTTTAGTTTTGGTTTTACGATCTTCATCACGGCCAATACCAGTAATCATACCATTCTTGTATTCCGCATCGTTATATTGGGTGATAACTTGAATAATAGATTGTGATGTTGCTAATTTAGTTTTAGCAAATGGTACAACAGTAGGTGCTTGGAATTCACGTACTTTAATACTGGAAGTATCAAATACTGCTAATTTTTCACCTTTACTGGTGTCAACATGTCTGTCAACAATAACAGGGATGATGTTTCCTGCTGCAGTGTAAATACCAGTTACTTTGTAACCACCAACGATTTCATATTCTAATGGTTTAACTGTTCCTGGGAAGTAGATGTCATTGATTTGGTTTGCTACTTCAGGTGAACATACCAATCCAGCAGGGTAACCGTTTTCTTCGATGATTGCTTCAGTTAAACTGACAATATCATCTTTGGTTAATAAGTCTCCACCTAATTTGAAAGTGTTTGTGGATATGGTATTGAATAAACCTTTGAAATCTTTAGCTTCTTCTTCACCAGAACCTTCAAGTAAGGTAGCATCTAAAGTATTAGCCATGTCAATTAAACCATCTTCTAAGTCATCTTTGAATAAATCGAATTCAGCTGCTTTTTCTGCAATATCTCCAATGTTAATATTATAATGGAGTATTTTCATGTAAGCAATTCTTTTATCGAATTCGGATGGAGTGTAAGATACAATATCATCATCTTCTAACATGAAGTTAGTTTTAGTTTTGTTGGATTTGATTTTGTAACCAACTTTAACTTTATCAGTTGATTTTACACATCCTTGGCTTTTCAAGAACTCAAGGTATGGGGTTTGTAATGCAACTCTTTTCTTGAGTTCAGGGTCATATTCAACAGGCATTACTACATTTGCGTTCACAGTAGTTTGCATTGCTTTTTGCAATTCTTGCATTCCAGTGTTTAAATCCATATAACTGGATTGTAAATCTTTTAATGTCATTTCTTCAGACATAAACTTATTCCTCCTTATTAGCTCCTAATCTGGAAAGTATTCCAGAGGATTTTTGATTAGCTTCAATGTTTTTGAAGATTTCTTCTACAGTGAAAGTTTTAGCTGTTTCATCTTCCCCGCCTTCTACTGTTGGTGCTGGAGTTGGTGTAGGATTTCTTTCCTTGTTGATGTAATCAGCCAATCCTTTTTGTAAATCTTCATCAGTGAATTTGTTTTTGTTGATTTCATCTAAGAGTTCTTCTTTCAAGGATTTTAATTCATCCACAAAGGATTTTTCGCCTTGAGCTTCTCCTTCATTATTTTGTGGTTCAGGAGGTTGTGGTTCTGTTAACTCTTTGATTCTTTCATCAACTATTCTTTCGATATCTGCTTTGCATGCTTCAAGCACTGCATTTTGTATTTCTTCTTTATTCTCTGCAATGAAAGTATCCAAGAAATCTTTGCAGATGCTTTCGCATTGTTCTCTGGTGACATATTGTTCATTGTTTTGAGAATTGTTTTCTTCGGCCATTTTATTTGCCTCCATGTTTTTTCTTATTAAATTGCATGCTCCAGCTAAACATTTGGCTTCGACAACACCCGTCTTTTTTGTGCTGACTACTGTACCAAAAGTGTCATAATTCGCAGGCATACCTGTAAGACTAATTTCAAAAAGGTCAATGTCCTTTATCTCCCACCCGTCATTGGTTTGGTCATAGTCTTTTATTCTACCTCCAATTGATAATCCAAGTTGCACGCCTATGTCAAGCATCTCTTTAATAAAAGCTGCATATTTGGATAGGATTGTGGCTCGGATTTTCAGGATATTATCATCTGAATCTACAACTTTAGTAATAGCTCCAAGTATTCCCTTGAAGAGATTATACTTATGATCACCATGAAGATTTTTATGACTTGTAGTTAGCTGAATCTTCATTGAATCAATTGCAGACTGAAGGATAACATCTCCTTCGAGGTCTTTATTTGTTGTAGATGCTACTCCTTCAATTGTTAATGTTCCATCATCGTTTAAATCATAGGATTTTTGTGTTGATGGTGCATACAATTTGAATAACATCTTCTCTTTGCTTTCAACTGTCATAAATTTCAACTACAATTATTTTTTTTTGAAGAGTGGGATTAGGGATTTAAACCCTCAATATTAATTTAAATTGTAAAGTAGCAATCCCACATATTTTGATTAACGGAGATGATTTAGGTTTAAGAATAAAAAAAAATGAAATATTTCTTTTTAAGGTGAAAAAATATGAAATAGAAAAACCAATAAAAAAAAAAAATTACTTTCGAACCCCGCACAAGAAAAAAAAAATATTTTAATCTCAATTTTTTATCTTAAACCTAAAAATATCCATTTTCCTAAAGTGTTTCAAAATTAAGGAAAAAACCGCTGACATATATTAGAAGTTAACCGACGTTTTTATTAGAGGATTTGTTAACCCAGTTTACTCTGGGGGAAAAAGAATTAAACAACATAGGGTTAAAAAAAAGGTATGTTTTAGACACCAGCCTTAAAACAATACTCTCTCTTTTTTTGATTTGAAATTCGGCTCTTTTTTTGGGTGGAACTAGGAATCGAACCTAGCCAAGATTTTCCACCATAAAATATAAAAAAATATAAATAAACTAAAAATTTTTTTTATGCAGGTACAAGATTAATCAGAACTGGATTATCCACTGGATTAGGACCAAGTACATGACGAATATACGCTATTACACTGCATCTGCAATTTGGATGGAAGGGAACGAGCTTATTTGCTTCAGTAATCTTCCATATTCTCTCACCTGCGACGTTATCAATGTTTGCTTCACCGTTGAAAATATATGCTGCTTCCAAGCATATCGGACAGACATTTGTATCTTCAGCTGTGAGGATCTTGATTTCTTCAACACCATAGTTGGCGTATGATTGTAATCTGCCTTGTGTCATTGCACGTGCGGTTTCGGTACGTGCTATCATCATGGCTCTTTGTCTTGCTGTTAAGGTTTTGCCTGTTAGTGATTCTTCATGAGCGTTTAGTATTCTTCTCATGACTTCAGGCATTCCTTCTCCTTCAGCTATGCCTAAGAATATTTGTGTCCGTATATGTTCGATTACATCTGTGTTGAGAGTTTGGATTAATTGGAAGTTGTATTGTTGTAATATTTTTAATCCGTATTTGGTTGCTTCATTGTAGTATTTGGTTCTTCTGATTTCTTTGAAACCTTTATCTAGGCCGGATTCATAGATTCTTTCTATTATTTCTTCGGCTGAGAGATTTGTTTCATGTACTATTTGTTCTAGTTCTCCACGGATACTGTCGAATACAACATCATTATATTCAATTTGTTGACCAAATAATTCTATAGCTTCTTCAGATTCTAACCATTTGCTGAATAGTGAAACTTGTTTATTGAAACCATCAATAAAAGAATTGAAATATTCTTCCTCTGATGTAGATAAAGTTTTCTCATTAAACAAGTCTTTGTCAAAATCAATACATTGCATCAGCAACTTATTAGTTTCAACATGCTCAGCACTAGATATCATCATATTAATATTCCGCCTTCAACCTTTCTAACAATAAAGCTTTACGGTAAGCTTGTAATTGTTTACTTGTATCGTTTTCCATACCTGCATCTTGTAAAGTGTTATTCGTATTACCATAAGTTAACGGGGTGTTTCCCCAATCAACCGGATCTAAACCATAACCTGCTCTGACTTCATTTACAAATGTGGATCCATTACGTAATTTCTTATCTTCAATATTGGCTCTTTTTTCTTTGTCTTCCAAATCCATTTCTTTGAATTCAAACAGTTCTTCAAAACCGGACCGGCCAAACACTTTATTATGAGAACCCTCAAAGAGCTTCAACCAACCGGACAAATTAGCTTTGACAGTTTCTTTTTGTGATTGACCTGTTCCACCACCAAGGTTACCGGATTCTATAATTCCCGCTTCGGCAGGAGTAACACCATAAATAGACAATGTAATGTCACGGACCAAATGCTCCAAATCAATATACTGCATATCTTTATTATTGGTCTGTGCTTGAATATATTCAGCACCTTGAACAATCAAAACACCATCAGGGTTTTCTTTACGGTCTTTTTCCAGTCTTTCAATCTCACGCAATAAATCCTCATATTGAATGTTCAAGTCATAATTCATTATGGCTCTTGGATTAATACCTTTATTCTCAAAAATACTAGTATTATATTGTAATCCGTAAATCTGCAAAGCAAGATATCTAGCCAGTGAATCTATGAGGCTTGTTCCCCATTTCTCACCACGAATACCTGGCTCTGCAAAATGAATAATCTCATCATTTTCAAAACGAGTATTATTATATTTCAAACCCCACTGGTCAGTTTGATAATCATACATCATCCACTCAAAAGGAATGAATTCTAATCCTTCAGGTATGCCTTCGAAAACATCATTATAATGAACCCTTGCGAATGCATCACCAGTCACCAGGAAACTATCCCACATTCTACTGACGTATGTTTCAAAGAAATCATCTCTTTGAACACCCATTGGGTTTTTCATTAAGTTAGTTAGGTAGTTAACTGTTGATGGATGATTGAATGATTCATCAGGATTAGTAACTTGATAACCTAAGGAGATGACACGGTTCTTAATAACTCTTCTGCAGACACGTACCCACGGCATGTCACCAGCATCAAAATAAGTTCCAATGTTTAATCCTACATCTTTGACTCTTGGCTGTAATGCCCATAAGTGACTTCTCCTTAATTTATCTGCTTCAGATGTTTTAGGTTGGCGGATAGCTGGTAAATTCTTGATTCCTTTTACTATCCTATTGTTTCTCCAATTCATATTTTAACTCTCCTAGGTGCGTGATAAATTTGTTTTTTAGCTGTTTTCATTGGCCCACATATTCCCCCACGCCACATGTCGCAGCAGTGATCATCTTGTTTTAGTGGCAGGTCTTTTCCTTTTGCCTGGGCTTTTTTATCCCAGCTGTAAGTTTGTGCTTGTTCAATACTGTTCTTACAGTTTACATGTATCTTGAATCTACGGGTAGCTATGAGTCTTTGAATTATACCGATATCCTCATTAACATCAGGTGTATATGTTATAATTCTCATCTTTACTCTTGAGTCTTTTTCGCAGGCAGTTTTCAGTGAAGCTGCATCGTGAGGGAGATACAAAGTATTGTTACTATCTAATTTGTATCTGTCTTGTAGTGTAACAATATCATCTACTCTTTCATCATCAGATTGAGCTACACCTACCACTTCAGCATCATAATAAGTTTCTTCCAACAAGTAATATGAATTGCCTTCAGGATCTCTTTGAATACCCATTACTCCGAATGTTGTAACTGTGCTGACTCCGTAGTCGCAGCAGATATTAATATCATGGAGCTTTGGTCTCATCCTGAAAGTGTTTTCAGATTCAACAAACTTGTCATAAATAGCTCCTTCAGCAATAACCCATCTACCCAGGATATACCGATCATATTGCAGTTTACTTGCACTGTATAATGACTTCAGATTATCAATATAGGATGGATCTAAATTAAGATTATCTTCCAATGTGAAATGCCATACTTTAACAATACCTTTCTTTCGTAAATCAGGATTGTTGATGTATTGTTTGTAAATGTAATGGTAAGGACTATCGGGGTTCATGGTCAAGAATATCTGTGCACCTGAAAGGCTGCATCTTGACATTGCCATTTTGATAGCTGATTCTGGTGCCGTTGCAGCTTCATCACCATACCATCCTGCAACAGTCATACCTTGGATTCTTGAGGTGGCTCCTTCATCATTGAATCCTACAATATAATTTCTTTTATCCCCGATGTCAAGGTAGCCATCGTATTTGTTATAGTCATAGTATAGTTTACCATGAATCATACTGATTAAATCTTCAATAACATTACGCTCTATGGTGTCTCTTGTTTTACCTGTCAAAAGAAATTTGTCATGTGGACTGTTTGCTTGAAAATCTAACCATCTGACATTTGCATTTGTTGTTTTACTTGACCTTACAGATCCGTGTAAAATATTCATGAATGCATTACTATTGTCTAGGAAGTCTAATGCTTTGGGAGAAAACATTCCATACTGAAAACTTTTAGTCCTTCTTGCAGGCTTCCCTTGACTTTTTGATAGCATCTGCTAACTCCTCAAAGCCTTCATTAATATTAATCTCAATATTACTTTCTTCATGTTTGAAGTAATCATTGTAAATTTTATTTGCTTGAATAGAGATTTTTGCTACATCTTTCCATTCAGTTTTTTTCTTTGAATTTTGAGCGTCTCTTTTGGCACGTTCAAAAATATCAGGTAATTCTGCAGCTACTTTCGCAACACCTTCCATGTTATCTGCAATAGTGGATGCAACAACACTCATAGTGTTTTCAGCTTCTTCAATTTTATCTGCTTTTTCTTGAACATGCTTTTCAGTTTTGTTTTTATTTTTGTTTTTAATTTCTTGTCTTTTGTTGAGCTCAGCTTCTACTCGATCTTCCATTTTAATATTTTTATTTCTCCAACGGTTCAAAGTCCTTGGTGAAATATCTTCATTTTTTTCATCATGCAACCATTCTGAAACACCCGCACCACTATCTCCCCTAGATAAACGAGCGACTATTTCATTAAAATTGTCGCTTGATTCAATTAAGTTTTTTCGTGCCATGATATCTACATCAGTTAATATTTTTTTAGTCAGTATTGGCCAATATACAGTCAATTGGCCGATTGGTCATTATGGCCAAATGGTCAGTATTTTGGCCACACCCATAATCCAGATTATCACCCTGGAAAAAAATTAAATTTTTATGAAATGCAATATCCCTCCAACAATAATACTTATGATTGGTATTAATGCTAGCATTGTATTACGGAAACTTCTTTGACTGCTTACAAAATCAGTCATGTCATTCTTGTAATTTGCTAGTTCCTTTTGCAATTCATCTATTTTGTCTTCTAAGTCATCCATTTTTTTATTGTTTGCTTCTCTTTGTTTTTGTCCTTCTTCGAGTAGTACGGTTACTCTTGTTACTTTTTCTATGAGTGTTGTTTGTAGTTTTTGTTGACGATCTCTTTCTTCTTGTATTTGATGAATGTCTTCTTTCTTTGAATCTAGTCTTACGTTTATTTCTGCTAGGTCTGATTCGATATGTGCTAATCTTTCTTCATACATACATTGTGTAGGATGATTAAGATTGTTGGTCATATGAATCACCTACTACAATCTCATCTGTGTATTCTGCAGCAGGATCAACAGTTGAAGTGTTTTCAGCTTCATAATTTATTATCGCTATTTCTTCTGCTCTTTCAACACGTGTGTTTTCTGTTACTTGAACTGCTATGTAACCTGCAATTAATATTATTATTGGTGCTAGGTTTGCATATTCGGCTGGTAGTATTGTTGCTAGATTGTCTTTTCCTATATATGCTATTAATCCGGCGATGAATACTATTGCGTTTGTTATTTTTGATTTGTTTTTATATGATTGTACCATTATATTTTCCCCTCAAAAAATTATTAGTGTGACGAATAATAAATGAAATAATTTAAAATAAAATAGGAGATACTGTAGGAGATGATTTTGGATTTGAAAGTAGAACTTTTATCCGAAGATTTGTTTTTATTTATCCATTTAATAAAAAAAGACTTTTGGTTAAAAAACTAAAAATTGAACTTAAAGGTTAAACTCTTTATATTATGATTAAGCCGTAAGCTAAATCAACCTGTTTTCCAGCAACATAGCGTGATGATGCACGAGTTATGGTTCCGCAGTTTATGCAATATTCTTCACATTTTTCTTTGTCCAGAACGATTGTACGTGTTTTGCATTCCGGACAAATTTCTGGGTCATCTAAGATGATAATGTCCAATTCATCTGTAGACTCGCAATTATGATAATTTTTGATTTCAATGATAGTTCATCTCCTACACAATAGTATAGGGAATTACTGGCGGTGCAATATAAATTCTATCTTAGGCCGGTTTTATAAAGAATATCATTATCATATTTTTTAGTATTTTTCGGTACAATCGGAGCCTCTTCCAGTAAACGTTGAACTATACGGCACATTATCAATTCAAATACCGGTTCAGTTAAACCATATTTACTGGTGAAACTATATTCCTTCAACTGCCTTTTCGGGGTTTTCGTTTTTGCAACATAAAAAATAAATGCAAGGATTATCGCTTCTTTACTGGCCGTCCTGTGTAAACTGTTGAAATCATCAAACTTATTCACCAGGTAATGAACATGTTCTTTATCAGTATTTGTTAATAACAATACTTTGGTTTCATTTAACAATTCATCTGTAAGTTCATGTTTTTCACGTTTCAATTGTTTTTGCTTATGGATCTTTTCCTGTATAGTTGTTCGTCTTTCGCCTTGAACATAATTATTCTCATATTTTCGTAGTAGTTTATTTGTAGATTCAACACTCAAAGTCAATCCTCCTCTTTTTCTGGTGCACTTTCTTTCATTTCTTTGAATAATCTTGATATACTTTTAAAAGAATAACTTAACCTATCTAAAGATTCAGTTGTTTCATTTAATGCTAGTGGTATGTCTTTTATGCTTCTGCTTGACATCTTCTTTTCACCGCCCACTTCAAATGATCTTCATCTTTATAATCCTCTGCATGTTCTAACTCTTCCTGGATAATTAGTGTAACTTTATCTTTATCCGCACAACCATAACCATACCAAACCATAGATAAATAATTATGGAATTCTTCAACTGTCATCATATAATATCTCCTCTGAATTTTTCAGATAATAACTTATCTCTACGGTTAATTAAACTATTTAAATACTCGTGAGCGTTTCTCCAATCTTCATAACTCATATTCTTTTTGTTTTCCAAATATTTTTTAACTGCATTAATAGTAACATTCAAATTATGTAATTGTTCTTCCAATAAATTCATATGACGCTCCCTTCTCTTTTTTATTGTTTTTCCATTGTTTGCATAATACGGATAACCTTTCTTATGAACGTGTTGTAATAATATTTGGATACGTGGATCCAATGTCATTCCATCACCTCCACCGTTTTTTGTTTTTCATCAACATATATCTTCTCCGTAAAACCAGTATATACTAAATCAGAGTCATAACCAATCTTTAATTCAAAATCACCATATCCTAATTCCACTAATTCATTCAACACATCTCTTGCACTTTCAACAGATAACTCTCCCCACCTATTTTTTTTTAAAGGAATTGTTGGAGGGATAATTAATTTTTTTAAACGAATTGTTGAAGGGATAATTAATCGTTTGTTTTCAGTCATTCATACATCACCATTAATTATTCCTGCATCTTTAAATTCTTTTATTGCTTTTTCAAAATCAAAACCATATATTTCTTTCATTTTTTTCATTTCTTCAATAGTCATTTTTTCTTTAATGGTTACTTTTAAATCAACAGTATACCATTTATTTCCCATTTCCAAAGAATAAAAATTATCTACATCTCCACCAGTACTTAATCGTGCAATATATAATGTCCATATAAAAGAAAATAAAGATAAATTCTCATGACTTATTTTACTAAATGTTTCACCTATGAAATCATCAAACAATGTTTTTTCACTCATTCCACATCACCATTTAATAAATCTACAACTTCTTGCAAGTTTATAATATAATTATTCATTTCTCCAATCTGCTCAAAAAATGCTAACATATATACTTGTTCTGTTTTTGTGTTTAGTATACAAGCACTTTTGTTTTGCTCATTAACCATTACCTTAAATCGTTTTTCAGTCATATCAATCAACCCAAATTTTAAATTTTGTACAATAATTTGAATAATGATTGTAATATCCACATTTAAAACAATCAAAACCAAAATTTTTACAATCCATTCTATTATTTGCTTTATATCGTTTTTCTGTCATTCCACATCACCTTTCATTTGTTTAAGCATTTCATTGTGAAAACTCATAGCACCGACATCTGCCCCTATATTTTTACCCCATTCTATCGCTTCTTCATTTCTACGAATTGTATTATCAAACAACTCTTGAATATTCTGTAATTGTTGTTTTAACTCCTCATTCACTTCTTCTAATCTTCCAAGATAATCTTCCATTTCACCATTTTCAAGTTTTAACTGCTTATTCTCATCATATACTTTATCTGCTCGTTTTTCAATAGCAATTATATCCGATTTTAACTGCTCATTTTCTGTCGACAATTCATTTAACCTATCACAAATCTTATTTGCTTGATTTCTTACATCAACAATAGCAAATATTTCACCTTTGTAATATATCGCATTCTCATCATACCATTTTTTAACAGTATACTTTTCCGTCATCCTACCATCACCTGTGATCCACAATCCAATCTTTGCAGTTTTCTTTTTCATTTTTCAGAACTTCTTTTTTCTTTTCACACCAATCATAATCTCCTCTTTTACCAAAGTATAAACAACCTTTACATTTTCCAATTGTTCCCATTTCCTCAGCCATTCTCCTTTCCATGCTTAAACCACAAATAATCATTTCAGCCATATAAATAACCTTCTACTTCTAGTTTTAACTTAATCATCAAATTAATATCATTTTCTGCTATTGCAGTGAAAACTTCTTTGAAAAATGCTAAGTCTTTATTATCCATTTCATTTAACATACGACAGAAATCCACTTTGTTTTCTGTGTCTTTAAAATCATATTGCAATACTGCTGTACATAGTTCTTGTATAATAGATATTAATGCTAATGAACAATCTAAGCCTAATTTTAATTCAGTTATTTTTTTATTTGCCATTACACGATAATGTCTCATTGTATCTTCAAAATCATCTGCTTTTCTCATTTCATCAATATCACTATAATTATTTAATTTGACATGATGGTCTGCACAACAAATCATCATAGCAAAAAATTCAATTGTTCTTTCTTCTATCTTACTCCAATCATCACCATATTCAATTAAAGATTCACTCATACAATATCACCTATGAAACTTTCCCCATACTCTCCTCTCATTTTTTGATTCGAGAATCCAAACAACAGGATTATTCTTCCGTCTCCTACTCCCAACATTCTTTATTTTCATCTTAAAATACTGTCCTCTTGGACTAACTCTTTTCGTATTTTTAAATGAATACATCATCAATTGTATCTTCCAAATTGGTGAAATTTGATTTAATGGATTTGAATAATACCTTTGATGTAATGAAACATTAGGATTAAACCTATAAGTCATTCTGATTCACTTTCCTTTTTTTATAATCATCACAAAAGTGAATCCACATTGGATGTACTTCTTTCTCTTCCTTTCTACACCAATGTTTAACCACCCATTCAGGACCATCACCCCGATCACCAATACATACTTCTTCACTGCTGCAATATTCACAGGAATTACAATCTACCCCACATTCTTTAATCTCCACTAGTTCTGGGTTCTCAAAAAACACTATTGCACATTCCTCATATTCTTTTATGAACTCAACAAATCTATTAGCCATTTTCTCGGCATCTTTTTTATTCTTTTGATAGTTAATTCTAAATTTAATTATTGCTTCATGAAACATCTTAAATCACGTCCAAAGTAGTTTGTACACTAGAACAACACTTAATATCATCAGTAACATCAGGAGCATTATCTTTATTAAGTGTATTAACCCCGAAGAAATTATAAGCTTCATTAATATGATTAATCTCTTCAATATGTGGAACTGGAATACCATCAAGTAACCAACGATTAACACGCCACCCTTTATAAAAAGTACCCTCTAATGTATTCATATGTAATACACTACCACGTACACCATGACTGTAAAAATTCAATACAGCCATTTTACAACTAGTTTCATCTAAATCCTGACCAATACATATAAGGTTTCCTTGACTTTTTACATGTGCAGCTAACAAAAACCTACCAGAACCACAACAGGGATCACTCATAAAAGGATTAGTATAATCTGTTTTTTCATCGATTACTAATTCATTTATTACTTCTGTAACTGTTGATGGGGTGTAGTATTGTTGGAAATCTTTTGCTTTCGCTTTGCTTTGCACGTTTTCCTCATATAATTCACCTAACCTGTCATGGTAAGGTTTACTTTCTAAGTTTGTGCTTAATCCATGTAACCATTCTGAGAACATATTGTAATATTTTTCTTCATTGCCCAGGAAATCTTTTGGTGCATATTGGCTTTTAATTTGCATTAAGTTAATGTTAATGCAGTAATCTAACCAATTATTCCAAATGATGCTACGGTCATTGGTTCTTGATAATTCATTGAAAATATCCTCAAATTTACTCATATAATTTCACTCCTTTTTGCCATATAATAATCGTTTCTAACTCTTGTTTGGAATGTAGAACCATATACAATACTTGTTAAAAATTGTTCACCATATTCTTCAACTTCTTCAGAGTTATTGCATACTGCTTCTAAATCCCAATCGTACTTTTCAAACAATTCTGCTTCTTTTTTTGCTTCATTATATGTGCTAAAATTAGCAGAATATATTGCTTTACTTGTTCCGTTTATTCTTTTCTTTTTTGTTAAATTCCATGTGCCATATGGTGTTTGTCTAATACAATACCTTTGAATAGGGTAGGGTTTCCAGTTATTCGCTTCACACCAATCTCTTTTCATTAATGCAATTATCAATGTTTTACCTCTACCCAAGTAGATTGTTTTTCCATTTATTTTTTTGATGATTGTAAACTCATCGTATGCTCGGTGAATATTTTTTGTTCCGGGAATACCGTACATATTAATCACTAGTTAATTAGTCATAATTTTATGAGTATGTTCTAAATCTTCGTCCTGTACTTGAGCATATATCAAAGTGGTTTCTAATTTCTCATGTCCTAACAATTCTTTAATAGTGGTCATAGCCACACCCCTGGATAATAAATTAGTTGCCATTGTTCTTCTGAAGCGATGAGGATGAACCTTTTCTATACCACATTTCCTACCAGTCTCACGGACAATACGTTCAACACCATTTGCTCCTAACTTATTATAAGGTTTTTTAGATGATACAAACAATGGAGGATTATTATCTTTACGTGATTTCAAATATTTTTCCAAATCATGCTTAGTAGTAGTATTAAAATAAACTTTACGTTCTTTATTCCCTTTACCTAATACTATAACCGATTTATTATTCCAATCAATATCAGATTTATTAATATTCGTTAATTCACTAATCCTTACACCAGTAGATAATAAGAATTCGAAAATAGCCTTATCCCTTAAATTATTTTTTTTACTGAAAGCATCACGTAAAATAACAATTTCATCTTTACTGAATGGTTTAGGTACTCTTTTAGGTTCTTTAACTTTTTTAATTTTAATCAAAGGATTTTCAATAAAATATCCCTCTTGATACGACCATCCGTAAAAACTCTTCAAACAACGAATAATATTATTAACACTACGCCAACTACAACCATTTTCATACTTATACTTCATAAACAATTTAACGTCATAAGTAGAGATACTTTCAAAACCTTTACACGTATATTCCTCAAATTCATCAATACATTTTCTATAAAAAGTTAATGTTCGTGGGGATAACCCAATTAAAGTTTTAGCTTCAAAAAACTTATCAATTACCTCTTGATTAGTTTCCCTCCAATCACGTTTATAATCTAAACGAATTACACTAATCGTATAATCCTCCATAATGCTCTTAAAGTTATTTACTAATTCAGTTAATTGTCTACTATCCAATAAATATTCCATTTCACGAACAATATTATTCAATAATGTTTTACCTGCAAGTTTATCTTCTTCTGTGAAAACCTGCTGTTTAAATGTTGGACCAAAACTCCCTAAAACCCCCATCTAAAATAAACCTCCTTTTATATGTCAATGTGTTTTTCATGATCGTATTTTACAGTGTCATCTTCAGTTACTGTGTAAATTAATGTGGTTTCAATACTTTCATGACCCAATAATTTACCGACTTCAGCAACATTAACTCCTTTTTTAACTAAATTCGTGGCGAAAGTTCTTCTGAACTTATGTGGATGTGCTTTTACACCTACTGCTTGACCTATTTCACGTATTCTTCTTTCAATAGGATTTATACCTAATCTAACATAAGTACGGCCCAAACTCTCTTTTTTCTTTTTACTTTTCAAAGTAACGAATAATGCCGGGTTATCATCTTTTCTTGAATTAAGATAATCCTCCAAAGCGATTTTAGCAGCACTATTAAAATAACAAACTCTCTCTTTATCTCCTTTCCCAATTACACGAAATTTATTATTAACCATATCCATATCAGAAATATTTAAATTATGTAACTCTCCAACACGTATACCACTACTTAACAATAACTCAAAGATCGCTAAATCTCTTAAATCCCCATATTTACGATTAGTAATCCAAGTACGCATTTTTGTTATTTCCTCATTAGTAAACGGAACTTTCTGTTTTTTAACAGTTTTAATTTTACCAAGATTAGCCGCAGGATTTTTCAAAATTAAATCATTATATAAACAATATCCATAAAAACTCCTAAGATACCTACGAATATTATCAATGGTGGAATTACTTGCGTTTCTTGTTTCTTTATAAAAAAGAAGATAATCTGTTATATCTTGTTTAGTGATGTTCAATAAATGTTTTATAGTCCATTCATTGAACTTATCTAAAACATTTTTATAAGCAGTAATCGTTCTTTTACTGCAACCTTCTAGTAACTTATCATCTAAGAATGTTTGTATTAGTTTCTTATTTTCTTCAACATAATCCAAGTCATCATATGAAGGTTTCTTTTTAATGTTCAAATTATCAGTGTATCTGTTTAATTGTTTGTTTAATTCCTGTAATTGTGTATTGGTTAAGGTTCCATCCATACTTTCCAATATTTCTTTTATAAACTCATTTTTATTTTGACTAAAAATGATATTGTGCTCTTCAAATCCCTCTAATAGACTATCCATATGATTTTCACATCCTATAATGCAAATCTTTTTAACCATTCTTCTTTTAACATACAGGGTAACCCTCCATTATCACATCTAATTCACTTAAACTTTCAGCCCGATTACTATCCAAAACATTATCTCGTAATACTGGTCGAGGCAAACATACTCTCATATAATCTATAACTTTAATCAAAAAATTCCCATGTATCATTCGAATAAACTCCAATCCAAACCTTCTTCTTCAACAGTCTTTTTGAATAATTCTTTATCTGTTATTATCCAAGGCCATCCTCTGCGAAGGACATTTTCTTTTAACCTAATCAAATTAGAAGCACTGCACGTGAAAGTTTTTTTATTCAATTGAAATTTATAGAGCCATTTATAACCTTTGCTATAATGATCATCAGCTATTTTGTAGATTCTTGCCACTCCATATGGGTTAGGTCTTACATGGTCCGCCTCAGTAAAAACCGTCATCTTTTACCACCATCATCTTATTCTTTTAAATCAAGATATAATCGGATATCATCCTTACTGCCAATAGAAGAAACAGTGATATGTTCTCGAATATACTCCTTAACATCGACTACTGACATTTTAGTGAAATCCAACTTGTTCAGCTTTCTTGTCAATTCTCTGGCATTGACTTTTACAGTGATTTCTGGATTGATGATTGGTTTACTCATTCGCTCACCACCTTCACCCATACAATAGAATCGGATTCATGATCCACTTCCAATTCAAAAACTTCACTACCCGCATCAATCAAAACATCCTTATCATCATCAAATTTCTTCAAGTCTTTAATCTTCATTTTAAAATTACCTCCCCAGAACTGTTTTTTTGTGAAGCTTCATAAGATGCTCCACAAACAGGACATTTCCAATATTTGGATAAAACACCATTCAAATGAGAAGTGTATTTTAAAATAATTGTAGAACCGCATTTTTCACACTTCATTTTGTTAAAACCTCCATTTCTTCTATATCTTCACTTAAAACAATTTGCATCATCATCTTTTTACCAGTTTGAACATTGAAACCTTTAATAATCAAACCACTTACAGGAAAACCATCTTTAACATTTTTCTCATATTGCTCTCCAAGTAGATTAGAAATTTCTTTAATGCTCATGTCTAAAATTTCATGATCCATTTCAATTACCTCCTCTTTTAATCTTTCATCTAACCAAAGATCATTCCAAGCATATAAATCTCCTTCTTCAAAACTCATTTTAGATTTACCTCCGCTAATCCTAAAATCCTATTTAAATTAATGAAACATCTATCCCTAGTCATCCTAGGACCATAACCTCCTAATCTGCGACGCAATATTGCTCTCTGCTCAACAGTTGCTTTACTAATATCCAATGTAGCTATGTATGCTGTATTAATATACCAACCATCAGGAGCATTCTCTTTCAGGACATCTTTTGCTACGGATTCTAAAAATTTTACTTCTTCGACAAATAATTCTACAGTACATGGCATTTTGAATCAATCCTCTACGATACTAAAACCTCTAGGTAAAACTACACTATTAGGATAGTTTTCTTTTATTTTCTTTGTTAGTTCAGCAGCCATATTTTGAATATTTTCATTTAATTTTATTCCATTTGGATCTTCAACTCGAATTATTATATCAAAGTGACAATCATACAAACTCATATTATCCCCAGCTTCATGAATTCTACTTTGGCATAAATATCTGCTTTAAGAAAACTTATTCTTCTTTTTTCATCTTCGATTTTTAATTCTAGGTTGTCTTTGTCTTGTAGTGTGTTTTTTAGTTCCTTTTGGACATGGGCTTTTCGGATTTTGTCATTGTTTGCTCCATAGATTTTGTTGAAGTCTGTGTTGATGAGTAGGTCACTTTCCCTTTTTTTGTAATGTTTATTTAATTTTTGAAATTTTTCTTCATCTGTTTTTAATTCTTTAATTAATGTTTTCCATTCGTTTAAATCTTCTTGGACGCTTACGTACATCGTTTTTCACCTTTTCAAAAAAATATTAACGTTGTTATATAATTTTCATTATTTAATTTTATTATTAAAATAATAATAATAATAATAATAATAATAAATGCATTACAATAATGTAATACAAATAAAAAGATATAGTATAGAAAATTGCATTACAGATATGCATAGCAGTAATACAAAAACAAACACTATACTTTCAAAAATGCATTACACTTTTGTATTACAAAATTCTTCCAAATACTCCTCCACTAACTTTAAAAATTTAGACCCATCATAACCCCAATCACGGCCACAATGAATAACAGTTTTCTTAAGATGCTCAACTTGAAGTTTATCTAAACTATCATCACCCCAGGAAGCATAAATATCCTGAGCATACTCTTTAGCAGCATCATTAATCATAACCTCCAAAGTTTCTTTATCAAGCCTCTTTGGTGCAATAACCCTAATACGATTATTAATCTCAGTTACCCTAGTATTAATTTGAGAAACTCTTTCCTCCAAAGTAGCCTTTTCTAATTCAAGCTCACCTTTCTCATGCTCCAATAAATTAATTTCTTTGGATAGATGAATCAAACCTGCTAAGAAAATATCTTCATAAGTACATGGTAACTTTTGAGATTGACGTTTATACTTAGGATGAGTTCTAAATGAAATGACCTCATCTTTTGGCGGTCTTTTCATGCAGTCACCTCACAGAATAAACTATCATCAACATTAACATGTGATTGCTTCAACAATGATTTACAAGCATTAATATGCTTGCACTCATGTTTCCTGAAGCGATAATCAGGACATGGGCAGAACCAACCATTCTCATAATCATATCCAACCATGTATATGTCACCAGTAGATCCAACAACTCTGAAGATAAAACCTTCTTTGTCAGCCACTTCAATTTCAGCAAAAATAGGAGAAATAGAAGAACTCATTTTGAGTCCTCCTCTTTTTCATTGAAGTATTTTAAAATTTCTCTTTTTTCAGCAACCGTCCATTTCTTCAAACTCAACACTTGCATCCTAAGAGCCCTCAAATTAATTTCAGAATCAGATAAACCTTTCTTCTCTTTCAATACTTTTTCCGCCTCAATGATTAATTGATTCACATCAAGGTCATGAGTATCTTCAACTTTTTCAGCTTCTTGTTTAGGCTTACTAGATTTTGACTTTTCTTGTTTTTTACTTGAGCCAGCTTCATTACTTTTTTCACTGTTTCCATCATCTAAATCAATAATGTCTTTATCATTGATACATGGAAATGCAAGTTTTAAAAGGTATCTTTGTAAGTAACTTACATTTGCACCTGTGTCCTGGATTAATTTATTGTTCGGATTTTTTTCCGGAACAATAAGCTCAGGCACTTGAATTCTGAATGGAATGTATTTTTTTTCATCATCCCAATCTACTAATTTCAAAATAGCAGTGTTTTCAACAAAGGAAAATTGTAATGTTATCTTATGTTTATAACAAGCATTAATAACATAAGGCATAATATCCTCTAATTCATAATAACGAAAACCTTTATGTTTGTTGTAGCCGGTTTTAGGTATTTTTGTCTCTAATAATTCTTTGTGTATTTCAGATAATCTACGGTGAATACTCATGCTATCACCTTGATATGTTCAAAAGTTAATTTCACATTCCATGGTAGTTTCCCATTTGCCGGTAATTTTCCACCATGGATATATACTACTGCGACTTCATCTCCAGGGACTAATTTAATATGTTTCTTGTTGATTGGAAGATGATATCTTTTTGAGATTCCAGGATGGCTGATATGGCTATCTGCATATCTAGCCAATTCCTCAAACTCTTCTTCTGTGATTTTTTCTACATCGGTTCCATACTTTTCAGTGCTCACCATTGATCCACTGAAAGCATTCGTAACAATTAATCTTTCCTCATCCATTTATTCAGCCACCTTTAGATTATTTGATTGAGATGTTCATATCTATTTGCTTCTGTGCTGAACACATGATGGCCATATGCAAATCCAATCATATACACTAAAATGCAAATACAAGTTAACACTATAATAATCCCAATCATGGTTTTATTACATAACCAGAAATCTTTTAGTTGATCTCTCCATGTCCATTTTCTGTGTAATGGATGGACCGGTTTATTCTTTTTGAAGAAGCTCATAAAACAACCTCCTTGTTTATTTGAAAACGTGTTACAGCATCTATTATTTGTGATGCTGAGTAGTCATACACAAAATTAATTGATGCTTTTCCGTGGCCTTCGGCTTGGACTTCTACAACTATTCTTTGTCTGAATAATTGTTCAATCAAACGAGGGATGTCTTTTCTTTCGACTTCCCATGCGTCATGATATTTTCTGTCGCAACCCACACGGGAACAAATAGTGATAGAGTATCCTTTGTTTTCAAGGATTCTTCTTATCGTATTAGTTTCTTTCCAGGTCCATTTTGGGAATGGACTGTAGGCCATTTTCTCATCTTCAGTGAAGTATGGTCTGCTCATACATTCACCTCTTCTAAGAAGTTTGGTGACTTGATCATCTTTTGGATGATTTTGTGTGTGGACATTCTCTGTCCATACAATGTTTCCAATTTTTCAAAAAATAATTTTTGTTCTATGTCATTTAGAACATCTAAAAAACTATATAGTTTAAATTCAGCCTCATATTGAGGGAGATTATTTTTTTCAATAGCTTTTTTATGTTCAATTGTCCAGTGGCAGTCGAATGCTTTTTCATGTAATTCCTCTAATTGTTCGAGGTCATGTAAGCTGCATTTGTCTACAGGTAGTATGCTGTAGTTTCTAGGGAGTATGTCATAGAAAGTTGATCTACCCATATCTACTGCCAGTTTTTCCTGGAGCACTTCTTTTTTATGTGTTATTCCTCTGTGGATGTTTTCCAATGTTGGAATTCTTAGGTTTTCAAAATCAGTTCTGTAGGTGTTATTCATCGATAACACCACCTTTGCGTTGTACTTCTATTAAGTACATTCCTTCAGCTAGGGTGAATATTTCATCCATGCTGTACTGTTTACAAGCCTCTTGGAAGCTTGGGAACCTTTTAGGTTCTATCTCTTTTATCTCTGACATTTTATCCTCTCTGGATTTTTTTGTGAAGAAATATATTTTTTCAAGGTGGCCGCCTTGAAAAATGTTCTTCTTGATTAGTACTTTATTTTTTATTAATATATATATTTATCTATTTTTTATCTATATTTTAATCTTTTGTGGATAAATTATATATAATATGTTAACAAATATATTAACAAAGAACAATAAAAATGGAGGTATGAAATTGTTTGAAGTAAAATCAAATGTAATCCAACAAAACCCCAATTCAAAATCATTAAGAACAACCATTCCTTCAGAAATTGTAGGAATTTTAGGCATATCAAACAACAATAAACTACTCTGGGAAGTTAATTCCCAGGATGATAAAATAGTTGTTACAATAAAAAAAGAATAAATAAAATCTTTAATTTTTTTAATATTTTTAAAAATAAAATTACCAAAATCCAATATAGCTACCGCTAGGACATTAGAACCTCGCTTTCCATCAGCGACTATATAATCACAATTAAATAGGTTTATATAGCATTTTAACCAAAAATTATAATAGGTTACAAATGACATGCATCCTCTCTGGTGTATTGTTTTTTATTGTAACCAGACAAGGTGAGGGAATGGCCGTTCCCTATGACCCTTGTTTCTAATTACAATAAAGTACAATTCTTATTTTGTAGAAGATATTATTTAATCTTTTTTTCACATACCCTAATTCTACGTTTTAATGCCGGCACATACAAATAATCACCAGGCCCTTTTATCTTAATTAATTCCCCAATATCCTCAGCACAGAATGAATTAGTTAAATCAATTGCTTGTTTATAAAAAGGTATGGCTTCTTGATATTTTCCCATATTTTCTTGTTCTAAACCTTTCCCAGATAGAATGAATATTTCTTTTTCTTCATCAGGGAAGTCATCTATATAGTGTAACTGTATTTTGTGAAAATTTGCACCCGCTGTCAAGTAATCTTGAGGATTGTTTTTCACATATTCTTTGGTATCCCTGTATAATTTTTTACCAGTGATTTTAGATTCTTCACTCCAGTAGTATTTTTCACCTTGAGAAATTATTTCTTCTTCATGTGATTTTCCTGTTTGTTTGAGTTGATCTAATTCACTTATATTTTTTGGTTTTAAAATTTTTTTGAGAAACCCCATATTTTTAATCCTCAATTTTTTTTACTTGTTGTATTATAATCTGTTATA
>JAILDN010000032.1 GCA_024689425.1 Methanobrevibacter sp.
CAAGGATGATGTGGGCATGGAGGATTTAAATGAAATGTCATAAGTGCAATAGTGAAAATAGTGATACGGCAAAATTTTGCCACAAGTGCGGTGCCGAGCTAGGCGCCAGCCCAGAACCCAAAAAGTCTTTTCTTGAGGGTAAGGGATTGATTATTCTAGTAATAGCTGTAGTTGCCATTCTGGCGGTTGCGGTTGCAGGTTATGCTGTCTTTATAGGTTCCCAACCGAACCTGCAGACAAAGGATTTCGGAGGTTTTTCAATATCCGTTCCTGAAGGTTCAGACTTCGTTTTGAAAACTAACATTACCAACATTCCTGGAAAGCTATATGTAGGTTATGTGAATGCCGGAAAGTGGAATACTGAAGCTTACAGTATTTCAATATCTGAAAGCAAAACTGTTCCAACGAGTACGGGTGAGCAGGTGGAAAGCAGTGGAAATCAAAAGATTTTCGCCAATAAAACCAGTTCCGGAACAATATATACATTGTATGAGGACAAGGGTTCCTGTGCAATAATGTTGATAGGAAGCAATCTGAATCTGTTAAAAGAGATGTCAAAAACCTTCCAGCTCAAGAGTTTGGATGCATTGAAAGGCCCTACAACAGCCACACAGACAACTTCCACACCTGTAGTCAGCGGTCCTATCAGCATACTTGGAGGTAGTTTCTCTACAGGAAGCGGTGATGCAGACAAGACCTATGCAAAAATAAATGTGGGAACTGGCCATGCGGGTGAGTCATATACTGTTCAGATATTCTACAGTCGTGATGGTAAGGCGTTGAATAATGGTAATATGGTGCCGGTTAGCGTTCATGGTGACGGTTGCATCTATGTTTCCTCTGCTGAGGCATATAAATTCTATCCTGACCATGCAACGATTAAAATCTACAGTACCAGCGGTCAGCTGCTTGCAACTAAAAGCGTTACACTGACGCCGACAAGCGGAACACAAACATTTTAGCTTACTAACCCATCACCATTTTTTTATTTTTTTAAAATTAGATCAATAAAGAGTCTCTTTTTTCTTCCAATTCCTTAAGCTTTTCGTCAAGGGCTGCTCTTGTTTTCCCATCGACTGATTTGAGCTTGATGATTTCGTTTTTTACCTTCCCCATTTCCTCTTCGACGTCAATGATGCCTTTTTCCAACTGTCAAATCGTTGACTGCATCTGAAATGGCGTCTGAAACGTCAATGCCTTCATTTGATAGAGCGTTTAACTTTTTGATTGTTAATTCATCTGTAATTTCTTTGGTTGTCTGTAATAACTATTTGTAATTTGTCTATCATGTTAATCATCCTTATTGAAAAGGATTTTACAATTTAACTATAACCTACTATGATATTTAAAACTTTTATGCAGAAACTTTCAGGAAAGTGCAGAAATTTTTTATGCGTTTTAATCGGATTTATGCATAATTAAATGACAGTTTACTTTAAACACTAGTGAAATAAATGAAGAAAACTATGATATTATGACATGAAAATGTGAAAAATGAAAATTTGCTTTGAATAATGTAGATGAAGCAAATGATTTTTTAAAAAAATTAAAGTTTGTTCATCTGGAAATGCAAATCATTAAATAGTAACTTGAATAAAACAATCTAATAGTAACATCTCCCGTGTTACTAAAAAATCATTTTAGTGTATGTTTCTTCTTGAAACATATACTAACTTTAAAAAACACCACAGAAAATTCTTGTTTTTAAAAAAAAAATATTGGGGTTAATGGTGAGTTAACCCGCAGTGATAGTTACCTTGTTTGCTATATTATCACCATTATATGATGAGGTAATGATGTATTCACCCGGCTGAAGCCTGATGTTTAAATTAGCATAACCCGTTGCATTAGTCGTACGAGTGTAGAACACACCATTGATGTTGAATGTCACGTTAGTGCCAGACAACGGTTTTCCATGTCCATCAACCAATAAAACTGGGAAAGCTTTATCTTCCGTAAATTTTTTAGTCAAATCGGATGCATATAGCACAGGCAATACCTTAATTTTGTTTGAAACCTTACAACCCTTATAGTCTGCGGTGATGACGTATTCACCAGGATTAAGGTTCAAGTTCAAACGGGCAGTGCCGTTTTCATTTGTTTTTCTTTCGTAGAATACACCATTGATGTTGAATGTCACGATTTCACCAGCACCAGCAACACTTCCATCCTGTTTAGTTACTTTAACAGTGTATCCTGTTCCGTTTTTATAGTACAATTCAATATTTTTGTTTTCACTCAATAAGGAATTTACAACAAGGGTGTTGCTTAATTTCTCACCGGTTGACAACCTTTCGGTAGTTACTATGTATGTGTCCTGATGGAGATTGATTGCAATGCTTGCAGATCCGTCATCCTTGGTGGTACGGTCATAGAAAACACCATTGATGTTCAGTCTTATCTTTTCGTTTGCAACCGGCTTACCGTCCTGAATGACAGAGACGTAGAATCTAGTACCGTTTTGGAACATCATGTTGACGTCACTTGCAACCAATGTTGACTTGACGGTTACATTTGCACTAGCTGAGCTTGCCTTGTATTTGGCATCTCCACCGAATGAAACGGTTACAGAGTAATTGCCCGGATCAAGATTTATTGCAATTGAAGTTTTACCATTGTCATTGGTTGTTCTAGGGTAAGAAGCACCATTGATTGTGAAATTAATGCTTTTGTTAGCAAGAACATTACCGTTTTCATCTTTTAAAGTTGCATAAAATCTTGTGCCGTCCCTGCAGTTCATTACGAGGTTTTCAACTACAATTTTACTTACATCCTTGTTTGATACGCTTAAGCTTGCACTGCCTTTACCGGCCATATAGTTTCCGCTTTCTGCCACTTCCGCATAAAGGGTAAATTCACCTTCCAAAGAAGCTGGAATCGTGATTTTGGCTGTTGCAAGACCGTTTTCATCAGAGGTAGCTTTTCCTATGTATTTTGTGTTTCTGTAGAATTTGACTTCTCTTGAAACTATAGGGCTTCCTGACAAATCGGTTAGTGTTGCGTTGAATAATACGCTGACGCCAGGTTTTGTTATGACATCATCCACCTTAACTGAAACGTTTGCCTTGACGACTTCAAGACTGGAAGTTGTAGTGGTTGTTTTAAAGCCTTCTTTTGATGCTGTAGCGCTTATATTATAGTTTCCGACATTATACTTATCATCTAATTTGTATGAAAGTTTTGCTTCGCCATTTGCGAATGTTGCATTGCCGATAGTATCGTTTCCTATCTTAAAGCTGACAACAGCTCCGTCAGCCTCACTGTCTGACTTGATGATTATTATGACTCCGCCCATGTAAGGAGCAGTCACGGAATCAAATTGGAATTCTCCGAATACTTCATAATAGTTGTCTTTTACGACATTGTTTTCAGGGTTTTTGACACCTGCATCACCTGATGCAATTCCTTTTAGATAGTTGTCTGTTATGTTATTTGAAATAGCATCTTTTGACAATTCAACAGGATATCCTTTTAAGACAGTGATGTTGTTGTCAGTTATTTGGTTTCCGGTTGAATTTCCTTCAAAGAATATTCCTGAATTTGGAGCCTTTATAACATCATGCATTCTGAATGGAAGTGTAGAGTTGTCTCCATTAGAAGTAATTAAGTTTCTTTGAATCACGTTGGAATTGGAATTGGTTCCTGCAATTCCGGAAATTATGCTTCCTTCACCTGAGATAACGTTGCTCACAATCGAGTTTCCGCTGGAATCATAAGCTTCAATTCCATAGCCGATGCCTGTAGACATGTTAACGATGTTTCCAACGATATTGGATGAATCTGATGCCTCCAAGGTAATTCCATAAGCGACACGGCCAGTGTTCAATTGGACATTGTTCAAGGTAATCAAATTGTCTGTACAGCCTTGACCGAAAATGAGGCCCTCTACGACATTGTCACCATTGACTGTAATGTCATTTAATGCGAAAGTATTGTTTTTGGCAGTTGAAGAGGCAAATCCGCCGGTACTTTGTGCAAGAGCACCTGCACCGTAGAGGTAGTTGTCCTTACCTTCAACAAGAACAGTGTTTCCTAAAACAATGTTGTTGTCACAATCGAAATAGAAATCAATACCGACAAGGGAGTTCGTTGAGTTTTCAGCCAATGACTGATTGACAAGGGAAGTTACATAAACATTATTCATCATTACAGTGTTGTTTGATGACTTAATCATTAGGATACCGTAGGTTCTGTAAATTTCAGGAACAATGTTGGTTCCGTCAAGACAGTGCTGTTTTAAGACATCACCCAAACAATGGCCGATACAAACTTCAGAAGTGTTACCGTTGATGTCATTAGCTCCTGCAAATGAATGGATTTCACCGGTTCCTAAACAGGAGATTACATTGTTTTTGAATTGACAATTTTCAGCACCGTATCCAAGCAATGTGTAAGTCAGAGACTCACCGTTGGAAAAGAGGTGATTGTCTTCAACATAAACCTTTGATGACTGGTAAACATAAACCGCATAGGCGGCTGTAGGGTCATAAACGGAAATGTTGTTGTTGACTATTTTAACAGTGTTGGTATCTGCAACGAATATTCCCCATGCATTGTATCCTTGGTGCTTATTGATTATGGTCATGTTTTCAATCCACACACCATCACTGGACACGATAAATGTTGAATTAAGGAATGTAGCATTACCAGTTATTTTTACGCTTTTTGACAAAAGAATTTCCTTGTTTGAGAAAGTACCTTTAAAGTTTAAAATATCACTGTCATGCACTACGTCACTCATGAGATTGCCGTCACTGTCAATGAAACTGTGATAATTATCCGGAGTGATGTAATGGGTTGTTCCGTTGAATACAAAGTCAGGAACGGACGGATCAACTTCACCCTCAGGAGTCAACCATTTTCCTCCAGTATTGTTTTCAATGATCCATGAATTTTTATCCGCATCGGTAGCGTCAATTATATATTTGTTTGAAGTCGTGACCTTGTTGTATGTAATTGTAATATTGGACGGATATTTGGATTTTGAAGCTTTTTTAAGCAAGACACCGATTCCGGATTCGGAAACCAAAGTGTTATTGTCTACAACTATTCCGGAATAAAGTCCTTCCTGGTAAACACCTGCACTGGAGACGGTGTAAATCTCATTATCCCTTATTACGACATCATTTCCATTGGCGGTTATAGCATATCCTTTTGATGCATTGATAAAGTTGTCCTCAACAAGGGAGTTGTCTCCTGCGGAAATAGCTGCACCTACAAACATACCGGTAATGGTGTTGTTTTTGATTACCGCATCACTGGAAAGTGCAATACCATAATCTCCACCGGTTGAAGAATTGGTTGAGAAATCCTTACCGGTAACATAAATATTATTGTTTAAAGCCTTGTTTCCAGCCAAATTGGAAGAGGATATTCCTCTGTAAGCACCGTTGATTACATTTGAATCTACAGT
>JAILDN010000111.1 GCA_024689425.1 Methanobrevibacter sp.
ATTTTTGACTTTAAGATTGTTAAAATAGCTAAGAAAGAAGTAATAGTCACACCTGATAAACCAGATGACGTTTACTGGGGATATAATGTAATATCCTCTAATAAGAGTCTTAAAAATAGCTTAAAATTAATTAAACCTGATCTTGTAATTGAAACTACAAGATATGGAGATTATATTGATTCTATTTTTGATGAATTAAAGCATAAAGTAGAAGAATCTAAAAGTATTGCTATTTTGTTTGGTGGCCCTTATTCTTCAATTCAAGAAGATGTTTCAAATCCTAATTGGGATTTAGTCAGATTAAATACTATTCCTGGTCAGGGGACTGAAACTGTGAGAACTGAAGAGGCAGTTGTCGCTACGCTTTCTTTATTTAACTTTATGAAATAATAATTCATTTTGTTTATTAGTTTTTACACTGCTAATAGATTACTTGCTCAACTTTTTATACATTGATATTTTTGGGACTCTCCAAAAATAACTTGGCGCAGAATTATTTATACATTAAATAAATTCTTTATTGTGCTTCAAATAAATTTTAGCTCATTTAGAATATATTAAGTAATATTTATCTAGTTGTATAATTCTTACAGCTATTTATTATTCGGCGAAATTATGCTTGCGTAGTTTTGTCTAAATAGCTTTTTAAGCTATTAAAAAAAAATTTGAATATAATTGAAATAAGGAAAATATATATTAAGGAGGTTAATGAATGGTAAGACATCACCAGCCAAGAAAAGGGTCTGTTGCTTATAGTCCAAGAAAAAGAGCAGCAAAAGAAACCCCTAGAGTTAAGTCTTGGCCACAAAATGATGAACCAAAGTTACTAGGCCTCGCTGGGTATAAGGTAGGTATGACTCACACTTTAGTCACTGATACTGATAAAAACTCTCCAACTAGTGGTATGGATGTTTTCACTCCAGTTACTGTATTGGAAGTCCCACCGGTCGTAGTAATGGGAATTAGAGCTTATGAAAGAACTTCTCGTGGTTTGAAAGTGATCACCGAAGTACTTGCAGATAATTTGGATGAAGAACTCTCTAGGAAAATTTCACTTCCTAAAGAATACAATAAATCCGAAGCTATTGCAAAAATTCAAGGTGTATTAGAAAACACAGAAGATATTAAAGTCTTAGTACACACCAATCCAAAAGTAACTAGCGTACCTAAGAAAAAACCTGATATATTTGAATGTGGTATTGGAGGAGCAACTCCTGAAGAAAAATTAAATACTGCTTTAGAATTATTAGGAAATGAAGTTAAAGCTAGTGAAATATTTAATGAAGGTCAGTTTGTTGATGCAATCGCAACTACAAAAGGAAAAGGATTCCAAGGTGTAGTTAAAAGATGGAATATTAGAATTCAATATGGTAAAGCTACTAGAAGTGGTAAAGGAAGACACGTAGGTTCAATTGGTCCTTGGACTCCAAGAAGAACCATGTGGACTGTAGCACAAGCAGGTCAAATGGGATACCATAAAAGAACTGAATTCAATAAAAGAATTTTAAAAATTGCATCTGCAGATGAAGTTGATCAAATCAACCCAGATGGCGGATTTATTAAATATGGTGTTGTTAAAAATGATTATATCTTAGTAAAAGGTTCTCTTCCAGGACCATCTAAAAGGTTAGTTATTTTAAGACAAGCAATTAGACCTAGTAAGAAATCTGAGGATGTACCTCAAATCAACTATATTAGTACTAAATCTAAACAAGGGGTATAATCATGAAGGCTAATGTTTATTCAATTAACGGGGAAGTAAAAGAAGAAATTGAACTTCCTGCTATTTTTAATGAAGTATATAGACCAGATTTAATCAAAAGAGCTGTTTTATCAGCACAATCTGCTAGAGTACAACCATGGGGTAATGACCCTATGGCAGGTAAAAGAACTTCAGCTAAAGGTTGGGGTTCTGGTAGAGGTACTGCTAGAGTTCCTAGGATTAAAAATGGTTCCAGAGCAGCTTTTGTACCAATGGCTATTGGTGGTAGACAAGCTCATCCAACAAGAGCTGAAAAAAATCATCACGAAAAAATCAACATAAAAGAAAGAAGATTTGCAATCAGATCCGCTGTTGCAGCAACTACCAACAAGGAACTTGTTGAAAACAGAGGACACAAAGTTGCAGACCTTGAACAAGTACCTATTATTGTTGAAGATGAAATCTGTTCTGTTAAAACTACTAAACAAACTCGTGAAATTTTCCAAAGTTTAGGAGTTTATGATGATATTATTCGTGCAAAAGAAGGTAAAAGAATTAGAGCAGGTAGAGGTAAAACAAGAGGAAGAAAATACAAAAAAGTAAAAGGACCTCTTTTAGTTGTTGGTGAAGACCAAGGTATCAGCTTAGGTGCAAGAAACCACGCTGGTGTAGACGTTGTAGTCGTTGAAAACTTAAACGCTGAATTATTAGCACCAGGTACTCACCCAGGAAGACTTACTATTTACACAAAATCTGCTGTAGAAAAGTTAGGAGGTTTATTCCAATAATTTTGGATAAATTAAGGTGATTATTATGGATTCATACTCAATTATTATTAAACCTCATGTTACTGAAAAAACCATGAATTTAATCGATGAAAATAATGAAATTACTTTTGTCGTACGTCGTAGTGCTAACAAAAAGCAAATTAAAAGAGCTTTTGAAGAGTTATACGAAGAAGAAGTAGCTAGAGTTAATACTCACATTACTACTAAAGGTGAAAAAGTAGCATATATCAAACTTGTAGAAGAAGAAATGGCAGAAGAACTTGCTGTCAGAATAGGAGTATTCTAAGGAGGAATTTGAATGGGAAAACGATTAATACATCAAAGAAGAGGTAAAGGAACCCCTACCCATCGTGTTGCTTCTCATCGTTTTAAAGATAAAATCAGATACAGATCTTTCGATGCATTAGAAAAAGAAGGTAGTATTAAAGGTAAAGTCGTTGATATTGTACACGACCCAGCAAGAACCGCTCCTATTGCAGAAGTAAAATTCGAAAATGGTGAAAAGAAATTTATCTTAGCACCTGAAAGCATTCAAGTTAATGATGAAATTGAATGTGGTATTTCTGCTCCTATTAAATTCGGTAATACTTTACCACTTGCTGAAATTCCTGAAGGTACCCCAATTTATGATATCGAAAATACCCCTGGAGACGGAGGTCGTTTCGTAAGGTCTTCTGGAACTTATGCTTCTTTAATTACTCACGATGCAAATCAAACAGTTGTTGAATTACCATCTGGTGAATTAAAATATTTGAACCCTAATTGTCGTGCAAGTATTGGTGTCGTAGCTGGTGGAGGTAGAAAAGATAAACCTTATCTCAAAGCCGGTAAAAGATGGCATGCTTTAAAAGCTAAAGGTAAAAAATGTATGACTGTTAGAGGAGTAGCAATGAACGCAGTAGATCACCCTCACGGGGGAGGTAACAGACAACATCCTGGTCGTCCTACTACTATTTCAAGACATGCACCACCAGGAAGAAAAGTTGGTTCAATTGCAGCTAGAAGAACTGGATTAAAAAGATAGATAGAGGGTGTTTCATTGGCAAGAAAAGTATTTAAATATAAAGGTTATACTCTTGAAGAATTACAAGACATGTCTTTAGATGAAGTTATGGAATTATATCCTGCTAGACAAAGAAGGTCTTTAAAAAGAGGATTCTTACCAAGACAACAAAAAGTTTTGGATAAAATGAGAAAGTTGAATAAAGAAGGAACTAAAGATGGTCGTCCTGTTGTTGTAAGGACCCATTGTAGAGATATGATTGTTATACCTGAAATGGTTGGAACTACTTTCGGTATTTATGATGGTCGTAATTTCGTTGAAGTAAAAATTACTCCTGAAATGTTAGGTCATTACTTCGGTGAATATGCACCAACCAGACAAAGAGTTCAACATGGAGACCCAGGTATGGGAGCTACAAGATCATCTATGTTTGTACCACTTAAATAGGGGATTAGATCATGGCTAATAATAAATATGCTTATAATAAAGAAGTTGACGAAGCAAAAACTGCACGTGCTATGGCAAAATCTCTTAAGATTTCCCCAAAACACTGTGTTGAAATTTGTAACGCAATCAGAGGAATGGACGTAGTTAAAGCTAAAGCTTACTTAGAAGATGTAATGGAAATGAAAAAATCTGTTCCTTTCAAAAGACACAACAAAAAAGTTGGTCACAGAAAAGGACAAGAAGGATGGCCTAGTGGTAGGTACCCTGTAAAAGCAGCAGAGCAAGTATTAAAAGTTTTAGAAAATGCTGAAGCTAATGCTGAATACAAAGGTATGGACACTGAAAAATTATTCATTGAACATATTTCAAGTCACAGAGGTATTGTAATTAGAGGTTACATCCCTAGAGCATTCGGTAGAATGACTCCTTTCAATACACCTACAACTCACATTCAAATAGTTTTACAGGAGGCTAACTAATGATAGAAAAAGATTTTGTCACAGAGGGCCTTAGAAGAACAAGAATCGACGAATACTTAGAAAAAGAACTCGAAAGAGCTGGATACGGTGGTATGGAAGTTCAAATTACACCTTTAGGTACCATGGTTATTGTTTATGCAGAAAGACCAGGTATGGTAATTGGTAGAGGTGGAAAAAACGTAAGAACTATTACCAACACTCTTAAAAATGAATTCGGTTTAGACAATCCTCAAATCGAAGTTAAAGAAGTTGCTGTCCCTGAACTTAACCCTAAAATCATGGCTTACAAAATAGCTAATATGTTACAAAGAGGAATGCACTTCAGAAGAGTTGCTTACTCTACTATTCGTAGAATTATGGGTGCTGGAGCTCAAGGTGTAGAAGTTACAATTTCTGGAAAAATCAGAGGTTCAAGATCTGCTGTTGCTAAATTTGTTGAAGGATACATTAAAAAATGTGGAGAACCTTCCATCAGATTAGTTGAAGAAGGTTTTGCAACCGTTCAATTAAAACCTGGTGTTTTAGGTATTTATGTAAGAATTATGCCTCCGGAAACTGTATTACCTGATTCCGTAGAAATCCTTCCTCCAAAAGTAATCATCGAAGAAGAAGATGGTGAAATTATTGAAGAAGAAATCGATGTTGAAACCGAAGAAATCATCGAAGAGGAAGAAATCATAGAAGAAATCGAAGATTTAGAGGAATTAGAAGAAGTTGTTGAAGAAGAAGCTACTGAAGAAGTAGAAGAAGATGATAGTTAAATACTAAATTTAATTATCTTAAAAGAGTTGGAACAATGGCGATTTTAAGAAGTAAAGAAATTTGGGACATGGAAGTTGATGAGATTCAAGAGAAATTAGTTGAACTCAGAACTGAATTATCCAAAAATGTTTCTAAAAGTGCAGCTGCCGGTGTTAATGAAAACCCGGGGAAAATTAGAGAATTAAAAAGGACAATTGCTCGTGTTCTTACAATATTGAATGAAAAACAGAAGGAGAATTAAATGTCAAAAATCTGTGATGTATGTGGGCTTCCTGAAGAACTTTGTGTTTGTGAAGAAATCGCACGTGAGGTTCAAACTGTAAAAGTTTTTACAGTTAGAAGAAGATTTGGAAAACTCATGACTATTATCGAAGGTATCGATGAACATGATATTGATATCAAAGAGCTTACTAAAACTCTTAAAGCCAAATGTGCTTGTGGAGGAACCGCTAAAAATAGCCAAATAGAGCTTCAAGGAGATCATAAAGTAAAGGTCAAAGAAGTTTTATCTGAAATGGGTTTCTCATCAGATACAATTGAAATTCGTGAATCTAAGAAAAATAATAAAAAGAGAAGATAATCCTTCGATGTATTCAATAAAATTTTATAATTTTTCTGCATGATTTATTATAAATGTTTTAGTTAAGAGATTGGGAAAATGATTACTCCAAGTAATTTAGTGCATCATGAGTTTATCGGATTAAACGTTGATGTAAAAAGCAAAAAAAATAAATCTCTTAATTTATATGGAACGGTTATTGATGAGACAAAAAATACCTTTAAAATTGAATCAAGGGGAAAGGAAAAAATAATTCCGAAAAACGGTTCAATTTTTACTTTCGAGATTCCGTCTGGTGAAAAAGTCGAAGTAAATGGTGATATTTTGTCCATTCGTCCTGAAGATAGAATAAAAAAAAGGTTTAAAAAAATTTAAATGGTGATAATATGGTTGGGCTTAATGTTCAAGAACCAGAAACTACATGTGATGATCCTAACTGCCCTTTCCACGGTACTTTGCCGGTAAGAGGTCAAGTCCTTGAGGGTGTTGTTGTAAGTAACAAAGCTGAAAGGACCATCAGTGTTGAACGTAGTTACTATAAATTCATTAGAAAATATGAAAGATATGAAAAGAGAAAATCTAAAATCAATGTTCACAAACCAGATTGCTTAGATGTGAATGTTGGAGATTCTGTAAAAGTTGCAGAATGCAGACCATTAAGTAAAACTAAACATTTTGTTTTAGTTGAGGTTAAAGGAGAGTAAATAATATGAAACCATTAACATCAAGTGTATCTAAAGCATTACCAATTGGAGCAAGACTCCAATGTGTAGACAATACCGGTGCACGTGAAATCGAAATTATTTCCGTAAAAGGATTTAAAGGTGTAAGAAGAAGATTAGACGTTGCTGGTGTTGGAGATTTAGTTGTTGCTTCTGTTAAAAAAGGAACTGCTGATATGAGAAGAGAAATTGTTAACGCAGTAGTTATCAGACAAAAAAAGGAATACAGACGTGCTGATGGCCTTCGTGTTAAATTTGAAGATAATGCGGCAGTTATTATTACTCCTGAAGGAATATTAAAAGGATCTGAAATTAGGGGTCCTGTTGCTAAAGAAGCAGCTGACAGATGGCCTAGTGTAGGTAGTGCAGCAAATATTTTAGTATAGGTGAAAAAATGTCAAAACAACCAAGAAAACAAAGAAAAGCTCTTTATAATGCTCCTGCTCATGCACGTGGTAAACATTTAAGTGCTACTTTAAGTAAAGATTTAAGAGCAGATTTAGGTAAAAGATCTTTACCAGTCAGAACAGGAGATAAAGTTAGAGTTCTCCGTGGAGATTTCAAAGGTCACGAAGGAGAAGTTCTCGATGTTGATTATGGTTCTTACAAAGTAATTATTGAAGAAGTTACTTTATCAAAACCTGACGGAACTGCAGTATTCCTTCCAGTCGATCCATCTAACTTAATGATTATTGATGCTGATACAAAAGACGATAGAAGAATTAAAAATAGAGGAGATAATTAATATGGCTAAAATGGGATCAAGAAAACATCTTAAAAGATACAAAGCTCCAAAATCTTGGCCAATTCATCCTAAAGAAGATACCTGGACTGTTAAACCTTCAGCAGGTGCTCATGCTATAGTTGATGCTATCCCTTTAACTTTAGTTATCAGAGACGTATTGAAATTAGCTGATAACTCCAGAGAAGCAAAAAGGATTATTAACTCAGGTAATGTTTTAGTTGACGGAAGAGTTGTCAAAGATTATAAATTCCCAGTTGGTTTCCAAGATATTATAGAAATCCCAAAAACTGAAGAAATTTATAGAGTTCTTTTAGATAACAAAGGAAGATTACAATTACACCCAATTGAAGAAAATGATTCAAAATTAAGCAAAATCGTTAATAAAACTACCATTAAAGGTGGAAAAACTCAATTAAACTTACATGATGGTAAAAACGTTATTATTGAAGAAAATGCTTATGCAGTTGGGGATGTTATTAGTTTAAAAGTACCTGAACAAGAAATCGTTGAAGTTTACCCATTAGAAGTTGGTGCAACTGTTCTTGTTACTGGTGGTAAACACACTGGTGAATTAGGTACTGTAAGTGAAATTATTGAAAATAAATCATCTAACCCAAATACTATTATTATTGAAAATAGTGCTAAAGATGAATTTTTAACTTTAAAAGATTATGCATTTGTAGTTGGTAGCGATGCTCCAGCAATCTCTTTATTGGAGGTTAATAAATGAACCCAATGAATGAAGTTAAAATCGAAAAAGCTACTGTCAGTATTGGTGTAGGAGAAGCTGGTGAAAAATTATCCCGTGCTATTACTCTTTTAGAAGAAATGTTTGATCAAACCCCTGTTAAAACTTACTCTAAAGTTACTAACCCAGAATGGGGTATTAGAAAAAAACAACCAATCGCATGTAAATTAACTTTACGTGGTGAAAAAGCTGACAAAGCAATAGATATGGTTTTAGAAGGAATTAGTAGAAATATTAAACCTACTCAATTCGATGCACAAGGAAACCTTTCTTTTGGTATTAAAGAACATATTGATATTCCTGGAATGAAATATAATCCAGATATTGGTATTTTCGGAATGAATATCAACATTACTTTTGAAAAACCAGGTTACAGAATATCTAGAAGAAAAATCCAACAAAAGAAAGTTCCTCAGAAACATAGAATTTCCAAAGAAGAAACTATGAAATTTATGGAAGAAAACTTTAATGTTAATTATGTTACAGAAGTAGGTGATTAGTTTGCCAAGAAAATATGGAAAAGCATCAAAAAAATGTGCTCGTTGCGGAGACCATTCTGCTATGATTAGTAGATATGGATTAAATTTGTGCAGACAATGTTTTAGAGAAATTGCTCCTAAAATTGGATTTAAAAAATATAATTAAGGTGTTATGATATGAGTCTTATGGATCCTCTTGCTGATGCTTTAACAAATATTAGAAATAACGAATTACAAGTAAATGATTCTTGTGTTATTTCTCCTGCATCCAAATTAATTGGACAAGTTTTAAGCACTATGCAAAAAGAGAATTATATTGGTAACTTTGAATACATCGATGACAATAGAGCAGGTAAATTCACTGTAGAGTTAATCGGAAACATTAACAAATGTGGTGTTATTAAACCTCGTCACGCTGTAAAGAAAGATGAATTTGAGAAATTTGAAAAAAGATATTTGCCAGCAAAAAACTTTGGTATTTTAATCGTCACAACTCCTGAAGGAATTATGACTCACTATGAGGCTAAAGAAAGAGGAATTGGTGGACGTTTGTTGGCTTACATGTATTAGGTGATAAAATGGTAGTAGCTGCAGCTATAAGGGAAGAAA
>JAILDN010000039.1 GCA_024689425.1 Methanobrevibacter sp.
TATATGGTTCCTTCATTTGTCATTGTCTTGGATAACATTCCTTTAACAGTTAACGGTAAGGTAGATGAACGGGCACTGCCGGATATTGACTTTGAAAGTTTGCATGTTGAGTATATGGCTCCTGAAAGTGAAACTGAAAAATTAGTGGTTAATGCTTTTGAAAATGTATTTAATCACAAGATCGGTATTTATGATGACTTTATTCGTCTCGGTGGAGACTCCCTAAAAGCTATCCAGATATCCTCACAGTTATATAAATCCGGTATAAAATGTAATGCCAACAGCATACTGAACGAAAAAACTCCATTCAATATTGCTAAAAGTATTGATGGAAGTAAAAATGAAAATGGATTCTATTTAGCCAAAAAAGGCAGTTCAGGCCAGAACATGTTCATATTGCCTCCGGTACTTGGAGCATCATTTTCTCTTTTAAAGTTGGTTAATAAGCTTGATTATGATGGAAATGTATATCTCATTGATGATTTTAAATTTAATCTGTCTAAAGAAGAGATAAAAAATACAAATCAGACCATGAGTTTAAATTATTATTATGAAGCTATTAAGGATGTCTTCCAGGATGGAGATATTATTGCAGGATATTCTGCCGGTTGTCTGTTTGTACTTTTACTTGCTGAAAAACTGGAACAATTTAAGAAAATAGATAAATGTATTTTAATTGATGGAACACTGTCCTTCACTCAGGATGAGATTCTTCCAAGAGAAGAGGCGTTAAAGATACTGGAAGAATTTAGTGAAAGAGATTATGGTGAAAAATTCTCAACATCAGAACCTTACGCTGAATTCCGGGATAAACTTATTGGAATCATGATTGTAAACAGTGTATGGGATTTCCCAACACCTGAAATAAGTTCACATGTACTCTATTTAGCTACTTCAACAAAACATAAAGAAAAATTGGATAATATTGCACCGGACAATGAATTTATCCTTATCGATTCAAATCACGATGATATAATCGATAAGGATGTTGGAAAAATTGTAAAATATTTCAAATGAGTTAAATAGGGAATGTTTTATTTCCTCCACCAGATTATAATCCAGTCGGCTTTATCCTTAACGTTATAGTATTTTCCAGAATCTTCATCAAAGGTAAGGATTCTTTTCAGGTAATCTTTTAACAGTTCCTTTTCCTCATCAGAATATAAATCAAGTCTGAATTTACCGTTGTCCATAGCATCTTCAAAACTCGAGTATAAGCTGTACACTTTATATACTACTTCAGATATATAATTAAGTATGGTTGCTCCAATGATGAAATTAAATGAAGAAGAATTTTACAAATGGAAGAATTCTGTTCTTGAATCTACAGTATATCAAAAAGTAGTTGGTAAAAGAAGAGTAAAAGATTTAACTAAAGTTAGATATGTCTTAAGTTTAGCTACATATTGTATGTATAACAATATGGCTCTAGATGATCTTATTGATGAAGCTGATAATGAAGAGCGTGATGGTGTCAGGGTTAAAGACAGAAAAATATTGGAAAGATTAGAAGGTTTTCGACCATGGTTACTTGATCAAGGACTTGGCACTTTAACAACACAAACAAGATTTAATGACGCAAAGTGGTTTTATAGGCAGAACTATATTGAAGTTCCAGAGTTGGCAGGGACTTTTAAATATCCTCATGAGTATAAATTAAGTTTTGAAGATTTACCGACAAAATCAGATATTAAAAAAGCAGTAGATGGTACTAATACTTTATCAAACAAAGCATTATTCCTTTTTATGGCTAGTAGTGGGTCTGCAAAAATGGAAACTTCAACATTAACTGTAAAATCATTTATTTCTGCGACTAAAGAATATCATGGGGGTATAAGTAATATTGATGATGTATTAAGGATATTGGATGGTCGAGGAGATGTTGTTCCTTTATTTAAGATGCATAGGGAAAAAACTGATTATGATTATTATACTTGTTGTTCTCCTGAAGCTACACAAGCAATCATTGATTTATTATTATCTAAACCTATTGTTAAAGAAGAGGATCCATTATTTTATTTAAGCTATGGGGGCATAGGTAAAGCATTCCAAAGAGCAAATCATAAACACAATTGGGGAAAAGTCAAAAATTATTATTATTTTAGTGGTCATCGATTGCGTAAAAGACATGCATCACTTATTGAAAATGAAAATCTTGCTAATTTTTTACAAGGCAGGAAACCTGACAAGATTAAAGAGACATACTTCTTTAACAGGCCTGAAAGGGTCAAAGAGGAATATCTTAAGCATGTTAATAAATTGACAATTAATGAAATGAACTATAAAGACATATATAGTGAGGAGTATCAAGAATTGTTAGAAGAAAATAAGAGACTACAGGAACAAGTGGATGCACAAAACCAGGAAATTGTTGAATTAAATGCTACAAATAAAGCTTTAGTTAATAGAGTTGAAAATGTAGAATCTAGAATGGATAACCTAGCAAAAGCTAATGAATTAACCAAATTTCAAGAAAGAGCAAGTGAACATCATTTAATAGTCAATAATCCTGGTCTAATGGAAATAGCAACAGAATTGTATTTAAATAGTGATGAATTTAAAGATATAAAATATTTTAGTTTAGCTGAAATGGAGGAACTTATTCAGACTGCATATCTTACAATGAAAGTGATTGAGGATACAAAAGAGAATAAAGTAGATGAAACAAGACTTAAAACAGAATATGGTGAAAAATATCAGGATGTAACTAATTTGATAAATAAATATAAAAAATCATTCCTTGATGGATTGGATAGATATTCAATTGGAATATCATTAGAAGATAAAATTGATACTGCACTTTCTGAATTTAAGGAATATGTACTTGTAAATAATAAATATTTTGAATATGCTGATGTTGAAGAAGTTATTCGCAACGCTTTGGGTCTTGATGAAAAAGCTGAATATATACGTCGATTATCATATGAATCAGGTACTCGCTTTGATAATCTTCAATAGTTTTGTATTAATATGTATGAAATATCATACGTATTAGTTTTTCTACTGTTGTATCAGTAAACATTGGGGGAGTTATGTGCTCTGTGAACAATGCTCCATTTACATAGGGAAATTCTTGGAATTCAGGTGGTAGATTATTTTGTCGATCTTCTTCCTTCTGGTCAAGTACTCTAAATAATAATTGTATATCTTCACCTACTCTAAATGATTCATTCGGTTTTTCTATTAATTTTTTAAATTGTTGAGGTTTAAATATTGCGGTATCTTCTGCGTATAAGCAGAATAATATTCTTACCATGAATAATTCTAAATGATGTTCATCATAATTGTCAGTTAATAAATCTTCGTGAAGGTCAGCGAGTAATCGTGAAGCTTCTAAGTTTAATTGCAATTGTGGAGATTCATCTGTATTTTCCATATAAATAAAATTGAATAAATGGATTTTCGATGGTAATTAGTTGATATGTATCTCTGTTTCTTCTTTAGTAATCAAGTTGGTTAATCTAATTCTTTGAAAATCTGAAACAATAATATACTCTGGTATTTCTTCCACAGGCAATTGATCTAAATATTCCAATGCTTGAGAGTATGCTGCATTTAAATCTTTACCTAATGATTTGTGCTCAATTAACAGTTTTCCTTTCCAAAAAACATCAATGAACCCTTGACTACCATCAAATTTCTTTACAGCTTCTTCAAATACAACAACTTCGTGTATATCTACTCCAAATATATGGAAAAAGTCCCTCCAATACATTTGAGCTTGCCCTTTTTCATAAGTATCTGAATGATGTACTTCAACAAAATACTCCGCTCGTTCATGCATTGTTAAATTAGACAAAACCATATTATAACCTAATCATAAAATTAATTTAATATAATTTATGTTAATAATTAATTAAAAGTTTTTTTATATAATTGTATGTCGTATTAATGAGAAGTAAATGTATAATATAGTGATTAGTTAAACATAACTGGCGCAGTTGTATATGTGGAGAAAATAGTGTGTTTGTGTAATCCAGTATATACTGGAAAATGAAAAATACAGAATATAATAAAAAATATCCATTAAAAATCATTACCCTATAAGAAAAAGTTACAAAAAACATATGTAAAAAATTAAATCAATTAATTTTAATAAAATGTAAAAATAAAGAAAATAACGAGAGTTATTGAATCAATAACTATTTTATACCGAAAACAAGTTAATTAAAGCATCAAGATTGTAAAACTTGTAAAATGATAAAACATGGGGGAAAATTGATTTTTTAATCTTTCCCACAACAGAATATCAGTTTTTACATTAATCTTCCTACACCAGTAATTTCAATACTAGCAACGCCATCAATAGCTGAAACCATCTCTTCAACAGGTTCAGATCCGCCTTCACCATCATCAGTGATGAATTTTAAGATAATAGCTACTAAACCAAATGCGATTGGTTCTTCAGCAATTTCGTGAATTTTGGCGCCTTCAGGCATTGAACTTTCAATAGTTGCTTTAATAGCTTCTAAATCTTCTTCCGGACTTTCTGGCATGATTTTCATAGTTGTTAAAACTTCACCCATCTTAATTCCTCCATTCAAATTTAAGGACCTTCAAATCCACATTCACATTTGTAAGCGTGACCAAAGGTACGGCATTTTTCACATCTTGCGATTTTTGCTCCACATTCTGGGCATTCAAATTCAACGAATGGACCAGTCAATGGAATTTCTTGTTTACATGAAATACATTCTACAGTTTTCATTCATAATCACCTATTATTAGTGTGTAATCGAAATTGTAATCACTTATATTATCATCAATTAGGGACAAAACCCTTTTAGGATACATTCCATTTACAACATAACAATTAGTCCCGAACTCAAGTAATAGAGAAGGCAACATTAAGTCAATTGATGATTCTTCAAAAGTCAGTAGTTTTTTTGCATCAATTTTACTAATTAATTTAGAACCTTCTTCAGTTGGTTCTCGGGTATATATACCATTTACATTTGTTACTATTAAAAGGTTTGCATTCAAACAATTAGAAACATAAGCTGCAATGGAATCTGAAGTTACATCCCATGAGCATTCAAAGGGATCTTTATTTTTTAAAAATTCTGAAACAATGAAAATTGGAGTTAGATTTTTACTGGCTATCTCTTCAGCTTCTTTTAGAGAATAAGCTAATTTTGCCGAGTCAACTTTATCACAAACAAGTTTGGAAACAATATCCATACAATCGATTGCAGTATAATGGGTCGCTTCAGAAGAAAAATTTTCTGATGAATCATATCTGCGAATAAGATTTGCGAACTCACCACCACCCAAAATAATCAATGAATTGGTGTTTTCTAATTCATTTGCAAGCTTTATGGCATGTTCTGGAAATAAACTTCCCCCAATCTTTACAACCTGTTTTATGATATCAATCCCACCCACGTTTAATTAAAAATAGCTATTATTAAAATGATACTTCACTTACAGAAGTTTCAAATGGCCAGTCACTTCGTCAATTATTTCATCTTCATCTGGACCGATTGCCAAAACTGTAACGCTTGATGTAGGTATCTGGGTCCTTCCAGCGTCAACTACAAGATAATTGGCTATGCCCTTTTCATCAGCATGTTTTTTTAAGGCCAATATCTCTTCTAAAGTAGGCACTTTACAAACTACCTTAGCATAGGCTTCATTTTCCCATTTTCTAATCTTATCTTTATCAGAACGCTTATAAGCGCCTATTGAACCATGACAGCATTGGGCTGCAATTTTACCCTTGCCCATCTTTAACTCAGTCCTTACGACCATTACCTGTTTCATATTAAAAATATTATTTTTCTTTCGTTAAAAAGTTTATTAATTCATTAAAGTTTAAAAATTATTAAATACATAATTTAAGTATTAAAGATTATTTTTTAATTAAAGGAGATTATTAATGACTCGTATTTCTATACTTGACAAGGACAGATGTCAACCAAAAAAATGTGATTATCTTTGTATCCATTACTGTCCGGGCGTTAGAATGGATGAAGACACCATAATCGTAGATGAAGATACAAAGAAACCTTTAATATCAGAACAATTATGTGAAGGTTGCGGTATTTGTACAAACAGATGTCCATTTGATGCAATCAGTATTATTAACTTACCAGAAGCAGTTGGGGAACCTATCCATAGATTTGGACAAAACCAATTTGAATTATTCGGACTTCCAAATTTAGAAGAGGGAACTGTTTTAGGACTTTTAGGACCAAACGGGATTGGTAAATCAACTATCATGAACATTTTATCTGGAACCCTAATTCCTAACTTCGGAGACTTTGAAAACCCAAAAGATAATTGGGACGAAGTAATCGAATACTATAAAGGTTCTGCACTTCAAACATATTTCTCCAAATTATCAAATGGCGAAATTAAAGCCATTTTAAAACCTCAAATGGTAGATCAACTTCCAAAAGTTGTTAAAGGCAAAGTTAAAGATTTACTTGAAAATGTTAATGAAAGAGACAAGCTCGATTACGTTTGCAAAGAATTGATGTTAGAGAATGTATTAGACAGGAAAATGGAAAACCTGAGTGGGGGAGAACTTCAAAGAGTTGCAATAGCCGCAACAGTCTTAAGAGAAGGCGATTTCTATTACTTTGACGAACCTACATCATGGTTGGATGTTTCACAAAGATTAAATGCTGTAAAAGTAATCAGATCTCTCGCAGATGAGGGTAAAAGTGTTTTAGTGATTGAACACGACCTTGCTACATTAGATGCATTATCCGACAATGTTCATATATTATATGGTGAACCTGGAGGATATGGTGTTGTATCTGGAAGAAAAGGTGTTAGAATTGGAATTAACGCCTATATTAATGGATTTTTATCAGAAGAAAATGTAAGAATTCGTAAAAATCCAATCGAATTCACGATAAGACCACCAACTCCAGAAGATGAAGGAGATGCACTTGCAAGCTATTCGGACATTTCAAAAGATTACGACGGATTTAAATTAAGTGCAGATGCAGGAGACATATTCTATGATGAGATTGTTACTGCATTCGGTTCAAACGGTATTGGAAAAACAACATTCGCCAAAATCTTGGCGGGAGTTGAAAAGCCAACAACCGGTGAAGTCGATGAAGAAGTTACGATTGCATACAAACCACAATACCTAGTAAGTGATTTTGAAGGAAGCGTTAGTGACTTTTTATACATGAACGCACCAAGTTACGGCAGTAAAATCTTTCAAAGTGAAATAATGACACCATTTGCACTTGAAGACATGCTTGAAAAGCAGGTTTCAAAATTAAGTGGTGGAGAACTTCAAAGGTTGGCAATAGCTGCAACATTGTCAAAAGATGCCGAAATATACCTATTCGACGAACCAACCGCATTTTTAGATGTGGAACAGAGACTAATAGCTGCAAGAGTTATTCGTAAAATGGTTGAAAGCAGAAATGCAGCATCTCTCATTGTAGACCACGATATTGTATTTATTGATTACATATCCGATAGAGCTATGGTATTTGACGGTACTCCAGGTCTTGAAGGACATGCATCAAAGCCAACCGATTTGAGAACATCAATGAATGAATTCTTAGGTAACCTCAACATTACCTTCAGACGTGATAAAGAAACAAAACGTCCTAGAGTCAATAAACTTGACAGTTACCTTGACCGTGAACAAAAAGAAAAAGGAGAATACTATTACTTATCAGATTAGTATTTTCAATTTTTATTTCTTTTTTTATAACTGATTTTTTTGAGCCCCCAGGCAAATTCAAATCCAAAATCCTATTTCAAACAGAAAAAATGTGATTTTTTCATAAATTTTAATTAATAAATAATATTTTAATTTATCTAAAGAAACAATTAATATGGATAAATAACAAAATAGAATTAATAATGATTTAAAAGTGATAAAATGAGTTGTTATAAATACTGGGGAAAAATTGAAGAAATAGCCGATAAACTTTCAAGTTATGGTGATTTAGACAAATATGGCGACTCCGCATTGGATAATGTGGATATAAATGAAATTATTGATATTTTAGACGAAGTAGAAATTATTGCTCACGATAAAGAAATCGATTTTGACTCCGCAAAACACATTCTTGATGATGAAAAAATGAATAGAGCACTTAAATTAATTCGTAAATTCTACGTATATATTGGTGCAAGACTAGAAACAGAAAATGCAAGAAAAATTTTAGAATCAGATAATCCTACAGAAACACTAGATTCCTTCCATTTCTATGAAAGATATATTGGATTATTAAACAATGAAAGTCAATTAGCAAAATTCAATGAAGAAAAAACATTTGTATTTTTAGGAAGCGGCCCTTTACCATTAACATTAATCATGTTTAATAAGGTATATGGATGTAAATGTATTGGAATTGAACTACAAGAAGAGGTTGCTGATTTATCCAGAAAAGTATTGAAAAAATTAGGCCTTGACAATGATATAAAAATTGTTACCGGTGATGAAAATTCAATTGCAGATCTTGAATATGACATATTAATGGTTGCTGCACTTGCTGAACCAAAAGAAAGAGTATTCTCTAACATCTGGGAATTCATAGATGAAGATACTCCTCTAATTTACAGAACATATACTGGAATGAGAGCAATCCTATATGCACCTGTTCTTGAAAAAGACACCAGAGGATTCCATAAAGAAGTTATGGTACTTCCAACTGGAAAAACAAACAATACCTCAGTTTTAATTAGAAAAATAGTTTAATCATTTTAAAAATATTTAAAAAAACGAAAGATAGAGGTAAATAGCTAATTTTAGCTATTTACTAAGGTATGACTGAAAATTTTTTTAAAAAAAATTAAAGTCGGACATATTTGAAAATCAAAAAATAAATTTGAATTCCATATTATACTAAGTAGTAATAACGATATAAATATTATTAAAGTATTACTCATTTTATAATACTTTAAATTAAAATTTAATTTCTTATAATAATTTAATAAAATAACAAATAATTATTTATCCCCTATGATAAAAAACAACTCTTAAATATCCTTATTTAAAAAAAGGTAATAATTTTGAATTTTAATAAAAATCCCTTAATGCGCAAAATAACAAATATTGATAATTGAAATAAATAATAACTATAATTAATTAAATTATTTGTTGAAATAAATGTGAAGAATGATTAAATTAATTAAAGGAAGCGAAAATCAATAATAGAAAAAAAGTAATACTTTTTCAAAAAATAATACTACTATGGATAATACTTTTTTATAAAAAAATATTATAAAAAAGGATTAATTAAATATCCTCTATTTCCCCCAAAATAAATTTTTTCAATAACTTAACAGCTTTTTCTCCTTCATCATCTAATCTAACTGCATCGTTAGGATTAATGTCATATGCTTTAATTAAAGTTTCAGCATCAATATTTTTAATAACATCAACATTTTTCTCTTTTAGAATAGCTGAAACACAATCATCCCTACAACCAGTAATAGACACTATTTTTGCATCATCCAAAATTGGTGCACAAGTATTTGGCTGTGCTGAGTACTCCGTAATACAAGCAGCAACAATATTCTCATTATCCAGAGCTAATTCAACAGTAGCTGCCCTTACAACTAATCCAAGAGGACTTAATCCACTACAAGACACCAATGCTATTTTTTCATCCATTTAATAACCTCTTTTGCTTTTTATCAAATCTTCTTTTGACTTTTTCATAACCTTGTTTGTAAAAAGGACAAATGGTCATACACTTACTACAACCTTGCCTGTGAGCAGTACAAACTTTTCTTTTAATATTTTCTGCTTCATCAAAAGCATTTTCAGGACATCTATCTATGCATATGCCACAAGTTGCACAGAATTCATTAACCCAGAGCATATCATTTTCCTTTTTAAAAGGCAAGTTCTCAATAGATGTCTTAATCATATACAAACCCAAATTTGAAGCTTCTTTAAACATACACATATTGTTTCTGGTAATTATGCAGTCATTTGACTGCATCGCAATAGCTCTCAAACTGATTTCATCATCTAACGGATGAATCAAATCAGCCGTGAAATCATTTTTTCTTAAAAAACTAGCAATTTCAAATGCTTTAAGGCCATACTCCTGAAACTCCCTATCTTCCAAAATGACTTTTTCTTTTGACATTGGCATTTTTAAGATCTCTTCAGACATAGTATACTTTAAAATTATAATATTATCCCAATCAATTCCCCATTCTTTTTTAAAATCATCCGTTAATGAAGAATAACTGATGCCTACAAAATCATTGATTAAAATGAAATCTCTTAATTCTTCCAGTAACTCGTCAGAAATAGAATTTAAAGGATTAATTGGATTTTCTACTTTATAAAAATTAGGAATAGGTTGATGATATCTTATACGCATATCATTAACCTGCAATTATTGTCTTAAAGCTTCAATAGCTTTTGGGAATTCTTCACAGAATACTTTAATTTGTTCGGTTGGAATTGAGTAACTAATACGTAAATACCTATCTCCAAATAACTCGGAGGTATATTCACCTTCTCTTGCAAAGATTCCTCGTTTAAATAAGTAATTTGATAGTTTTTTAGGGTTAATACCTGCGCCTGAAACATCAACAGCCATCATGTTTGCATCAGATGGATAAACAGGCAAAAATACTCCATCAATTTCATCTACCATTTCCTTAATTAATTTTTGATTAGTAAATGAAATTTCCCTGATTTCATCTTCCCATTGACTTTTAGATTTTAAACCTGCAATTGCACCGTATTGTGCAATAATATTAACACCCAAATCATTAACTAGAGCATTTTTGATTACATCGATTATTGCTTTTGAAGAAACAACCCCGCCAATTCTTAAACCTGCCATTCCAAATATTTTAGAAAAACTATAAATTGTTAAGGTTTGGCCAGGAGCGTAATTTTCAACATGGAAATGTTCACGTGCAAAGTCCTTATAAGTTACATCATGCAATAGGTAAATATCATTTTCAATAGCTATTTCGGCAAACTCTTTGAGTTCTTCTTCACTGTAAGAGGAACCTAATGGATTCAATGGGTCAATTAAAATGACCATCTTAGTATTTTCATCCATATTTTCTCTTAAAAGTTTTGGAGTCAATTTATATCCGCATTCCTCATTGTAAATAGGAACATATCTTACATCATGAGCAAAACGATTTGCAAAGTCCCCAATAATAAAATAACCTGGATCAGACAAGATTACATTATCTCCTGCCTCAACTAAAGCCTGCATACATAAATATAAAGATTCCGTCGCACCAGCAGTCAATAATACTTCACAATTATCAAAGCCTAAATCATCTAAAATCAACTGTCTGAGTTCAGAAAATCCTTCTGGAGGAGGGTACTTACAATATTCTTTCTCTTTAACACAGCTTGCCATTGCATCAGCTATGATATCACCATGAAGATGGTTAGTATTTTGACCCATCCAAATCATATCTTTATCCATAAATACATCTTCAAAGAAATCATTTGAAGATTCGTATCCTTCTGGAGGTACCCTTTCTGTTTTTTTGAATTTTTTCTTAGGGTGTTTTATATTATTCATAATAATCACTGTAATACAAAATAATAATTTATTTTTAGTTGTTTATAAAATTAATGTTAACTAATCCCTCGAGAAGTAATTCGGAAAACTGCTTGCCGACCTTCTCCAATGCTCCTATGGCGTTTTAAAGTAGCTATTCTTTGGTTTGTTTCTTCACCACGTTCCAATTGAATAATGACTTTGCTCCAATATTGAAGGACCATTCCACCAACAGCCCTAATATCACTGTTTCCTTCATCATCAAAAGCATTATAAATTTGATTTGTTACAATTACTGCAATATCATAACTTCTAGCTATTTTAGATAAGATTCCCATTTGTTTACCCAATTCCTTGTTGAGTTTTGAAGATTTCATATCATCAACACGATAAAGTGCAACTGCAGAGTCTAAAATAAAAACATCAGTATCAGCATGATTCTTTCTAAGCCACAATTCAATAGCCCCAATGTTTTCTCCTTGCTCCTGAAAAGTAGTAGGTTCAAAAACCATGATATTATTAGCAACTCTAGAAAAATCACTTGATGCTATTTGTTTAATCCTATCAATTGAAATTCCCCCTTCAGTATCCATATAAATAGCTTTTTTACCATTTTTAGCTACATTAACGGCCAAAGTTAAAGCAACATTACTTTTACCGGAACTAGGAGGCCCAAAAATTTGAGTTACTGTACCTTTCTCAAATCCTCCATTCAATAGATTATCGATACTTGAATTAGTTGGAATTTTAAGATTATCTTCAAAATTAGCTAATACTTTCATAGAGATATGTCTGTTTTTTCTAATATATAATCATCTTCTAACAAAAGTAGGTTGTGAAGTAGTCAAATCAACAATTGTAGAAGCATTATTTGAATTGAGAGGCCCCACATCAATTACCAAATCAACATCACATTCCAATTGATTTAGAATTTCTTCCGGAGTAGCTAATACATTTTTATCAGATAAATTAGCACTGGTGGTGGTTATCGGGAATAAACTAGCCAATTTACAGGCAATTTCATTTTTAGGAACTCTCACACCGACATGAGTTAAACCTGCAGTGACAACTCTTGGAACGATTGGGGATTTTTTTAAAATGAATGTGTAAGGACCAGGTAAATAACTATCCACCATATTCTTTTGATAAATTGAAACTTCAGAGACTAATTCAATCGCATCAGTATCTGAAACTAATATTGACAAAGGTTTTAATAAATTTCTTTGTTTAATTTTAAAAACACGACGAACGGCATTATTATCGAAAATATTGGCACCTAACCCATAAACAGTGTCTGTTGGGTAAATAATAACACCTCCATCTGCCATTACATCAATAGCTTCATCAATAACACTCTCATCAGGTGCATCATTGTTAGTTTTTAATATTTTCATTTTTAATAATCCTTAATTTTTTAAATAATTATATATGATAATTTCTTAATATATTAAAGTATGCTTGAAAGTCTTAGACCTTTATTAACTAAAATATTGAATCCTATTGCCCGAAATCTAAATATCAATCCAAATATCATAACAGTGATTTCCCCATTTGTTGCAGTTATAGCTGCCTATGGCTTTGCAAATCATTTATTAATTCTTGGATGTGTAGCAATTTTGCTTTCAGGATTATTGGATGTTGTTGACGGTGCAGTTGCAAGATATCACAATAGAGCATCAAAATTTGGAGCATTCCTGGATTCAACAATGGACCGTTTTGCTGACGGAATCATTTATATCGGAATTATATTTGGTGGATATTGTGACTGGTTTATAGGTATCCTAGCAATACACTCAGCAATCACCGTTAGTTACGTTAGAGCAAGAGCAGAATCTCAAGGCATAGACTGTAGTGTTGGAATAGCTGAAAGAGCTGTTCGTATGATTATACTAATGATTGGTGCATTAGTTGGGTACTTTACACAGCCAATCAACTTCACTTACATAATAATTATTTTAGTAATTTTATCTTACATTACTGTTGGACAAAGAATTTATCATGTTTGGAAGGCGTTAAAATGAGTGATTTAGAAAGTGCAGAAAAAATAGCAAAGGATATTTCAAAATTAGAGAGAAATTTAAATCAAGTGGCACATATTGAATTTACCGGTAAGGAAAAAGAAGTATACGATAGGGCAGTTGACTATTGGAATGACTCAAAATATTATCTTGAAAAAGAAGATATGAGAACTGCATTCGGTTGTATCGAGTATTCACATGGCCTACTTGACGCCTTAAGAATAATACATGATACAATCGATGATTATTAAAAAAAGAGAGGAGTAAAATTACTCCACAACAATTTTATTTTCTAGTGATTTATCACCAGCATTAACTAATTTTCCATCTAAAACTTCAATGACCCTATCTGCAAGTTTTGCTACATTCATGTCGTGAGTAACAATTATTAAGGTTACGTTTTCTTTTTTATGTAGGTCTATTAATTGCTTAAGGATTTTGCTACTAGTTTTTGAGTCAAGTGAACCTGTTGGTTCATCAGCCAATATCACTGAAGGGTTATTGGCAAGCGCACGGGCAATAGCTACCCTTTGTCTTTCACCACCAGATAATTTTGATGGCTTTTGTGATGCCTTTTCTTTAAGGCCGACACCTTCAAGCAAAGTTAACGCTTTTGATCTCATTTCGGAGTTAGACATTTTAGATGTAAACATTGGAATTTCAACATTTTCAACAACAGACAAATTAGGAATTAGATTATGTAGTTGAAATACAAATCCTATTTTTTGAGCTCTGAATTTATTTAAATCTTTACTAGAACTCAAATCATAACCTGCAACGTTGATTGAACCAGAATCAGGTGAATCAAGTGCACCAAGCATATTAAGTAATGTTGATTTTCCAGAACCTGAAGGCCCAATAATAGATACAAATTCGCCTTCTTCAATTGTTAAATCAATGCCGTTTAATGCTTTAATATGGCCATTTTCATATGATTTAACTAAATTATTAATTTCAACAATATTACTCATAAAATCACCTATTCATACCTCAATGCTTCGGTCGGAGGTAATTTGACTGCTTTAGATGCAGGGTATAACCCACCGATAATTCCTACAATAATTGCTATTCCAAATGCCTGGACAAATGTTTCCACATTAAATACTGGTGTAAGTCCTATCATAGGACATAATAACAGACATGCCGCAACACCAATAACAGAACCTATAATTGCAGATAAAATAGTAATGACCAAAGATTCACCGACAATCATAGTTAAAATCTTCCTATTTGACCATCCGACAGCTTTTAAAACACCAATTTCACGAGTTCTTTCAAATACCGACATCAACATGGTATTGATAATACCTAATCCGCCAACAACAATAGCTAAAAGAGATATTCCCCAAGATGCTGCTTGAAGGCTATTTAGCATTGTGGCCATCTGCTGCATTTCCATAACTGATGAAACTGTAGTAATATTCTCACCATACAACTTATCAATCCTGTCTGCAACCGTTTTAGGATCTTCACCCTTCTTAACTTTTACATAAAGATTGGAAATACTGTCCTTATCATCCATTAAATCGCCAACTTTAGTAATTGAAGTGAAAACAGCCCCCGCCATATTAGAATTTCCAGTTTCATAAATTCCAACAACTTTGAAGTTTTCACCTTTAATCTTAATGGAATCTCCTACAGACAGATTTTTATCTTTGGCATAAACTTTACCTATAATGACCTCAGAAGCATTGTCAGTGAAAATTCTACCTTCAACAATACCCAAATCAGCCATACTAGTTCCATTTGGATTAATACCTATAAGCGTGTTCATATAATCATCACCAATCGAAGTTAAAACAACATAAATCGGATAAACTTCTTCAACACCACTTACATTTGCAATTATATTAGTCCAATTTGCACTGATTGTATTAGTACCATAAGCCGAATTTCCAGTTTCCTTACCCGAAATTGAAAAATCAGCACCTCCTGCATGAATTGTATCTTCAAAAGTTGATACTAAACCACTTGTAATTCCACCAAGAGCAACAATAACTATTATGCCTATGCAAATTCCAAAAATGGCTAATATAGCACTGTTCTTCCTCCTGAATGGATTTTTAAGAATAAATTTTAAAAATGACATATATAATAGATTATATTTATGTATATAAATAACTTATTTTAGATAGTAATAACATACAAAAATCAGGTGCCAAAATGCAATCTAAGGATATTCTAATTGAAAATATAGAAAAAATTCATACAACAGAAATGGGTGTCGGAAGAATTTCTAAAAACTTAGGGATTTCGGGAGATGTCGTTGAATATTGTATTTCCAAAATTCTTAAAGACAGCTCTGAAGTTACAAAAAAAGGAAAAAATTTCTACATTGATGTGGATGACTGCATAATTACCGTTAACTCATCCAGTTATACAATAATAACCGCACATAAAAAATAGTCTAATAATTATCTTATTATGTAAAAAAAAGTAAAAAAAGAAGAGATTAAAAATCTCTTTAAATCTATTCCATATCCTCGAATCTTTCTTCGAGTTTGGTCATTACACCAGGAAGGGAAGTATATTCCATTTCCTCAGCAGGTAATCTGTGAGGTTCGAAAGGACCATGTCTTCTGATGTAAGTTGCGATTTTAGCAGCTTGTTCACGAGTAGGATCAAATGCTGGGTCATCAAATAAGTCAACAGGACCAATTAATTCACCATTAGCTACTTGGAAACCTAAACCGACAACTCTAGGTGGTCCGTCAAATCTAATTGGATTTGCTTCTGCTTCTGAAACAGGCATCATTGGACCATTGTGGGATCCTCTCATCCAACCACTTACCATGTGTGGGAATGCAAATGGATCTACACATTCACCGTTTGCAGGGAATCCGGATTGTGCTCTTACAATAGCTACTGGGTCATCTTTACCAACGTATTCACCAGCCATTAAGTTTAATCTTTCAGTACTTACTGCAGATGCGATTTCACCGTTTTTCTTCCAAACTCTTTTAATTACATATCTTCCTGTAGAACCGATTAATGCGAGTAAGTCATACATTTCTTCAGGACAGTTTAAGATAACTTTTCTGTGTTCGATTACATCGAATACTTCAAATTTGAATCCATCGTGTAAACTTGGGTCAATTACGAGACCTGCAGTGTTGAATGGATCTGCAAATATTCTGAATATTGGTAAATTGAATGCACCAGGTTCAGTTTTATCACAACAGAATACTAAAACAGGGTCAGATGGTCTTTCTTCAAATTCCATTTCTGCAACACCAGGACCCATACCTTTGATATTTCCGGAGAAAGTATCGGATAATAAGTCTTGACCTGCACCGTATAATTTTAATTCACGTGCTCTTTCAGTAGCTTTCATGAATGCATTATATGCAGTTTTGTGAACTTCTTCGTTTTCTTCACCTTTATTGTGGGTCATGATTAAATCAATGTCATCTCCACAACGGGAAACATAATAATCATTTAAGATACCAGTTTCTAAAGCTTCGTTTAATACTTCATCACAAATGTCCATTAATTCTGGGTGTGCAACACAGTGACCAGAAACACTTCCAATATCAGCTTTAATTACACTAACAGTTGTTTTCATTTTAATACCTCAAAAAAATTAAGTTTTTTATAAACTTAAAGAATTAATTAAGTATATGATATTATTTTTGATTAGATTAGTATATAATTATTATGATTTAGACATTAAATAAGAAAAAAAATAAGGATTTATAATTTAAATCCAGTTCCTATAAACTGTACAACATCCCTACCTGTATCGTCAATAACATCCACATTTATTATTGAAGAACTCCTACCATTTTTCTTGCATATTGCTTTTGCTATTAATTTTTCTCCTTTTGGAGCACTTAAATAATTGACACTGACCTGTTGAGCTACAGTAGGTTTATGAAGCTGATTTGACAATACTGCAAAGGAAAAATCCGCTAAAGTAAACATCACTCCGCCCATTACTCCACCAACAGCATTTCTATGAGTTTCATTTATCTCCAAACTGCATATGCAGTAATCGTCCGTTAATTCGTCTAATTGAATACCTAAATTTGTAGCAAATTTATCTCCTTTAAAAAATTCTCTTGCTTCTTCAATTGAATTAAAAGTACTCATTGTAACACCTTTTAAGATATTATTTAAATTTAAATAGTAAATAAAGATTTTGATTATGAAAAATATTTATTATTACTAATGAACAGAAAGTATAATATGGACTTAAGAGATTATTTCATTGACTATAGAAAATGCATGCTTATTTATTTAGCATTTATCCTTGTTTTTATTTTTGCAATGTTTACTGAGGAAAACTTTGCACATCCGGAAAATGAGATAATCTTTATTGTTTTAGTGAGTATTTTAGGACTCATAGCAATTTATTTTTCCCATAAAAATAAATTGGAACTCCATAAGGTCGCATTAGTTCTAATTATAATTTTTGGACTGTTAATGGTATTTTTTACACCACCATTCAGCTTTACTGATGAACCTGCCCACTTTACACGATCAGAATTAATAACAGAAGGTTCACTGTACCCAGAATTTGCGGAAAAAGGAATTTATGTAAACGATTATTATTTCATTTTTCAACAATCATATAACGGAGTAACAATACTGACAGAAAATAATAATTACCATAATCCAATCACTAATCATAAGGGATATTGGGAATGGACAACCTCTTCACCAGTTTATTCGTATTTAATCTCCGCATTAGGAATATTATTAGCCAAATTATTGAGTTTACCTGCAATATGGGCCATATATTTATCAAGAATAGCTAATTTAATCTTCTATGGAGCTGTTACTTACTATATGATTAAAATCATTCCAAAATTCAAATTACCCCTACTGATTTTTGCAACAATGCCCCTGTGCATTTCACAGGCGTCATCACTGAGTTATGATGCATTTATTTTAACGTTTACCCTAATCATTATAACCTACTTTATAAAAATGTATGATGGCGAGGTTAACCGGAAAAATCTAGCCATATTTTTCATTTCCATTCTATTAATTAGTTTAATCAAGCAGCCTTATTTAATGCTTTCATTTTTAACGCTTCTTATTCCATTTAAAGATAAAAGGCAAAAGATATGTGCAGGAGTCTCAACTTTAGCAATAATCCTATTAACACTTTTTAGTGCGAGTTCCTTTTTCACATCACTCTTTATGGCAACGGCCGCAGTTTCACATAACCCGTCAGTCCCGGCAAATACCTCATTGATTGGCCAGGCCAACTTCATTTTATCAAATCCATCAATCATATTTGCTTTAATTAAACATATAATAATTTCCATTCCTAATCTTTTCATATTAAAATCTAATTTTTTCCATTATACTGGTTTTAAAGGAATTAAATTAATTAATTTGATGTATGTACTGTTTTTCATAGGATTTTCATTATTTTATAAAATAGATGTAGAATTAAAGAAAAAAGAAAAAGGAATATTGGCATTAATATTTTTAATTACATATATTGGAATATATGCCATTTTTTACTTAACATGGAGCCCTGTTGGATCAAATGCAATTTTAGGTGTTCAATCAAGATATTTCTTACCTGTTATTGCTTTAATCCCATTGATACTTAATACAAAATATAAAAAAATAGAAAATAAAGAAATTTATATCTTTACATTCATAATAATATGTCTGACCGGTTTAACATTACTGCCAGTAGCCCATTTCTATTAAAAAAATTATTTAATAGTTTTAAAAGCTTTTTCAATAGCTTCATCCTGATTCATAGCTTCTAATGCTTCAATGAGTTTTTCAACATCACCTCTAGTTTCAGGATATCTAGGAACCGCAGAACATCCTCCATCATCGATTTTAGATATTTCAAATGTTCCTATTTTTTCAGCTATTTTAGTAATTTCACTTTTATCAAGACCGATTAATGGTGATAAAATAGGCATTTCAACACCGTAACGGGTGGCTAGAATATTATTCAATGTTTGTGAAGCAACCTGACCTACACTGCTTCCATCAACAATGGCTAATGCTCCATAGTGTTTTGCCAATTTTTCAGCTATTTTATACATTCCGGACTTACATAAAACACAAGTCATTTTTTCAGGAGCATAATCCTTAGCATCCTGCAGGTAATCACCATATTTGACAACATGAGCGGTTATGGGAACACCCTTTGCATAATTCTGCAGTTGATCAACGATTTTATAAAATTTCTCTGTGATTTTAGGATTTCCGAAGTGTTCTGCATCGAAATGAAGTGCAATTACCTCACATCCCCTTTTCATCATCATATATGAAGCAACAGGAGAATCGATTCCACTGGAAAGTAAAACTACAACTTTTCCCTGAGTTCCTAATGGTAAACCTCCTGGACCGCCAATCTTCTCATGATAAATGAAAGTGTCATCATCACGCACTTCCAAATAAATAGTTAATTCAGGATTTGTTAAATCAACAGGAGCTTTGATTTGTTTTCTGACAACGCCTCCGGCAAATGCTGCCATTTCCTGTGATGAAAAATCATGAGATCCAACACGTCTGCATTGGATTGCGAATCTTGTGTTTTCAGTGATTGCATTAGTTTTAATCAATTCCTGCGTGTATTCCCCAAGGGTTTTATCAACATCTTCAAAGTTACTGTATGTGGAAACGGCAGGAGAATAAGAAACTATACCAAATACCCTATTTAATTTTTCTAAAGCCTCATCATATTCTTTTGGAAAAATATAGATTCTCCCCTGGTTTCTGTCTACATCACAATCAAATGTGGCTTTGATATTTTTAACAAGTTTTTTTTCAAATCGGGACCTTACTTTCTGACTTTTAAGTCCAATCTCACCATATCTTGCAATAATTAAATCATAATCCATAAAAACAACTCTTTATGTTTAAAAAATAGCAATCCCTTCAATGCTAGTTTAAATTAACAAATGTTATATTTGAAAATTAATATTAATAAAACTTTGTGAAAAAAAAGAAAAAAAGAAGAAAATGAAATAGAATTCATTTTCAAATCTATGCCATGTCGGAATAAAGTAAACCGAAAGCGTATGCACCAAACAAGGATAAAACAGGTCCCACTACTAACATTATTATAAATAAACCTATGAGAGGGAAAACAAGGAATAAAGCTAAAGATCCTATAGCTGCAAATCCTGTAATAGTAATAACTGCCGCATAGAGTAAAACAATTTTTACAATACCGATATCTTTTAAATCAGCCCACACTTCACCAACACTTAAAGCAGCACCTAAACTATCGAATGCAGCCAGTCTTAAAACTGCGACTGTATATAATAATTCAAATAATGCAAATATTGCTAGGACAATGAGTCCTCCAATTCCTAGTGAACTTATAAGAGAAAGTGGAGAAGGGTTAGCTGCGAAAGATGAAAGAACTGATCCTAATGTACCAGATACTAATAATACAATAATTCCAAGAATAATTGGAATAATGAAGTAAATAAATCCAAGAATAGCTAATTTAATTGTATTTACAATATTTTTACCTATATTCATCGCAGGAATAATATTACTTTGATTTATACCCTCATCAATAACTGAAAGCATGTATCCTGGATATAATAAATAAAATACAAGGTAAAACAAGTACATAACTATCATACCAATTGCAAGAACTCCTGAAGCGGCATCACCAGCACCAAAGAGCCCTGCTATTCCCATAAATATAACGAAGATAACAACACCAACTACAGGAATACCGAATAAAATTATAGGATTGGTAATATCTTCCTCATTATCTATAGGATATTTCAACGAATTTACTAAAATTTCACTAATTTTCATAAAATATCACCTATTTAATATTTTTATAACAACAAGTATATAAATGAATATTATTTAATTTTAAAAAAAAAGAAGAAAAAATGAATAAAAATTCATTTTTTTACCCATATGAATAATTAAATTCATATGAAAGAATTGATATTTGATAACAATGGATAACACCAAAATAATGTATACTTTTTAATTCAAAAAATGAACATTCAATAATGAAAGTGTCATCAGATTAAATCAACAGCAGTTTTAATTGCTTCATCCATTTTTTCGGCATTTTTGCCTGCGCCTTGTGCTAAAGTCAAACGGCCTCCGCCGCCACCTCCAAGCACTCCTGCTGCAGTTTTAATGATTTCATTGATTTTAACACCCTCATTAATAGCTTTTTGAGAGGCAGCGCCGACAATTTTGCCGTCATTGTTACCCATAATAACAACATCTGCTTTTCCATTGTCTGTAAAATCTGTGGCTATTTTTTGAAGCTCCTTAAAGTCACCATCGATTAATTGATTAACAACTTTTAGACCTTTGATTTCAACAAAATCATCTGCTAAGGAATTCATCTTCAAACTAGCGATTTCTGATTTTAATTTATCGATTTCATTTTTCTGTGCTTTCCATTCAGAGAAGAATCTGTCACAGGTTTTTGGCAACTGTTCATTTTCCACTTTGAATATCGTTGAACTTTCACGCAATAATTCATCATTGTGCTGCATTGAATCGATTGCGGCCAAACCTGCTGAGAAATCAATTCTTTCAACACCGTCCTGAACCCTTTCGGTTTTATTTATCTTGATTGGTCCAACAACACCTGTTCTTAAAACATGTGTACCTGCACAAGCTTGAACATCAATTCCAGGTATTTTAACTACACGAATCATTTTTCCAGGAACAATACCTCCTTGATAAAGTACAAATCCATATAATTCCTGCGCTTCATCTCTTGTATGGAATTGAATATCCAAATCAATGTTATCCATCACATACTCATTGGCCAATTTTTCAATTTCATTCAGTTCATCCTGCGTAATCCGTTTGTAATGTGACAGGTCAATACGTGCTCTTGTAAGGGAATTTTGAGATCCTGCCTGCCAGATATGCTGACCCAATACTTTTCTTGCAGCGGCAATTACAAGGTGAGTTCCCGTGTGGTGGCGTGCAAGAGTTATCCTTCTATCCCAGTCGAGTTTGCCGGCGACTTTCTTTCCAACAACGCTGTTGTCAAGTTCCCCATCTACATGATGTAATACGACATTGTTGATTTTTTCGGCATAAGTCATTTTAAATGATTTTCCATCAATGAAAACTTCACCAATATCTGAAGGTTGGCCTCCTCCTTCAGGGTAGAATACAGTTTTATCAAAGACAAGACAGTTCTTGTCGTCTTTTTCAACCAAACCTAAAACTTCAGCTTCAAATTCTTTTTGGTAGAAATCTTTATAGAACAATAAATCAGTTTCAGGATAATCTACAGCGAATGTAGATTTTTTATTGGTAGTATCCTTCTCATGAGCACCTGCAACTTGAGTGAAGAAGTTATCCGGAACATTAACAGTAAAATCGTCACCTGCCATTTCAACCACCGTTTCAGGAGGCATACCGTGAGCATCATATAAATCTATTAACATATTAAGAGGCATTTCATTTTTGCCCTCTTTTTTAAGCCTTTTAATAGCTCTTTTAACAATGCTTCTTCCCTTTTTAACGGTTGCTGCATATCTTTGCTCTTCTAAAGTAATAATATTCATGATATGTTCTTCAGAATCCCTGATTTCAGGATAGAATTTAGATAAGAAATCAAGTTGAATAGCCATGACATCAGCCAATGATTCTTCCATATTAAGTTCCTTCATGAACCTAATTGTCCTTCTTAAAACTAGACGTGCAAGATATCCTTCTTTAACATTAGAAGGGATAATGCCATCAGCCAACATGAATGCCAAACATCTTGTATGATCTGCAATGATATAAATCGCTTCCATCGGTTCGGCGGCTTTTAAATATTCATCAAGAGAGATTCCCAAACTGTCAGCCACCTGTTGGCGCAATTCTTTTAAGTCCCCAATATCTTCAATGTCCATCATGCCCGCAATTTGTGCATTACGGCCCTGGATATCCTCATTAATTTCGACACCAGTCAATTCTTTTAATTTATCAACAACGGGTGCAAAACACGCATCATAAGCTGTTGGAGTACCCTGTGAAATCCAAGCAATCCTTTCAAGCCCATAACCAGTATCCACGACTTTAATAGGGATTTCCTTTTTGGAACCGTCTTCCAATGTTTCATACTGGATGAATACTAATGTTGCAAGCTCCACTCCCCTACAACATACTTCATAACAAGGCCCTTCATTACCTCCACCAGCCCACCAGGACTTAATGAATGTAATCTCTTCAGTATTAATTCCAATGTAGTTAAAGAATTCATGACAGAGTCGGATGGTTTCATCTTCCCAATAGATAAAATCATCTTCCTTGTTAATTACAGTGTGTGTTCCCATTGTAAAACAGGTCATGTGTCTACCAGTCCTTCCAACATTGTCAACATCGTTAAGCCTAATTGAAGGCTGAGCCATTTCAATAGGATTGGCAGGAGGTTTAACAAGTCCTGAAGTTACCCAAGGCTGGAAACAAAAAATGGATGCACCAACTAAAAACACATCATCTCTCCATCTTTTAGCCAAAACAGGATATCTTGGGACATGAGTATGCCCTTCACTTTCTAAAAATTCTCTAAAAACTTTCTGGATTTCATATAAATTGTATGATTTATCAGTTGCAGGATTATTGATAAATTCATACTCATCACAAGGAGCATCTCCACAGGTATCTCTGTCTACCTGAGAGTAAAACTCTTGTCCACAAGTTTTACACGTTTGTTTTTTATAACCAAGTTCATCAAATATTTCTACCATATTAATCATTTAAAAAGATTGATTAGTAAAATATCTGTTTTTAATATAATAAATAACTTTCAAAAAATTAGAAAAAATGGGAAAAATTCTATAAAAAACAAAAAAAATAGTCTTAAAAATTAGTTAAAAAAAATACTTTAAAAAAAAGAAAATAAAAAAGGATAGAAAAGATCTATCCGAATAAAGCACCTAAACCAGCTGCTGCTGCTTCTTCAGATACTTCTTCTTCCTCTTCTTCCTCTTCTTCTTCCTCTTCTTCAGCTTCAGCTGCTGCTGGTGCTGCAGCTGCAGGAGCTGCTGCTGCCATAGCAGTAGTTTCCATAGCTTCGTCAATATCTACATCTTCTAAAGCTGCAATTAAAGCTTTGATTCTAGCATCATCAGCTTCAATTCCTGCTGCTTCAATAATACTTTTAACATTTTCTTCGTTAATATCTTTTTCTGCACTGTGCAAAATCATTGCCGCATATATATATTCCATGTTATCACCATTAATT
>JAILDN010000101.1 GCA_024689425.1 Methanobrevibacter sp.
AACCGCACCAATATCAACAGCAGCGACTTTACCTTTTAATTGATTTCTAGCACTTAATTCCATTCTAAATCTCTCCTAACAAAATATTTATTTTCCTATGATTACTTCAGTTGATTTAATGATTGCAGTTACATCATCACCATCTTTTAAACCAAGCTTTTCAGCTGATTCCTTAGTAATTAAAGCAGTAATTACACCAGGTTCTGACACTTCGACTTTAATATTAGCCATAACAACACCAATATCAACACTAGTTACTTTTCCATTTAATTGATTTCTAGCACTTAAATTCATTTATATCATCTTTAATTTTTTTACAGTTACTATATTATATCGAATTGCATATAAATGTTTCGTTTTTTAGTATATAATGAAAAATTTTATCGATTACTTTAAATTATTCATATCGTAAAAAAATCAAAAATAAAATAATATATAAAACATTAATCCCAATAAATTAAACTATGAAAATAGAACTAGAATCAATAGGAACAATACATACTGAATTTACAAAAATCGAAGGGATGCCCATTCAGCCTACAGGGGCAAAAGGCATTAAAGGAACCCTTGAAATAAAAGAAGAATATGTCGATGGTTTAAAAGACTTAGAAGATTTTTCACATATTAATATCCTATATCTACTCCACAAAGTAGATGGATATTTACTTGAGGTTAAACCCTTTATGGACAACAATACACATGGAGTATTTGCAACAAGATCACCTAAAAGACCAAATAGAATTGGTTCATCCGTTGTAAAAATTGATAAAATAGAAGGAAATATTGTGCACGTTTCAAATATCGATGTATTAAATGAAACACCACTTTTAGATATCAAACCATATGTTCCACAATTATATGAGGATACAATTGACGAGTTAAAAATCGGATGGTTTGAAACAAAACACAATAAAGCAAAATCTCAAAAATCAGATGATAGATTCAAATAGGGAAGTTGAAAACTTCCCAAAAAAATTATTTATAAATCATTAATAGCTGCAACAATCAATTGAATTGTTGATTCTACATCAGCCATACTGCAAACACTTACTGGAGTGTGAATATATCTTGTAGGGACTGATAAAACACCTGTTGGAATACCTTCACGAGTTAAGTGAATTGCAGTACCGTCAGTGGTTCCACCATCACTAACTTCCAATTGGTAATCAATTTCGTTTTCATCCCCTGCTTTAATAAGCATGTCTTTAACTGATTGCTGGGTTAAAATTCCACGTCCGCTCGCATCCGCTAAAATAATGGCTGGACCTTTACCCATTACAACAGGAGCCTCTTCTGGTTTGATTCCAGGGTGATCTCCAGATAAAGTGACGTCAAGTGCAATGGCCAAATCAGGATTCAATCTAAATGAAGAAGTTTTAGCACCTTTAAGACCTACTTCCTCTTGTACAGTACCAACACCATAAACAGTAGCTCTTGTATCAACTCTCTTTAAAACTTCCATCATCACATAACAACCAACACGATTATCTAAAGCTTTACCCATAATTAAATCATTAGGATACTCTTCAAATAATGAATTAAATGTCATTTTGTCTCCAACACGGATCATTTTTTCGGCCTCTTCCTTGTCTTTTGCACCAATATCGATAAACATGTCTTTTGCTTTAACTACTTTGTTTCTTTCTTCAGGAGTAGTTACATGAGGAGGTTTTGAACCAATGACACCAACAACATCTTCGCCAATACTGCTGTGGATTGTTACGGTTTGATTCATTAACATTTGATCATTAATTCCGCCGATAGTTGAGAACTGAACAAAACCATTATCATCAATATATCTGACCATTAAACCAATTTCATCCATATGAGAAGCTAACATAACTTTAGGTGCTTTTTTCTCACCTTTTTTAGTAGCAATTAAGTTTCCCATACTATCTCTTTCAATAGTATCAGCAACATCTTTTAATTCTCTTTCAATAATTTTAGCAATTTCCTCTTCAGACCCAGAAACTCCAGGCGCTAAGGAAAGTTCTCTCATAAGTTCCATATTATACCCCACATATTTATTTTTTTATTGTGATACATTTTGTATCATTAGTATTGTTTATGGAGATTTTTATTAAAAATATGTTTTGTTCCTATTCTGTGAATATTTTATAACAATGTTATATGATGTCTGTATTAAAAAAATTAGACCACATCCCACCAAGAACATGATCTAATTTCTAATCACTTCATAAACAAAAATATTATAACTCATATTATATAATATTATACTCCTTACCAGACAAAAAAACATTCACCACAATAGTAAACTCCTGATTCACAACATCCGGCCGATTAACAGTATTAACCATGACATTATCCATAACAGACATATAAATCTCTTTCAACTTCTTTGGATTAGTCTTAATATAAGTTTCATGAACCACATTCTTACTCCTACCCTGCAAAGCATCAACATACTCAGCAGTCAAACCAATATTAGAAGCATGATACTTACGTAAAGTATGACTTCGGAAAAAACGATATTTTCCTTTGAAACCCCAACCCATCTTATCATTCAACTCTTGAAAACGCAACAATAATTTTGATGGTGTAAAATCAAACAACTTATCATCCAATTTTAAATTATTCCTTGTTTTCAAATACTTCACTATATATGTGCTGGCCTCCGGACTGCAAAAAGTATAATAATACTTACTAGTTTTAATACGCTTCAAATAAAAAGTAGGAACAACATTCTTCTTATTACCTAATGTATCAAGAATATATTCTAAACTACCTCCATTATGATAATCACTTGTACCATTAATGAATTGATCAACAGTAAGTGATAATGTTTCAGCCTTAGCAGTTCCGCTGCTACTCATGAAAAGAATAACAGCCATCAAATCAATACTAGCAATTTCTAATGCTTGACGGATATGATACTTACTTGGCAGATCCAAGTAGTTGATTTCATAATCTGTATCATATTTCGCAGAAGGCAAAATAGGAATAGTAACTTCAAAATGAGAATAAATAGTCTTAATTTTCTGCAAGTATGTTTTCAAAGTATTAGGAGACATTTTACTATCAAACAAAAAATTCCTAAACTTAATTAATCTCTTTTTCAACTTCCTATCTTTCAAAGCTATTTTTTCTTCCTCTTCACGTAATGCTTCATCAATCAAATATTCCAATGACTGCTTTTGCACTTTCACGTAATACTTAATAGCTGATTGATAGCCTTTACGAGTCGATTCTTTTATATTTCTTTCTTTACAAAATTTGTTGAATATTTTTTCATTATACATAAAATATGATGTATAATTATAAAAATAAAAAAAAATAGACCAGGAGAAAAATAATATGTATTATTTTTTTCCTGGACTTAATTATTTTTTACCTCAACAAAAAGAAACTTAAAAAAGTAAAAGAAATAACGTGATTAATATAAAACTAATCGAATTAAAAATAATGGGGTTTCTACTATTAAAAAATTTTAAGTTTGGGGTTTAATGTCCAAAGATGTATTCGGATTCTCTCCTACTCACATCAGACAGTTTCTTTTTACTTCAAATAGTTTTTTTTGTATCATCGAGTAAAAAAATTAAATTTAAATACGTTCTACACTGTAATATTGGATACCTTCATAACCAATTGTTGCACCATCAACTTGATCTTTATAACACCAGCTGATACCTTTTGTTGGATCCGCCACATGATAATATCCATTATCATAATCATAGATTACAACATAATGACCATAATTCCCTTGCCATCCGAGACATTTCATTGTTTTAGTCATCACATGAGCTATGACTGGTTTGCCTGCATCAATTGCTTTTTTTACTGCAGCATAACTTCGGCCTATAGGTGTTACCTTAAAGCCTAATTTTCTTGCACCTGCAATAAGATTACTTGGGGATGTTCCTGATCCATCAGTATAACAAGCATTAGCAAAACTGTTAATGCTAACTTCATTACCCAAAATTTGTGAACACATTGATAAGCTAGTTGGCCCGCAAGTGTAACTATTTGGTTGGTATTTAATACGGATAGGATTATAAACAGTTTTTACTGGGTCTGCAACAATATGGATAGTGTTAACTATTTGAGATGGAAGATGCTCATTATCACCCATATATTGAGCAGAAATCTGATATGTTCCAGGTTGAAGATTGATATTTAATTTATATAATCCAGTGCTGTCTGGTGTTTTTGTATAATCTACACCATTTACACTGATGACAACTGTTCCTGATACACGACTGTTATCATCATATACTGCACATTGGTATGCGGTTTTGTCGCTGAATGCTTTACTGATGTTTACTCCTTCCATCCGTGTTACTTTTTTAGGTTTCTCATCTATATGAATTATATTCTTTGCACTGACTTTTAGTGAAGAAGTTGTTATTTCATACGTTCCTTTGCCTAAATTAATGTTGAGTTTTGCTTCTCCCACCATATCACTGGTTCTTTTATAATCTACCCCATTGATATTGAATATGATAGGTACCCCTGATAATCTTACACCAGTACTTGATGTTGCTATAGCAATGAATTGACTACCATCCTTTTCAGTCATATTCATATCCTGAGTTGAAATTACAGGATTAACAAATACTTTACAAAAAGCATTCGCCAAATTAAAATCATCATCCATAAATTCAAAATCTGCTTTATATTCGCCAACTCCTAGATTAATGTTTAATCTTGCAATACCATTTTCATCAGTTTTACGAACATAAGTCATACCATTAATTGAAATATTAACATTCCTATCAGATAATGGATTTTCACCTTCAAACAAAGCAACTTCAAGTTGTTCTTTTTCTCCAAAAGTTTTAGTTATGTTTTTTGTTATGAATCTAGCCATTTTTTTATTGTTAGTAAATAAGTATTTTATCCAATCTAAAAATCCCATTTTTTTAATCCTCCTCATATTTCCTTGTTTCTCTAATCAAGCACTTTTGATTGATAAGATAACAACATTTTTCTAAATCATGGTTACAAGTTGTTCTTTGACAACAACCGTCACATTCACTAATTTTTTCAATCTTACTATTCATTTGAATCAGTCAAATCAGCTAATTTTGGAACAGTAACCTGTGCAGTTTCATCATTACATGTTGCTTTTACAACACACTTTCTAGACTGTGGGCTGAAACCACAGACAGCTATTCCCTCATTATTTGTGAGAGTTTCAGCTAATAGTTTACTACTTTTTTCAAAAACTATTCTTGATCCAGGTGAATCAGTTTCAGCTGTAATTTCAACCATCTTAATTTCAACTGTTTTTTCATCTTCTTCAAATTCTTCAGTTTTTAATTCGTAATTTAAATTTATCATACTTTTTTACCTCACAATTATTTTTTTTCTGTTGAGTTTTAATAAGAAATGAACTTGATTTAGGATAGGGTATGTGAAAGATAACAACAATTTATTAAGTTATAATCAATGGAGTTGCGGAGAATATGACAATGTACTCTCAGGAGTTAACAACGGATCCGGACAAACTACAGAAATATCAAATAGTTGGAGTAGCATAGGTGAAAACTCATTCAAAATATCTAGAGTAGCTGAAACTTCATCATGGTCTGAATGTAGAGTACAAACAAATAAAAATGAAATAACCGCCTCATGCGATATACTAGCATTAAGTAACTGTGTAATTTCTATTGTTACTGATTATTCTGATGGATCTCAAGCATACAATTCTGTTAACATTTATGCGAGTAATTCTGTTCAAAATGCTTCAGTACATTTCGAGAATAATACAAATAAAACAATTACAAGGGTCTCTTTAAGAATTAGTGGAGTTATATCTCTTGTGTATATTGATAATCTTAATTTATATTAATTTGTGAAAGATAACAACAACCTACTATATTATAATACTTGGAGTTGTGTTGAATATAATAATCATCCAGAAATATTCAAAGTAGCAACAAACAAC
>JAILDN010000027.1 GCA_024689425.1 Methanobrevibacter sp.
TTCACCGTCGATTAGTGTAACATAGAACTGGGATTCGTTTCTGTAGTATTTTACCAGATTGTCTCCAATCAATGTTGGCAATACTTCAATGCTGTTTTTAACGCTTTCTCCATTATAGTAGGTAGTGATAGTGTAGTTGCCTGGTCCTAGGTTGATGTTCATTTTTGCAGTTCCGTTTTCATTTGTAGTTCTGGTGTAGTTCATGCCGTTTATTTCGAATATCACGGTTTCGTTAGCAGCACCGACATTAGCTTCAAACTGAGAATCGTTTTTATAGATTTTAACTAAATCTTCAGTGTAAATGCTTAAAGCTTCTGCATAGACTTTTAAAGAGATTGTTTGGTTTAATTCAGTTAAATCTGACCATTTTCCGTCAATATTGATGAGACTTACATTTTCTTCATAGTGTTGCCTTGAACCAGATAATAGGGGAACCATAGTTTTCTTCATTACTGCTGTAAAGTTATCTCCTTGTGAAACTGCTATTTTTGATGATAATTGCACAGTGTGATAACCTTTAAATGGTGCAGTTCCATTTTCATCATATGTCAATTTATTATTTACATATATCTCTAATGTATAATTTTCATTTTCATTAAAGTAAGTTCCGACAGCACTTATTAATCCCTGGTCGATTGCTTGATAAGTGTTTTTATAAGAGATAATGCATTCATTATATGTGAATAAGTTCAATATTCCACTTAAGTCGGTTTGGTAATTGACATTGTATTTTTCAGTATTTTCAACTAAATATCCGATTCCAAAGGTTATATTTAAGAAACTTGGATCATAGTAAGACAGGTAGAAATATCCGTTTTCTCCCCAACCGGTTCCCCAACTGTTTTTACAAATCCATGCTCCATCTCCAGGAGGTGTGATTAAGAAGTTTTCTTTTGGATAATTGTCATCCCAACCGACAAAACTTATGGCATGATTTGTTCTGTTCATCGAATTTTGATAATAGGAATGAGTAATTTCATTATATGCGTTGCCGTAATCATGGTAATATCCTGTAGTTATGGATCCGCATTTCAATATTGCTTCTTTAACCGCATCATTATCTGTAAAATTTTTACGGGAGTTTATGATAATTGCATCGAATATGTGAACATCGTCACTGCTTGAAAGCACAGGGGATAATTTACCTAGTTCGTCATAGGTATCATCTTCTGAAGGTAGCATTCCAAGCCAGTTGATAACATATTCTAGACCTTGTTCTCTAACTCCTCCTTCTTCACTTCCAATTATTCCATATTTTGAATACTGTAACATATTGTTTTGCATATTGTTTTCTGAAAAGTCATATTCTATGCCTGTTGCTTTTAATAATGCGGATTCTAATGCTCCTATATTTCCAAATGTCCAACAAGCACCCATATCTCCTTGATTTTTCACTGAACTTACCCAACCCCAATCACGTGAATCATATTTTGACGGAAGATTCACTACACTAATTGTATTGTTAATAAGTTTGAGTTCTGCACCTAAAGTGTTTATAATAGTTGCATAGTCAGTATCATTTAATAATAATGTATCATTTTCTAAAGTTACGTTTTCTAGCATATAATTTAAGAAAACACCATGAACGGCTTCACCATTATCTGAAAATGTTGTATTTTCGACGATTAATTGCCCATCATATGCATAAATTCCGTGTTTGGCATTATTCATAAAATTACAATCTGTAATATTGGTTTCGGAATTATCAGAGTAGAGTCCTCCTCCACAAGAATAATCTCCTCCAAATAGTTGGTTTTCACCAATTATCGTATTTTTAATTATTGTTTCTGTATTTGAGACAAATATTGCTCCTCCGTAACAGTCAGCGGCATTGTTTGTAAATTCTGAGTTGATAATATCTAATTTTCCATTTAATTGGACAAATGCACCGCCAAACTCACTTTTTGAATTGGAAAATGTTGAATTAACGATATACACAGTACAATCGCCTCCAGATTCAGTATCTAAATATACTGCACCACCGTTTTTAATTGCACCAGTATCTGTGAATGAGGAATTAGTAATGATTGCTAAATACAACTCTTTACCCCCTATGGCTCCGGCGGTTTCGTTGGCAAATAAATTTTTAAAAGTAGAACCTTTAATTACAAATATGCTCGTTGCATAGATTGCTGCAGCATATTTTGATGTTGAATCAAGAAATTTTGAATTGTTAACAATCAATTCGAAGGTGGAGTAAATATTTCCTCCCCACACTGCATTATTATTAATAAATTTACAGTCATTTATTTCCGTAGTGTTTTTACAATACACAGCCCCTCCTCCGTTTTCAGCATAGTTATTTGAAAAGGTCATGTTATTTAAGGTAATTATTTCACTTGAATGAATAGCTCCTCCATCCTTAGCATGTCCATTGATTATAGTGAGGTTTGAAATCGTAATATTCTCTCCAACAATTTCAAAGATTCTTGCCAGGTTAGCACCATCAATAGTGTAACCATTACCATATATCGTAAAATTAGTCTTATCTATCAAAATTCCATTGCTTAGATTATCAGTCGAATTATCATATACATAGTTTTGTGTTATGCTTATACTACCAGTGCTTGCATTGATTTCGTTTTGAAGGCTTGTGAAATTTCCTTCAGCCGAAACAGCGCTGATTGATATGAATAAAACAAGCAACACAAGGAATATCTTAATCTCTTTCATATGTTCACCTATCAGTTTATCAATGACTATTATTTTGTTTTAATAATTATATAAAAATTATCAATGAAATATTTGTTTAATGGGTGATGGATATCGGTTATCTTTCATTGGTGTGTTAAGCAATCAGCGATCACTTAACAGTTCACCAGCCACTCCAATACTTTCCTTTGGATAAGCTTGCACTAAAACAGTTATGGCATCAACAGGCAAATCATACGCTTCAGCCACAACTTCAGATACTTTTTTAACCATATCTCTTCTTTTCTCAACACTAATTCCATCGTTTCCAGCAATTGTTATAACAGGCATAATTCAACCTCCAATTAATTATATTATTAACAACTTATAAAAATTAATCTAAGGAGATATTATAATGCTTGGTGAAGAAGAACTTATTAAGATTTTCCCGGATTTCGCTGATTTGGTCCAGCCTTCCGGCATTGATTTGGAATTGGATAAAATTTATAAACAGACTTCGGAAGGGTCCCTGATAGACAATGAAAAGAATCTGCCGGATTTGGAAGAACTTTCTGGGCCAATATACACTTTAAAACCACACACCGCTTACTTGGCCAGCATTAAACGTAAAGTTAAAATTCCAAAGGGATACACTATGTTATACCTTCCGCGTTCTACTTTGTTAAGGTCTTTTGTTTCAGTCCAAACGGCTGTTGGAGACCCTGGATTTTACGGAACCCTGATGTTCATGATTTATAATCATGGAGATTTTGAATATAAAATCAAATCAGGGGACAGGATAGCTCAGGCAGTTGTTTTCCCTGTTGAAGGTTCCGGGGAGTATGACGGTTCATATCAAGAGGTTGAAGAATGAATGTGGCCGAAAGACTTGTAGAAATCATGGAAGAAAATGGAATAACTCATATTTTTGGAATTCCTGGTGACCAGATTCTTCCGATGTATGAAGCATTATCCAATTCAGACATCAGGCATATCTTAACTCGCCATGAACAGGCGGCAGCTCATGCGGCAGATGCATTTACAAGAACTTCTGATGGCATAGGGGTCTGCATGTCAACTGCAGCGCCCGGAGCTTTAAATATGGTGATGGCAACGGCTGCAGCATATAAAGATAACATTCCAATGCTCATTCTAACCGGCGATAATGATTTGGATAAACGTGATGAGAACATGTTTCAGTCCCTGCCATTAAGGAGCGTCTTTGAAAATATCGCTCAGGAAAGCTATTCTCCTTTGAATGGTACGGAAGCCGTTTATGCACTTAAAGCATCACTTTACGGATTGAAAAATAATCCTAAAGGTCCAATTCATATCAATCTGTCAAAAGATGTCTTGCTAAGCGAAGATTTTCAAGACTTTGATTTATGTTATCTGTGTGAAAGTGACATGTCCTCCCTTGAGGATGCTCAGGAATTGATTCTAAATGCTAAAAGGCCGATTTTTGTATTGGGTGCGGGAGCCATTTCTCAAGCCGAGCCAATTAAGTTGATTGCAGAGAAATATAAAATCCCAATAACGACAACATTTAATGCAAGAGGAATCGTTCCGGAAAACAATCCCATTAACTTGGGGTTGGTCGGAATAAGGTCCACTCCAAGAGCTAAAAAAGCAATGGAAAACACTGACTGTATAATTGCACTAGGTTCTATAGCCAGTGAGAGAACATTCCCGAAAATCGATGAGGACAAATTCATCCATGTAAACATCAACAAGGATGTCTTGAAAGGCAAATATCAAATTCAGGGAGATGTTGGAGAAGTCATGATGGGTCTGGAGTTCAATGAGGCCGAATGGCCGGATGAATTATTCACTATGGACAATACAGTAGAAGTAGAGGGGGTCGATGATGAATTAAAGCCTCAAGCAGCAATCAAACGGATTTTTGAATCTTTCAGTGAGGATATCATTGTTTCAGATGCGGGTTCACACACGACCTTCGAGATGCTTTTGTATCATGCAAAATATCCGAACCACTTCTTATTCCCTGCAGCATCGGCGCCAATGGGATATGGAATACCTGCAGGAATGGGTGCCGCATTTGCAACCAATAAAAAAGTGATTGTCCTCAATGGGGACGGAGGTTTTCAAATGAACCTTCAGGAGTTGGCGACACTAAAGGAAAACAATCTGGACGTTATAGTTTTCATCCTGAACAACTCCGAGCTTGGAATTATAAGGCAATGGCAAGAGGATTTCTATGGGATGGATGCCTACCAAACTGATCTGGCCAATCCGAATTTTTTAAAGTTAGCTTCAGCATACGGAATCGATGCGGTTCAAATAAAAACATTGGCCGATTTAGAATACTTCCTAGAAAAGGATTTGAAAGGGCCGATGGTAGTAGAAATAAAAGTGGATAATGAAAATATTCCTCTTCCTAAATGATTTTCGAGAATTCCTTAACTAGATCCTCATCAAATTTTTTATCATTCAACGGACAATAATGGTATTCATCATCTGTTTTTAAAATAAATGCTTCAGGTTCAATGCTTGCAGAAGTCAGCTCTCCATCAAATATCTTTTCATTTTCGTGAAAAATAAAGTAAATGATTTTGCTTGGATTTATTTCAATTTTTTTAAATCGAATCTTGTCGATATTTTCGATTTTTAATAAATCATCAAGCATGCTTTTAATTTTATCCATTTCTAACACCTTTGATTAATTCACGAACTTCTTTTTTCATAAGCAAATCAATAGTGGGCTTTATTAGTTTTAAAATGTTGATGTCAATGTTTAAAGAGCCTTTGAAGTCTATGGTTGATCCGGCAAATGAAGGTTCCGCACTAAGGTGGGAATTGGGAATGCTGGAATTTATCATTGTCAAAACTGCCCAAATGTAACCGATATACTTTCCAGTATTGGCAAAATTAGAAAAGCCAACAACGAGATGATTTTCCAGTTTATTGATACTTATAGCATCAAAAACTTTATGTAAAAATAATTTTAAATCATTAAAACAAGGTTTGGCTAGTTCATATAGCTTTTTATAATCTATTTCTTTTTTTTCCTCATCATCAGATTCGTCTTCTTCTTTATCGTCTGATTTAAGGTCAAAGCTATAAACTTTTAATTTTTTCAAAATGAGTATCTTTCCACATCCGTCAATTTCACTATTTATTTTCGCCCATTCAATTTTTATTCTAATCCCTAAGACTAAAATAATGAAAATAAGTATGATAATTAATAAAATAATCATCAGTAGGATGTTTAACATAGAATATAATTCCTATTCTTCTTCTGTTTTTTCTTCTTTATCATCATAGGTTGTAAATTCAGGTTCAATGAATTCATCTTCGTCGTATTCATCATCGTTATTCGTGTAAGTTTTGACTAAATCGGTAATGATTAAACCTAAATCAGATAAAGCTTTATTTGCTTCTGTTCCTTTACTTAAATTAAGTACACGAACGCCTTCTGAATCATTTCCTTTTTTAGGGACTACGACCATGGAAATTGGTTCTAAACCTGCACCCGCACCTGCAGCATCGTTTCCTTCAACATTGGTAAGGCCTGAACCGGCAGCAAAACCTACTCCCATTCTCATTACTGGAATAAGAATTTTATCTTCTGTTTCGATTGGTGAACCAATCACATTATCCACATTAACAAGTTTACGTAATTCTTCAACAGTTGTTTTTACATTATTTGTCATTATATTCACATCCTAAAAAGTAATTATAATTTATATTATATATTAGTATTAAATATTTTGTTGGATTGAATAATTGTTTTTCATCATCAATTGATTTTTACTGTGTAAAATTATAATTAAATGAAAGTAGAAATTTCATTGAAAAGCAGAAGAAACTTCCTATAGAACTTGCTGATCTGATAAAAAGAGTTTTTTAGATTGAAAGATAAAAATACTAAATAAAAAAAAAGAAAAAGAGAATCATAAATATGATTCTGTAATTGATGCAACACCTGCACCAGCGTATTCAATTGCACCTAAACCTTTTAAGGTCATTCCAATAGCTGCAAAGGTTTGTACTAATTCCTTGTAGGAAATGCATCCCATGTGTCCTATTCTGAAGATGTTTCCTTTCAAGTGATCTTGTCCTCCAGCTAGTTCCACACCGTATTTGTCACGGGTAGTTCCTCTGAAGTCGGCATCGGTAACTCCTTCAGGCATTTTGACTGCGGTTACAGTTGCTGAGGATACTGCTTCATCAGCGAATAATTCTAAACCTAATGCTTTTACAGCAGCTACACTTGCATTGGCTGCTTTGTGGTGGCGTGCAACCCTGTTTTCTAATCCTTCTTCCATAACTATTTTCAATGCTTCATTCATTGCATAAGTTAGGGAAACTGATGGGGTGTAAGGAGTTTCAGGCGGGTTTTTGTTTCCACTTTTTCTTGCAGCTTTCATATCTAAGTAGAATGAGTTGGTTTCAACATTATCTACTGCTTTCCATGCATCGTCACTTAATGTGATTGCTGCCATTCCTGGGGGTGCTGCTAAACACTTTTGAGATCCGGTTACACAAACGTCAATACCGAATTTTTCGACATCCACATAGTCTCCTCCGAGTGAGGACACGGTATCTACGATGTATAATGCATCATAGTTTTTCATTACTTTACCGATTTCTTCGATTGGTGCTGCTACACCAGTGGAAGTTTCATTGTGAATAACTGTGATTGCTTTGATGTCTTCATCAGCATCAAGAGCTTCTTCAATTTGTTTTGGTGTTACTGCAGTTCCCCATTCTACTGCCAATTCAGTGGTGTCAATTCCATGGGTATTAGCTATTTTCATGAAACGTTCTCCGAATTTTCCACCAACGACATTTAACATTTTTTCACCAGGTGCGACAGTATTTGCAATGGCCGCTTCCATTGCAGCAGTACCTGATCCAGTTAATAAATAAGATTTATTTGGGGTTTGGAATACTTTACTCATTAATTCAGTTGTTTCTGTTAAAATTTCTCCATATTTGGCTCCCCTATGATTTACAACAGCTTTTGACATTGCAGCTAAGACTCTAGGGTCTACTGTTGTTGGACCTGGAAGCATTAACAAAATTTCGTCCATTCATTTTCCTCCATATAAGTAAAGATTTAGCATGTCTAAATCTAGTTAAAATATATGCTTTTCATCGTTCTTATATATTTTTGTCGGCAAATATTTTGCCGTTTTTAATCTACATTTTGATTAAAATTTAAATAATTCGACCAAGATAAAATAATCTGATGCTAAAAAGAATATTTTATTTTGTATTTGGTTTGCTAGTCATGTCATTTGGCGTTGCTTTTTCAATTAAATCGACTTTTGGAACAACACCCATTAGTTCTATTTCATATTCTTTGGCATTATGTGCAAATATGGACATTGGGCTTGCAACTTTCATTTTCAACGCTTCTTTGATTTTCGTTCAAATGATTATTTTAAGATCCAGATTCAAAGCTAGGCGTCTGTTGCAGTTCATCAACTGTTTTGTGTTCAGTTATTTCACAGACGTGGCATTATTCGTTGTTTACAGCTTAAACATTCCGGATACGTTGCCAATCAATATTGTTCTGATTTTCGTAAGCATTTTCCTAATAGCTTTAGGCATTTTCATTTACATGCCGGCCAATATTGCTCCGCTTCCTGGTGAAGGATGTGTTGAAGCGGTAGCTATTGTTACCGATTGGAGATTTTCATCAATCAAAATAGCCTTTGACACATTAATGGTCATTATTTCAATCGTCATGTGCTATTTCTTTTATACGACACCATTTGGTAGCGTCAATATCGGAACCATAATTTCGGCTTTCATGGTCGGTTTCACTTTAAGGCAAATTGCAAAATTATATAATATTGTGACTGGCAAAGATATTAACATTGTTAATGAATGAGGTAAAAACATGGAATTTGGTGAATGGAGTATATATTATGAGGAAATCCTTGATGATTTTGGATTCTCACGTGAAGATGATGAAAAGTCCGCCCAATTATTGGATGAGATTTTATCCGAAGAGGGTTGTTTAACGCTCGACGATTTAAGTAAAATAGTTGGATTTTCAGACAAGTTTATTGTTTTTGGTGCAGGCCCATCACTCAAAGAACATATTCAAAAGGTAAAAGAAATCTACGACTTAACAGAATATGTTCTGGTGGCCGCTGACGGCGCTACGAGTGCAATGGTCGAGGAAAGGCTGGCTCCAGATATCATAGTCACTGATTTGGATGGAAACCTCGATGACATTTTATTGGCTAACTTGAGAGGAGCCAATGTAGTTATCCATGCACATGGGGATAATTCAGATAAGATTGTACAGTTAACTCCATTTTTCACAAGCGTATTGGGCACTACCCAAGCACAACCTGTTGGAAACCTTTATAATTTCGGAGGATTCACTGACGGTGACAGGGCAATGTTTTTGGCTGTCGCTTTAGGAGCATCCGAAATGATATTGGCCGGAATGGACTTTGGAAATATTGTAACAAAATATTCAAGGCCAAATCTTGCTACTGAAACTGCTCGTGCTGATGAAATAAAACTTAAAAAACTAGGATATGCTGAAAAATTCACAAATTGGATAATGGAAAACGAAAAAGTTGAGATGATTAATTTAATCGAATGATTTTTCATGTAAATAAAAAATTTTTTTAATAGTTAGAAATAGAGTAGATAATATGGGAATCGAAGATATTTTAATGCATGATGAAAGTCTTTTTTCAAATATCAATGCTTTTGATCCAGATTATGTTCCTCCAAACTATAACTTTAGAGATAGTCAAATGGAGGCTATGGCTATAGCAATAAGGCCTGCAATGAGTGGAGGTCAGCCGTCTAATGCAGTGGTACTCGGTTCACCTGCAACCGGAAAAACAACAGCTATTAAAAAAATCTATGAATTGGTTGAGAAAAACACAGAAAAGGTTGTATGTGTTTATATTAACTGTCAGTTACACACTACAAGATTCGGAATCATTTCACAAATTCACAAAAAGATGTTTGGACACTTGCCTCCTGAAACCGGTGTTCCTTTCGCACGTGTCTATGATAAGGTAATGAAGGAACTTCAAAGAACCGGAAAATCATTAATACTGTCTTTGGATGATGTAAATTATTTATTCCAGAGTAAAAATGCTAATAAACTATTTTATGATGTCTTAAGGGCATATGAAGAATATCCTGGGGTAAAAACAGCTATTTTTGCAATATTGTCTGATCTGGAATTTAAATATGTCTTTGATAAAAATGTGGATACAGTATTTATTCCACAGGAAATTACGTTCCCGCCTTATTCTTACTCAGAAATCGAAGATATCCTAAGGGATAGAGCAAAAGCAGGATTTTATCCTAATGTTTTAAGCGATGAAGTACTTGAAGAAATTGCAATGTATACCGTCGATAACGGGGATTTAAGAACAGGAATTAACCTTTTAAGAAACTGCGGTAACATCGCCGAGGCAAATGCGTCACGAGAAATAACCATGGAACATTTCAATCAAGCTATTGACTCCCTTGTTTCCGTCAATGTATTGCAGATATTGGATTCATTAACAGACATTGAAAGAAGCTTGCTGGAATTGATTGTTGACAGCAAAGAAAATGTCACTGCAGGTGAATTAGGTGAGGCTTTCCGTGAAAAAGAGAAAGTTAGTTATGCCTCATATAATAGAACTCTCGATAAATTAGAATTTGTACGTCTTATTGATACAAAATATACAGGATCAGGAGTTAAAGGCAATTCACGTGAAATAATCCTTCGTTTTAATCCTGATGATTTTGATATTTAACCTGCATATTCTGCATGGAAGTTAGTTTTGTATTTAATTAGATTAATTGCATGATAAGCCCAAAGCATAATGTGTTAAAGGGTTTGGTATTAATCTAATCATACTTATTTTCCATTTAAATAATATATGGATTTTGCGCTGTCGCTACGGAAAGCACAGAGAAAAGTAACACTAAAAATACTGCGAGCGTTACCATGCAAGCATTAAAATCGAGATTTAAGTATTCTATTTCATCTCTTATTGAAGTCTTTTTTCTTAAGTCGGCTCTTTTTGTAGTATCTTTAATTCCAAACATAATCATCACATCACTATGTTTAAGGTTGTTGGGAATCAATATATAAGCAAAGAGATAGAGAGCATTTGATAAGTAATATTTCACAGGTAAAATCATGAAAAAATTTGAATATTTTGACGTTACAGCAGATATCGGCTTTTATGCATTTGGGAATAATCTAAATGAGGCCTTTGAAAATGCGGGATTGGCAATGTTTAACATCATATCCAATACGGATAATATTGGCCAGGATAAATTACTAACGTTCGAAATAACCTCTGAAGATGAAGTTTCATTATTGTATGATTACTTGGAAGAGCTATTATTTTACCATGAGATTGAATTCGCTTTATTTTCAGATTTTGACGTGAAAATTAATAAGACTGGTGAAAACTATAATCTCACAGCAACAATTAAAGGTGAAGATATTGATTGGGACAAGCATGAAAGAAATTGTGAGATTAAAGCAATTACTTTCCACCAGATGGTAGTTAAAAAAAGCGACATTGTATGTCTAAAGGCAATCGTTGACTTGTAAATTATAAATAATATGCAAAACAAATAGTTTAGTATGAAAAAAATTAAGTCAACATCTAGATTATTTGAACAAATTTTAGGTTTAATCGGTTCATTTTTAAGCATTATATCTGGATCATTCATATTATTTATAGAAAGTGGAGGCCATCAAGGAAACTCAACTGTAGCAATACTTGCTATTATAGGTTCCTTTTTAGGATTCATATCTTCATTTTACGTAAATAAAGATTTGGAAGCTGCAGGTGTTGGATTTATCATCGCCGCCATTTTAATATTAATGGGAACACCACGTTTAGGAATATTTGGTTCTTTAATTATTTTAATTGCAGGTATATCTGCATTATTCAGAAAATAATTTCTTTTTTTACAATAAATTATTTTAATGATTTTTTTAAAATATTAAAACATAATAAACTCGTGATTTTTATGACTATTAAAGACGAAATTAAAAAGATTAGGGATAATGTTTATGAAATTCCTGGAAGCTATAATCGAAGAATGAGGGCTTCCGGAAAATTATATATTGATGATGAAAGCTTTGATGCGCTTGAGGAGGGTGCAGTTGAACAGATTGTTAATGTTGCATGCTTACCGGGAGTATTTAGATACTCAATAGGTTTGCCGGATATTCACTTTGGATATGGATTTCCAATCGGTGGAGTAGCTGCATTCAACACAAGAAACGGTATTGTATCTCCTGGAGGAGTCGGTTTTGACATTAACTGTGGTGTTAGGTTAATCAAATCCAATTTGCGTATTGAAGACATTGAAGAACATTTGGATGAGCTTGTAGACTCCTTATTTAAAAACATTCCATCAGGCGTTGGAAGCAAAGGAAAAGTAAGGTTAAGCGAGGAAGACATCAACGATGTCCTTGATTACGGCGCCGAATGGGCTGTTGAAAACGGCTATGGATGGAGTGAAGATTTGGAAGTTCTAGAAGAAAATGGAAGAATCAAAGCTGCAGATTCATCAAAAGTCAGTGATAAAGCTAAAAAAAGAGGAATTCCACAACTTGGTTCCCTAGGTTCTGGAAATCACTTTTTAGAAATTCAAGTGGTCGATGAAATATACAATGAAAAGGTGGCTGAAGTTTACGGCCTTGAAAAGGGAATGATTGTCATCATGATTCATTCAGGATCCCGTGGCTGCGGACACCAGGTATGTTCCGATTACTTGAGGTTAATGGATAAGGCTTATAAAAATTACAAAATCGATATTGCAGATAGGCAACTGGCCTGTGCACCCCTAGATTCCAAGGAAGCACAAAATTATCTTAAGGCAATGTATGCAGCGGCCAATTATGCATGGGCAAACAGGCAAATGATGACTCATTGGATTCGTGAAACCTTTGAAAACGTATTGGGTAAATCCGCACGTGATATGGATATGCAAATTGTCTATGATGTAGCCCACAACATTGCAAAAGAGGAAACTCATGATTTCAAAGGAAGAGACATGGAATTATTGGTCCACAGAAAAGGTGCGACACGTGCATTCGGTCCTGGACGTGAAGAAGTTCCTTTGAAATACCGGGAAGTGGGCCAACCTGTTTTAATTCCTGGAACGATGGGAACCGCATCATATGTATTGCACGGAACTGATGTCGCAATGGAAGAGACTTTCGGTTCAACAGCACATGGTGCGGGCAGAGTATTGTCCCGTTCACAAGCTAAAAAAGATTATAATCCTGACGAAATCGTAAGCAATATGGAGAACAATGGAATTAAAATCAAAGCAACCTCTAAAAATGTCATTGCAGAAGAAGCTCCTGGAGCATATAAAGATGTTGACAGCGTAGTTCGTGTATCTGATTCAACAGGTATTGCAAAATTGGTTGCAAAAGTAAAACCATTAGCAGTTACAAAAGGATGATTAAATGATTGGAATTATTGGTGGAAGTGGGGTTTACGAAATAACCTCCCAAGCAGACAATGTGGATAAGAAAATAGTCAAAACAGATTACGGGGAAGTGGAAGTATCTATTTTAGATATTTTCTCAAAAAAAGTTGCATTTATCCCAAGGCATGCTTCAAGTCACAGTATCCCGCCACACAAGATTAATTTCAGAGCCAATATTGATGCACTAAAGAATGTTGGAGTAACCCAAATCATTGCAACAAACTCTGTCGGGTCCATGAATTTGGAAATGCCTCTTGGATCATTTGTCATACCTGACGATTTTCTCGATTTTTCTGAAAACCGCGAAAAAACATTCTATGAAGATAAAGTTGTCCATATCGATGTAACTCAGCCATATTGTCCTCATTTAAGGGATGTTTTGGCCAAATCCGGTGATGTGATACTTGGAGGAACATATGTTTGTACTCAAGGCCCAAGATTTGAAACCCCTGCGGAGATAAAAATGTTTAAGCTATTGGGTGGAGATTTGGTTGGAATGACTGGACTGCCGGAAGTAACCCTGGCACGTGAGAGGGAAATGTGCTATAATTCAATTTGTATTGTTTCTAATTATGCATCAGGAATTTCAGACTCCGAATTAACCATTGATGAAGTGTTTGAAATGGTTAAGGGACTTGAAAAAGATCTTCTTGAATTAATTTATAATTTCATTAAAAATTGCGAAGACACAGATTGCATGTGTCATCACGCCCTAGATGGCGCAGAAGTTTAAAAGGTGAAAATATGAAAATTGCAGTTGTATCCTCAAATGGTAAAGATGTAGATTTGCATTTGGGAAAAGGAAATTCATTATATATTTATGAATATGGGGAAGATGATTTAACTTTTGTTGAACACAGAGAAGTCGACATAGACCTTGAAAGCAAACATCAAGGAAGTAAAGTAATTGAAGCATGCGAAGACTGTGATGTCATTATCGCTGCTCAGTACGGTTTTAAATCAAAAGTTAAAGCAGACGAGTTAAAAATCAAATTAGTTATGGATGAAGGATCTGTCGATGAAGTATTGAAAAGATATATTGACCATTATAACTTCATGAAAAAATAAAATGTTTCACAAGCCATTTAAGGCAAGTGATACATATTTTTTTAATTCTTTCTGTTATCCAAATCTACATTTTTAATTATATTTTTGCGTAAACTTTAAGAATATTAAAAAAAGTTTTATTTAATACTGTAAAAATAATATTAGTATGCCTAATATTGATTGGTTTAAATTTGAGAATAAAGATTATGATTTTCCATTCTATAATAATAATCCTAAAATATCAAAAATAGGGTGGGTCGTTTTATTTTTTGCACTTTTCGTTGGGATTTTCCTGCAGGTAATTCCTGAGTCTGAACTTTTAGGAGAATTTCTTTTTTGTGCTGTTCCTTTAATTGCAGTATTGTACTATTTAAGATGGGATATTAAAGCTATTATTCGAAAACCTAAAGCTAAGGAAGTAGGTTTGGCGATATTGCTTTTTGTTTGTTACATAATTTACACAATAGGGACTGACCCATTTTTAAGCATGTTGGGATTAGTTGAGACTCCACCCGTAGATTTAAATACAATCACGATTTTCTCATTTTTTCCATTAATTTTCACCGTTATGGGTGAAGAGATATTAAAATTTATTCCATTCATATTTGTCATGCGTTTAACATATAAGTTCTCAGATAATCGTAAATTATCGATTATACTGGCAATGTTAACTATTATGGTATTTTTTGGACTAATGCATGCAATGGATGTGGAATCAATAATCCCTGCCATAATTGTACAAGGTTTTGGATCAATATTTGAATTTTATGGATATATAAAAACTAAAAATATTTTAATTCCATACATTACGCATTTATGTACAGATGTATTTTTATATACTATTATTTTGTGGGCACTTTGAGAAATGAAAAAAATATTTTTACTTTCATTTTTCAATAATATTTATATACCATGAATATAAAAAGTAATAGTAACCTTTATGGGCGGGTTTTAATTAAATAAAACTTAATTACAAATTATTCTTTAAATAACGTGAGAAGAACTCACAATAGTCAAATAAGAGATTATAGAACTATAATCTGTTATAAATTCATTTTATAGATTATTTTATGTAAGATTAATAAAATACTCTATCTATGGACTATTTTTCAAAATTAAAAGGCTATACGCTAAATTACAATATAAATATTTTAAAATTAAAAAACGGTTGATATAATGGCAAAGGCAAAATCAAGACGTAGAGTACGTGACACTTGGAAAGAAAAATCATGGTATACTATTAAAACACCATTAATGTTTGAAGAAAAAGAAATTGGAGAAACTCCAGCTAAAGACGCAGACCTCTTAATCGGAAGAGGCGTAGAAGTTACAATGAGGGAATTGACTGGTGACTTCTCAAAACAATACATCAAACTCAGATTTGAAATTGATAATGTTGCAGGAGATGTTGCAACTACCAAATTCACAGGTCACAAAACCACTACTGATTACGTAAGAAGTATGATAGAAGAGGAACATCCAGAATCGATGCTTCCACTATTGTAGAAACTAAAGATGATCGTAGAATTAAACTTCATGTTCTCGCAGTAACTATCAGAAGAGCTAAATCTTCCCAACAAAAATACATGAGACAAGTAATTGAAGACTTACTCAAAGAAACCGCTGCTGAAAGGACTTATGAAGAATTAGTAAAATCTTCTGTCAACGGTAAATTAGCATCTGAAATTTACCACACAGCTAAAAAAATCTACCCACTTAAAAGAGTGGAAATTATCAAAAGTAAAGTAATCAAATAGGATTGCTTTTCTATTTTTCTTTTTTTATTATTTTTTATATTACTTTAAAGCATTTTTTTAAATACTTTTTTATACCTTTAAATAGATATATTACTAGTGATTAGTATGGAATCTGTTATGATTAATTGGGGTTATGTTCTTGCTTTATTTATTTTGGGCATAATAACTTACAAAAGAAATGCACTTGACTTGCTCGGTTCCCTAACAATGGTTTTAATGGGAATAATTATCATATTTTCAGCTGGTGCTAATTGGTTGTTACTTTTAGTCATATTCCTTATAATGACATTACTTGCAACCAGATATTCCAGAGCATATAAGCGCTCTTTAGGAGAATATGAAGGAAGAAGATCTTCTAAAAATGTTATTTCAAATGGTGTTGTAGCATTTATGATGGCTGCATTTGGAGGTTATTATTTGCCATTAGTGGGAGGATTTGTTGGAGCTATTGCAACAGCAACAGCAGACACTTTAGCTTCCGAAATCGGTGTTTTACAGCAACCTAGATTAATTACCACATTCCAAAAAGTTGATCCTGGAACTAATGGTGCGGTATCCGTTTTAGGGACTGCTGTTGGAATTATTGGAGCATTTATCATTGGTGTATCTGCATTCTTATTAGGAATCGTTCCAAATCCACTATCAGCTATTGTCGTTTCTGTTATCTCAGGAACTGTAGGATGTTTTATGGATAGTTTCCTTGGAGCTACTTTTGAAAGGGCAGAAATGCTAACAAATGAACATGTTAATTTAATCGCATCAATAACCGGTGCCATTGTTGGAATTTTACTTATCTAATGTGTTCTTGTTGTTCCGGTATCTAAAAATATCATTCAATCACCAATTATTTCGAGTTTTTCTAATAACTCTTCAAATTACACTGTTTTTTATATTTCCTCAATTTTAACCTCTAACTTCAGTCATGCTCCAAATTTAATTCTTATAAAATAGAACACTTATCTAATCATTGTTTCTAATACTAGGTTGAATATTAAATTATATATCTATTGAAAACCAAAATTAATAATGTATATTTTCAAGGTGATATTGTGAAGGGAATTGTATTAATTATGGATGGTATGGGTGACCGTCCTTTAAAAGAACTTAACAATCAAACTCCTCTTCAGGCCGCAAATACTCCAAATATGGATAGAATGGCTAAAGAGGGAATTACAGGTATTATGGATTCAATAGCTCCGGGAATTATCCCTGGAAGTGATACTGCACACCTTTCTATTTTAGGTTATAATCCATATGAGGTATATACTGGAAGAGGCCCATTTGAAGCCAATGGTGTGGGTGTAGATGTACTTCCGGGAGACATTGCATTCAGATGTAATTTCTCAACTGCAGATGAAGATTTAATCGTTACTGACAGACGTGCAGGAAGAATCAAAGAAGGAACTAAGGAAATCGTTGATGTATTGAACACAATGGTTTTGGATGATTATCCTGATATCAAGATTATTTTTAAAGAATCCACTGGTCACAGAGCGGTTTTAGTTTTAAGAGGCGAGGGCTTGTCAGATAAGGTGAGTGACGCTGATCCTAAAGTTGAAGGAAATAAACCTAAGGAAGTCAAGGATTTAGACGGCTCTGCTGAAGCTGAAAAAACTGCAGACATATTGAACCAGTTAGTTGTAAAATCATATGAAATGGTTAAAGACCACCCAGTCAACGTAAAAAGAATTGAAGAGGGCGAACCTCCAGCAAATATAATCATTCCTCGTGGTGCAGGTGAAGTGCCTGTTGTAGAATCATTGAATGAAAAATATGAAGTTAACTCTGCATGTATTGCAGAAACGGGCCTTATCATGGGTATTGGAAGATTTGCAGGAATGGATATTATTGAAATGGAGGATGTAACTGGTGGAATCGACACTAATTTGGATAATATCCGTGACACCATCATCGACCAGGTTAAAAACTCAGACCATGACTTTTTCCTGATAAACATTGACGGTGCCGATGAAGCGGGCCACGATGGCCAAACAAAAGAGAAAAAGGAATTCATTGAAAAGGTAGATGAAGTCGTAATGAGTGAGCTTATAAAACTCGAAGATGTTTATATTTTCTTAACAGCAGACCATTCAACTCCAATTTCAGTCATGAACCACTCCGGTGATCCGGTACCAGTTATTATTCGTGGTCCTGAAGTAAGGGTGGATGATGTAGAAGAATTCTCAGAAGTTGCCTGTGCAAAAGGAGGACTTAACAGGATTCGTGGAAGTGACGTTATGAATATCATGATGGATTTAATGAACTATGCACATAAATTCGGAGCTTAAGGTGATTTAAATGGCAGCAGGAAAGCTATTTGGAACCTCTGGAATAAGAGGCAAAATCGGCTCAGAAGTAACTTGTGAACTGGCATTGAATGTGGGAAAATCCTTGGCGACTTATCTTGGAAATGCAGGTAAAGTTGTTTTGGGTTATGATACAAGAACCACTAATGAAATGCTTGACCAAGCCATTTGTGCAGGTTTACTTGAAAGCGGCGTGGATGTAGTAAAAATAGGCATGGTTCCAACCCCTTTGGTTGGTTATGCTTGCGAAAAATTGGACGCTGATGCAGGAGTAATGTTAACAGCATCCCACAACCCTTCCCAATATAATGGAATAAAACTTTGGAATAAAAATGGAATGGCATACACCTCCGCTCAAGAAGAGGAAATAGAAAATATTTACAATAACAAGTTATATGAATCAGTAACCTGGGACAAAGTCGGTTCCGTTTCCGTTAACGAAGAAATTAAAGGGCAATACGTTGATGATTTGGTTAACCTAGTCGACATTAAACCTGGTTTAAAAGTAGTAATTGACTGTGCATCCGGTGCTGGAAGTGAAATATCACCTTTAGTATTTAGAAAAGCAGGATGCGAAGTAACAACCCTAAATTCACAACCTGACGGATTTTTCCCTGGAAGAAACCCTGAACCAAATGCTGAAAACCTAGGAAACCTAATGAAAACGGTTGTAGCTATTGGGGCAGATTTGGGAATTGCCCATGATGGTGATGCGGACCGTATGATAACTGTTGATGAGGAAGGTAATATTTCACCATTCGACTCTCTATTGGCATTGATTTCAAAAGAATTCGAAGGAGACATTGTAACAACTGTCGATGCGGGATTATGTATGGATGAATCAGTTGAAGGGAAAGTTTTAAGAACTCCTGTAGGGGATGTGAACGTGGCTGAAGTAATCATAAAAGAAAATGCTGCATTTGGTGGTGAACCTTCCGGAACTTGGTTGCATCCTGACTTCTGTATGTGTCCTGATGGAATATTGTCCGGTCTTAGAATGGCCGAATTAGTTTCTAAAAAAGGCAAATTGTCCAAATTGCTTGCAGAAATCCCGTCTTATCCAAATATCCGTGAAAAAATCATTTGTTCAAAAGAAGCAAAAATTAAAGTCATGGAAAATATGGAAGATTTATTGAAAGCAGAATTTACAGACATTCGTGAAATCAATTCTATTGACGGTGTTAGATTAACCTTTGAAGATGACAGTTGGGTTTTGGTAAGGCCTTCCGGAACTGAAGACTATGTCAGAATCACTTTGGAGTCACGTGATGAGAAAAGGGCTCACGAAATCAATGAAATCTGTAAAAAAGTAATAAACGATAATATTTAGGGATGAATTTTCATCTCAAAATTCTTTTTTTTAATAATTTTTTTAAACTCTCATTACAGAGGAACATTGCTTTTATTAGGAATCTATTTTGATTATACTACTGGTGAAGTTCTTAGGTTTAAAACAGGTAAATCTGATGAAGTTAGGTTATCTTTTGAAGATGGGAATTTGAGGGAATCACGTTGCATCTCTGCATAATCATCCATCAAATGTTTTTTCACCTCCTTCAGGTAAAAATTTTGGTAAAAACCAATGTAGCCGTAGAAGAATATTACTCCCGAAGCTATTAAGGTAGCTCATGTTAATAAAAGGGATTCAACCGTATTTCTGGAAAAGATAGGTTTTATTATTTCTATAAATTAATGGGTATGGACATTGAATACGACGAAATATTTCCAGAAATCGATTAATTTTTAATATTTAATTATGAGTACACAAGGCATTTCATTAATAAGAAAAATCCACTAAAAAAAGAAGTTAATAAAAGGTTTTAACTAATAAAAAAATAAAAAGTTAGAAGAAGAGTTATTCTTCTTCTGCGATAAATGCTTCAATTCCGAGAGCTGCACATTCTGGGCAAACCCAATCGTCCGGCATGTCTGCAGGAGTTGCTCCAGCAGGAATGTTGTATGCAGGATCTCCTTTTTCTGTATCAAATCTGTATTCACAGTGTAAACAAACATATATAGTCATTTTTATATCTCCTTATTTTTTTATCAGCATTGCTAATATAATTTTAATTGTATTGATTATATTATTTATAATTAGTTATTTAACATCAAAACTTATTATATTAATATATTAGAAAAAACATAATATTTTACAATAATTTTTTTTAATTTATAAGGGGTAATAAAATTGAAAGCAATAATTTTAAGCGCTGGTGAAGGTTCAAGGATGAGGCCATTAACACTTACAAAGCCTAAAACAATGTTGCCAGTTGCAGGAAAGCCAATTATTCAATATAATATAGAAGCATTGAAAGATAATGGAATAACAGATATCCTTTTAATTGTCCGTTATAAAGAAGAAATAGTCAGAGATTATTTCGGTGATGGTTCTGAATTTGGCGTAAATATTACTTATAAAAGACAAAAGGACTTTTTAGGAACTGCAAATGCTATTTCCTATGGTGAAGACTTTATAGAAGATAGTTTAATTGTTTTAAATGGGGACATTATTTTAGATAATGATATTATCCATGAAATAATCGAAAAGTACAATGATTTAAAACCGGACACATTGATGGTTTTAACTGAAGTGGAAAACCCTTCTGCTTTTGGTGTTGTTGAAATCAAAGACGGAAACATCAAAAACATTGTAGAAAAGCCTAAATTGGAAGATGCTCCAAGCAATTTGGTTAATACTGGAATTTATGTTTTCAACAAAGATATTTTCAGCAAAATCGAAAAAACAGAAATCTCCGAAAGGGGTGAATATGAAATCACAGACTCTGTTAGTATGCAAATTGCTGAGGGCAAAAAAGTCATTGGCCATAAAACAGACAAGGACTGGATTGATGTCGGAAGGCCATGGGAGCTTATTGAAGTTAATGAAGAGCTCATAGGTAAATTAAAAACCAAAATCAAAGGTAAAGTTGAAAATGGAGCTCATATTCATGGTGAACTTTATTTGGGTGAAGGAAGTGTTATTAAAGCGGGAGTTTACATTGAAGGTAATGTTTACATAGGTAAAAACTGTGATGTCGGTCCTAATTGTTATATTCGTGGTAACACTTATTTCGGTGATAATGTCCATGTTGGAAATGCTGTCGAGATTAAAAACTCAATCATCATGGAAAACACTAATGTAAGCCATTTAAGTTATGTTGGAGACTCTGTAATTGGATCTAACTGTAATGTTGCAGCAGGAACCAACATTGCTAATTTACGTTTTGATAATGCAAATATTAAAACAAAAATTAAAGATTCAATGGAAGATAGTGGAAGACGTAAACTTGGAGCCATTATTGGAGACTCTGTAAAGACAGGTATTAACTCAAGTTTTTCACCAGGAGTTAAAGTGGGTTCAAATTCTACTATTGGATCTAATGTTTTGTTATATGAAGATTTACCTTCAGATACAAGAGTATTATTAAAACAAAATCATATAATTCAAGATAAAAAGAAAGAAAAGAAATAATTAATTTATAAACTAGTGATATTATGGAAAATAAAAAAGACTCTATTGTAATATGTCCTGGTGCTCAAGTACTTGGTGATGTTGAACTTGGCGAAAATGTTTCTATCTGGCATGGCGCTGTAGTAAGAGGGGATACGGCTCCAATCAAAATAGGAAATAATTCTAATGTGCAGGATAATTGTGTAGTTCACTGTTCTAAAGATTTTCCAACAGTGATTAAGGATAATGTTTCAGTTGGTCATGGTGCAGTTGTCCATGGATGTACTTTAGAGGATAATGTTCTGGTTGGAATGAATGCAACAATTTTAAACGGAGCTAAAATAGGTAAAAATTCCATCGTTGGCGCAGGCGCCGTTGTAAGTGAAGGAAAAGAATTTCCTGAAAATAGTTTGATTTTAGGCGTTCCGGCAAGATTAGTTAAAGAAGTAACTCCTAAGCAGATTCAACATATCCAAGATAATGCTGATAATTATGTTAAACTTTCTAAACAGTATAAGGAAGATTAAATTATGAAACCAAGACAGATTGTTAGTGATATGGACTCATATGTCCCTGGAAGATCACAAGATGAAATTGCCGCTGAATTCGGATTAAAAAAAGAGGATATTATTAAATTGGGATCTAATGAAAACCCATGGGGTCCATCTCCAAAAGCTATTGAAGCAATTGAAAAGGAATCTCAATTTATTAACAGATACCCGGAATCCCAATTAAAAGAAGTGGTAAGTCTAGCGGCGAATTATGCTGGTGTTAAGGATTCTCAAGTTATTATAGGTGGGGACGGCGCAGATGAAATCATAGACGTTTTAGCAAAAACCTTCATCGAGCCGGGTGATGAATTCATAGTTCCATTGCCATCTTATATGTACTATGAGTATCTGTTAAAGCAATATGGTGCTACTCCGGTTTATGCTAAATGGGATTTGGATAAAAATGCTTTAGATGTCCAATCAGTTTTTGATTGCATCACGCCAAAAACTAAAATGATATTTTTATGCAGCCCTAATAACCCTACAGGCACTTTAATCGATAAAAAAGATTTAATTGAAATAGCAAGCAAAAATCCAGACATTCTAATTGTTATTGATGAAGCTTATTTTGAATATTCAGAAGTAACTAATAAGGATTTGATTGATGAATATGATAACATTTTCATCATCAGAACAATGTCTAAAGTTTTAGGTCTTGCAGGGATGAGAATCGGTTATGGTCTTTCCTGCGAAGAGATTATAGAGTATATGCATAGGATTAAACCGGTATTTTCTCTAACAAGATTATCTTATGTTGCAGCCGTAAATACCTTTTTAGATAAGGATTATATTGAAAGGTCAATTAAAGAAGGTATTGAAAGCAGAGACTTCTTAATTGAAGAATTGTCAAAAATCGATTCATTAAATGTATTTCCTTCAAAATCTAATTTTATTTTAATTGGAGTTAAGGATACAGGTTACACTGCAGCCGAAATTACACGTGAATTCATGAAAAGAGGAATCATCGTACGTGACTGCACTTCATTTAAAGGATTGGATGAATATTGGATTAGGATTAGTATTTGTACAATGGAAGAAAATAAAAAATTTATTGAGATTGTTCATGAGGTAGTAGAATAATGTATGTAGGTGGAACGTTAATATCTTCAGTCGAGTTTCATGGAAACATGTCAATTGTAATTTTCATGTCCAAATGCCCTCTTACTTGCAGATATTGTCATAATGTCGAATTATTGGAGGATAATACGGAAAAATCTTTTGAGGAAGTTAAAGCTGACATTGATCATGCTGCTGATTTTATTGATGCCGTTGTATTGTCTGGTGGCGAACCATTAATGCAATTGGATGCACTTATAGAAATTTTGACTTATGTCAAGAGCATTAATCTTAAAACAAAATTGGATACGAGCGGAATTTATCCCGAAAAAATTGAAAAGTTATTGGAATTGGAATTGTTGGACTTTGTATCCCTGGATATCAAAGCGCCTTTTGAAAAATATAGGAAAGTAACTGGAGCCAATGTAGGTTCACAAGTTAAAAAATCAATGAAACTCTTAAACAGTGACCCTAATGTTCATTTGGAAGTTAGAACAACATATGTTCCAACATTACACACTAAAAAGGATATTAAAAATCTTGTGATGGATGTTGAAGGTGATATTTACACTATTCAACAATTCAGAAATAAGAATGTTTTAGATCCTGCTTTGGAAAAGGTGGAAGTTCCAAATCCTCATGATTTAACAAAACTTGCAAAGGAGATTAAACCATTTTTTGATGGTGTTGTTAAAGTTAAAACTGCAGAATTTGGAGAACAAGTTATAGAATAGATTAATTAGAGGAGGCCAAAAAATATGCCAATTTTATCATTTTCAAGTAATGATATAGATGTTATTACGGGTAAAAAAAGAAGAACTATCCGTAAACTTTGGAAAACTCCTCTTAAAAAAGGTGACAGATTATACTGTTATTGGAATTTAGTTTCAAAAGAAAAAATGAAAATTTTTGAAGCTATTGTTACTGATGTTGAAGATATCTCTTTTGAGGAAATCATTGGCAATGATGAAATAGCGCGTGAAGAAGGTTTTAAAGATTCTGATGAAATGCTGAAAGAGTTTAAAAAAATGTATGGTGGACGTGTCGATGCATCTGATAAATTCCAAATTATTTATTTTGAAAAATTAGACATTGATGATTGGAAAGGGGATAAAATCGATGAAAAATCAATGATTACAAAAAGGGCAGATATTCTTTTTGACAGTGGTAAATTCGATAAATCAACAATGTGTTATGATGCTGCTTTAAGAATTGATCCGCAGGATATTTATTTATTGAATAAGCAAGGAGATAACCTTTCAAGGTTGGGAAAATTTGAAGAAGCTATTGATTGTTATGATAAGGCTTTATCTATCGAACCTGCCAATGAATATATCTTAAATAATAAAGCTATTGCTCTTTTAAACTCTGGAAGGTTGGAAGAAGCTTTAAAGGTAAGTACCATTGCATATAATTTCTCTCCAAGTAGCCCTATAGTTTTATACTGGAGAGGTTTTATTTTAGAGGTTTTAGGTGAATATGATAAGGCATTAAGGGTTTATGACAAGCTCATTGTTATTGATAATGAAAACCCTGAAGTATGGAATGCTAGAGGAAACCTTTTAACTGATATGGGTCGTTTGGAGGATGCTATCGAATCATTTGATAAGGCTGTTGAGGTTTGTTTGGATGATTCTGAAATGGATGCCGAAGCAATCAATAGGATGGGCAATGCTTACATTGATTTGGGCAAACTTGATGAGGCTCTCGATTGTTTTAATACAGCAATTTCACTAGAAAAATATAATACTGATTTTTTATTAAATAAGGGTGTTGTATTAATGGAGTTGGGCAAATTTGAAGAAGCTGTAGATAGTTTCAATAAAGTTTTGCTTAGAAACCCGGACAATGAAGACGCATTTTTCTTAAAAGAAGAATGTCTTGATAACTTCTAATCTACATGCTACTATAATTTTTATTATTTTTATATTCTGAAAACCATTATTTTAAAAAAAGAGTTAATTATTTTAATGGTTTTGATATAAACATCTATTTTAATTCATCAAAAAAGTAAAATTATTGAAGTAATAATTACTTCAATTTCTATTCTTTGTATTTTTTAATTAAGCCAAGACCCCACTCGGTCATTTCATCAGCTTTATCTTGTGAATCACTTTCAGCAAAGCATCTGAAAATTGGTTCAGTACCTGAAGGCCTAATAATAACCCAACCGTCTTCTTTTAAGATTTTAACACCATCAGTCAAATCTAATTCAAAATCAGTTGTAGTTTTAATTTCTTCAGCAATATTGTCCATGACATTTTGTTTTTGATCATCAGGACATTCAATTTTAGTTTTGCTTGCATAATAAACTGGAAGTTCAGATACTAACTCAGACAATGTTTTTTTCTCTAAAGCCAAAGTTTCTAAAATTTTAGCAACGGTCATTACAGCATCTCTTCCATAAACAAAGTCTGGGAAAATTAAACCTCCGTTTTCTTCTCCACCAAACAAACCATCTTTTTCATGCAATTCACGTGCAACAAGCAAATCTCCAACGGCAGTAGCTATTACCTCGCCATTGTATTCATCAGCAATATCATAAATTGCCTGGGAGGTTGCAACAGTAGTAACTATAATTCCGCCGCCATTTTCCTTAAGCATTTGCTTTTCAACAAGTGTGAAGGTCTTATCTCCTAAAACGAAGTTTCCGTTCTCATCAATACAGATGGTTCTGTCAGCATCACCGTCATGGGCAAGACCAATATCTGCACCCAATTCTTTTACAACACTAATTAATTCCTGCAGATTTTCTTCAATCGGTTCAGGGTCACGGCCTGGGAAAAATCCATCAGCCTGACAGTTGAGGGTTGTTACATCACATCCCAATTTGCGGATTAAATATGGTGCAGTATAAGAACCGGCACCGGAGCCGCAATCAACAACAACTTTTAAATTAGCTTGTCTGATGGCTTCTGCATCAACATTGGCGATTGCTTCATCGATATATTCATCAATTATCTTGTCATTATGGTATATTTGGCCTATTTCATTCCATGCAGCTCTTTTTGGTTCGCCGTCAAAATATAATTCTTCAATAGCCAAATCCATTTCATCAGGAATTCCAATACCATATTCATCTAAAAACTTAATTCCATTATATTTTGGAGGGTTGTGTGAAGCGGTAATCATTACTCCACCATCGTAATATTTGCGAACTGCATACTGGACGCCTGGTGTTGGTAGGATTCCTAAATCCACAACATCACAGCCTGATGATAAAAGTCCCGCTTTTACAGCTTCAATTAACATTGGACTTGAGGTTCTAGTATCTCCACCAACTGCAACAGTACCCTGAATTTGAGTTCCATAACATGCAGCTAATCTAGCAGCGAATTCTGGTGTTAATACATCATTTGCAGTTCTTCTAACACCAAAAGTACCGAATAATCTTTTTTCTTTTGACATAATAATAAATCCTATAAACTTAATTAATACTTACATTTGGTTTTTAATCAATAAATAAGTATTCATTATTCTATTATTTTCAAACTGTCTCCGCCGGATAAAATTATCTCCAACTCACCGTTGTACTCAGTAATCTTGCCGACGACATTTACTTTTTTATTTTTAAAATCTTCAATTTCAAAACTATTCGATTGCATTTGGGCTAGTTGGCTTTCAAAAATAACCAATGGTATCTGTCCTGTTCCGTCATTAATCGTTAAAAAGTAACTGCTGCCACTGCTTGATGATTTAACGTCGCTAACTACACAATCAATACTGACTTCTTCATCAATCATTCCGCGAGTTATATCTTCTATTTTAACTTTTTTGACTTCAATTGTTGGGGTAAACAGAATTAAACCAATCAAACCTATTAATGATGTTATTAAAGCTATTTTCAATAATTTGTCATCTGTAATTTCCATGTTAGGAGATTTAAATTTAATGTTAATAAATTAGCTAGGATTTCATCGAGTAATATTGTGGGAGATGGTTATACTGTGGGAGAATATGAAAAATCGAGAATGATTAAAAATCAAAGATATATTATTTAAGAACAATTTTCTCACATAATTATAATTTTTCTATTCTAAAACAATATTATGATAAAATAAGAATTTTAATCGCTTTAAAATTGTAATAAATTATTTATATTCATTTATTTAATATATTAAATGAAAACATCCCTCCAAATATTTTGGTTATGTTATGGGGTCATGTCATTTCAATACTTTAAAAGTAATTGTGACTTGTCATAATATTTGCCATATTCATCAATCTGAATGGAGGTGAAAATTCTTGAATTTTAAGCTAACAATGACATTAGCAATTAATGTATCTTTGATAATTTTGTTGAAGACATTAATTGTATTAATCATATTTGTTGTTAAACAAATGTGTTAATATAAGATTCATGATTTTCACTTTCTAAATGTTGATTGTTTGTATATGAAATTAATGATGGAAGTTTACTGAATAATTTACTCACATTATTCAATTTTTCAATAAGGGGGTGTTTTCCTTTCTTGAAATTGATTATAACAAACATTTCAACATTAAAAATAATGCTTATATATTAGTATGTTCAATAACTATAATTAAGAATTTGTAATAAAATTCTTAGTGAATTTTCAAATTCACACAGATTGATGATTGTCAATGTTCGTGGGTATTTTGTGGAGTTATGTTTTGTAATTCCACATTAGAGCATTGATTTAAAATTTTCTATTTTTCATGAATTCAATATTATTTTATTACTTTTTGCAATGTCTTTTTAATTAAATATATTGTCAATATTTTTTGATTCTCTTTTTGTTAAGAACTTTCAAATAATGATCTAGTTAACAGGTTTTAAAGGTAATGGTTTAATAATAAGCCGTAAATTAATCCATTAAAAATTTTTGCGTAAAAGATAGAATCGTTATATATACCTATAAGTTGGGTAGTTCAATTAGAAATTTCTATTGGGTATCATACATTGAAAGCAATCTTTCAACCGTATCAACATCTTTAGGACCTTTGTCTTTTCTTATATTTTTAACGACAGGGAATCTCAAGGAGTAACCGGTTTCATATTCTGGAGATTCAACAATTTCTGAAAATGCAATTTCCAAAACGATTTTAGGTTCAACGACAATTTCACGGCCTTTTGTTGAAATTTCCAGTTCCTTCATTTTTCCAGTCAGGTATTCTAAAGTAGCATCATCAAGACCCGTTGCAGCATAAGCAACAGTTTTAAACTCGTCATTTTCATCCCTAAGCGCTACAAGATAAGATCCGACGAAGTCTCCTCTTTTACCAATACCATATGTTCCGCCAACGATAATCATGTCTAAGGTTTCAGGCTCTGCCTTATATTTAAGCATTTTTTTACCCCTGATTCCAGGAATGTATGGTTCTGAGGCATCCTTAATCATAATTCCTTCATGGTGGGCTGCGATAGACGAATTAAACAATTCTTCAATTTCATCAATATTGTCTGGTGTGCCAACAACCATAGTACTTAAGTTCATAGCATCAACACTGGTGTCTACAATAGATTCTAAAGTGTTTCTTCTATTCATTAACGGTTCATCAATCATTGGTTCTTTGTAATATAAAACGTCAAATAAGAATAATTTTAAAGGGACATTTTCCATGGCTTCCTCTACATTATACTTACGTCTAACTCTGTGTAAAATGTTCTGGAAAGGTAAAGGTTCACCGTCACGGGTGGCTATTACTTCGCCTTCAACAATATAATCCTCATGAGGTAAGTGTTCATCAAACAGTTCAACGATTTCTGGTAATGCATGAGTAATATTTTCCAATCTGCGAGTGAATATTTTAATTTCATCCCCATTTCTGTGGACTTGCAATCTAATACCATCATATTTTGTCTCACAAATTGCTGTTCCCATTTCCGGGATGATTTCAGCTAGTGGTGGGGATAACTGTGCAAGCATTGGCTTAACTGGTGTTCCAGGGGTTAGATTAAGTTTTTCCAAACCATTGGCGCCTTCTGTAAGTGCGGTTCTTGCAACAACTGAAAAGTCATTGGTCAGCATTTGTGCCCTTTCGACTATTGCTTTATCAATATCAAAAGCCTGTGCTATTCCGTCACGAACAACGCCGTCACCAACACCGATTCTTAGCTCTTCTGTGATTGTACGAGTTAAATATTTAGCTTCCGTCGCTGAAGCTTGTGATAATAATTCTAAAATAATTGCGATTTTACGGTTGGTGGATCTTGAACCGCTTATTTTGGATAGTTTCTGTAAGCTGTCAAAAACAAAATCAATAGTTAATGGTTGTGAAAAAAATGTCATTTGGGACTTTTTGGCATATAGTTTAACGCATGCAAGGCCAATGTCTCCTTCATCACGCACTGCATCTTCAACTTTGGCTTGTGTGGTTCCAACTGCTTCTGCAACTGCTCTTTCAACTAATTTTGCACCAATACCAATCTCTTCTGAGCTCCATGCAGGAAATACTCCTCCTCTAAGCAATAGTCCAACTTTACCAATAGTGTCCGCATCTAATTTCTTTAAATATTCTGCTATAATGTCAGTCTTTTCCAGACGTTTTGTAGTGGCTTCTAAAGCTGAGTAAACATCTACTAGTTCTTGATATTTCATTAGAAATCGCCTTTTGCTATTTTTACTGCACAATATTCTCCGCACATTGCACACATTTCATCATCGTCAAGTTCACATTTGTCACGATATGTTCTGGGTTTGGATTTGTCAAAAGCAAGTTCAAATTGTTTTTCCCAGTCAAATTCTCTTCTAGCTTTTGCCATTTCACGTTCTCTTGTCCATACTTGTGGTAGACCTCTTGCAACATCAGCGGCTTCTGCAGCTATTTTGGAAGCGATTACTCCTTCTTTAACGTCTTCAAGTGAAGGAAGTGATAAATGCTCTGCTGGTGTTACATAACACAAAAAGTTAGCTCCACTGCTTGCAGCTATTGCTCCACCTATTGCTGATGTAATGTGGTCATAACCTGGAGCCAAATCAGTAACTAATGGTCCCAATACATAAAATGGTGCTCCATGGCATATTGTTTTTTGAATTTCCATATTGGCTTTAATTTGGTTTAACGGCATGTGCCCAGGCCCTTCAACCATAACTTGGACATTAGCGTCTTGGGCTCTTTTTACAAGACCGCCCAAGTTAACTAATTCTTGAATTTGGGGGATATCACTTGCATCAGCCAAACAGCCTGGCCTAAGTCCGTCTCCTAAGGATAATGTAATGTCATATTCATATGAGAGCTCTAAAAGGTAATCGTAGTTTTTATATAAAGGGTTTTCTTCGTCGTTATGTTTAATCCAGGAAGCCATGAAAGTACCTCCACGACTTACTATTCCCATCATACGTTTTTGCTTTTCTAATTTTTCTACTAAATCTTTTGTAATGCCGCAGTGAAGTGTCATGAAGTCAACTCCTTCACGTGCTTGATTTTCAATAGCTTTAAAGATATCGTCTGGGTCCATATCGATTATTTCTTTATTTTTATCTAGGGTAACGACTCCCGCTTCGTAAATAGGAACAGTTCCAATACAAACGTCAATGGATTCCATTATCTTTTTTCTGAATAATTTTAAATCAGAACCTGTTGATAAGTCCATTATTGCATCTGCGCCATATTCAACAGCCAGTTTGGCTTTATTGATTTCCAAATCCAAGTCATCGATTTTACTTGATGAACCGATATTTGCATTGATTTTAGTTGTAAGGCCTTCACCGATACCGCAGGCTTTAACATTACTATTAACATTTTTTGGAATGACTACTTTTCCGTCAGCTATTAGCTTAACAAGTTTATTAACATCAATATTTTCATTTTTTGCAACATCTTCCATTTCGGGAGTAATGTTGCCTTTTATTGCTTCACTTTTCTGAGTCAATTTTTTCCCTCATATAAATTAACTATATAATAAATTAATTATGTTCATCAAAGTATTTAATGATTTTAGAGTTATTTTTTTAAATTAAAGGATTTGGGTGTTTATCTTTATTCATTGGATAATCATTGATAGTTAAAGGTTTACCTATTTTTTCAAGCCTGTTGTCTAAAAATTCTTTTCCTTTTTCAGTTATTGCAAAAATAGGAACTTTGGAGCCCGAATAATATGTTTTTTCTTTTTCAGCATAATCCCTGACTTTACTTGAAGAACAAGCGGTTATAACATCAGCATATTCAAATGCAATTTCAACTTCATTTTCGCTTGCATTTGTTGTGTGCGCAACAAAAATATAGACATTAACGTCTTCAGGCAACGGGTACTCCCCAATTTCTTTAATTATTTCGCCAGGTAAAATAGTAATTGCAATATTTTTAAATCCTTTATCAATCGCCAGTTCCAGTCCTTTAATCGGTGTTAAATCAGCAGTTTGGAGATTGACTACGTTTTCAACTCCAACTTGTTCAATAACTTCTTCTATAGGTGATGTTTTTACAAGTGCTGATACTCTTCCGCCAACTCCCTGTATGATTTCTGGTTCTGTCATTAGTAGAGTTCCAACGCCGTCGCAGACTCCAACAACACAGTCAATTAGGCCTAGCTCCACATTAGTTTTTAAAATCTCAGATATTCCAAAACTTAAAAAATCATTCATCCTAACTACCCTTTGAGGAGTACACATTCCAAATTCACGGATTCTTTTTTCAATGTTCCATTTAATGAATTCTGGAGTTAAATGTTTGGCATCATCGATTTTATCAAAAATAGGACAGTAATCAACAAGTGGATCTCCAACGGATGTTACTTCACCATTTTCTATAACTATTTCTGTTTTACCTAAAGCTTCAATGACATGATAATCCTTAGCCATGTTTTCACCTAATTAACTATTGTTATTTATTTGATTTTAATGTTATGTTTAATTGCATATTTTTTTTTCAATGATGTTGAAATTCAGAATTATTGGATTGTTTGGTGTTGAATATTATTTTTTTTGTTCTAATATCAAATTTGATACACTTAATTCATAAAATAATGAAAATCATTATATATAAGATTAAATAGATTTAAAAGTACTCTTATGTAGAGTGATTTTTTTAATTAAATTTAAGGTGTATAAAATGGATATAAGTGAAATTATCTCTGATGCTTTAGTATATCCGATTAACAATATTAAAGCATTAATAATATATGTTATTTTAGGTATTATTGCCGGTATCGCAGCTGGCGGTTCAGTCTTTAGCTTGATGTTGGGTGCTGCGGATGTAAGTACTGCACTAACTGGTGGACTTGGCGTTATTGGCATGATAATTGCATTTGTCCTTTTCTTGTTAATTACAGGTTATGAATTGGACATTGTAAAATATGGAATTAACAGGGATCCTGGTGCTCCGGGAATCGATTTTGTAAGACAAGTTTTAAATGCGATTAAATTAATTATTGTGGAATTTGTTTATTACATCATTCCGATAATTATTATAATTTTATTAAGTTTCATTTTCAGAAATTGGATTATAATAATAGTTGCATTTATTCTTGCAATAATATTCAGTTTAGCTTTATTCATGGCTGTATGTAGATTAGCTAAGACAGATAGTTTAGGTGAAGCTTTAGCAATTGGTGAAGCAATTGGTGATATTTCAAGAGTTGGTTTAATTAATATCCTTCTTTTAGTCATTCTTCTCTTCGTAATTGCATTTATAGTTGCATTTATACTCGCGTTTATTACTAAAGTTAATGCTACAATTGGAGGTATATTATTAGGTATTTTTGCTGTTTACTTCTCATTTGTATCATTCAGAGCTACGGGTTTATTGTATTCCAATGCTTAAATAAACCCTCTTTTTTTCTTTTTTTTTTAATTGATATTTCAATAGGAATACTCTTTACTTTTTTTGTTGTCTTCAAATAACATTTGATATTTGCATATTCCTACAAATTTTTATCTGATTATTTTTAAATTATTAACCATAGGTTAATTTTGGAGGGATTTAAATTAAAATTATATTTTTTGACACAGAGACTACTGGTTTGGACTTTATAAACTCAAGGGTTATTGAACTTGCCATGTTTACGGTTAAAGATGGTGAAATAATCGAGGAATATGATAAATTCATTAACATTGGTGAGTCACTTCCACCAGGGATTACTCAAATAACAAGCATCACTGATGAAATGCTTGAAAATGAGGGGGTAAATGAAAAAATCGTTGCTCAGGATTTAAAAGATAGATTAACAGAAAATACATTGATGATTGCACATAACACACATTTTGACTTATCATTTGTATATTATCTCCTAAAAAGACATTTTCCTAATGAGGCGGAGGATATCGTTTCAAATTGCAATTGGTTAGATACATATTCAATTTTAAAAGACAGAAAGGAGTATCCTCATAAATTAATAGATGCAGTTCATTATTATAATGTTGAAGAAGTTAATTTTCACAGAGCCATTGATGATACAAAAGCATTGTATGAATTTACAAAAGAATTAAAAAGTGAACGTGATGATTTAAAAGAATATATTAATATTTTCGGTTATAATCCTAAATATGGGGTAAATGGCATTAAATTTCCATTTATTGAATACAAAGCGCAATATTACTGTAAATCTATAAGGTCTAGTGATGAAATATTGCCAAAAAAATAAGGGAGGAAAGGAAGAAATGGCAGTGTTTCTTCCTTACATATATTGGACTAACTGTTCTTCTTTGTTATTTGCAGGTTTTACTTTCTCAATAGCTTCTTTGAAATATTTGTTTGGTATTTCAGAAGCTTCTAAATCATTTCTTAATGTGAGCATTGCTGCTTCACGGCATACGGCTTCGATATCAGCTCCAACATATCCTTCTGTGTTTTTAGCTAATTTTTTGAGGTTGACATCACTTGCTAAAGGCATGTTTTTGGTGTGGACTTCAAAGATTGCAAGTCTTGCTTCTTCAGATGGAACATCGACTTTTATGTGTCTGTCGAATCTTCCAGGTCTCATTAAGCCCGGATCAATAATGTCCGGTCTGTTGGTTGCTGCAATGATTGCTACATCTTCAAGTTCTTCTAATCCGTCCATTTCAGTTAAGAGTTGATTAACTACTCTTTTAGTCACACCACTATCTCCATCGTTTCCACTTCTTGTACTTGCTATGGAATCGATTTCATCGAAAAAGATTACTGTTGGTGCTGTTTGTTTAGCTTTTCTGAATACTTCTCTGACACCTTTTTCGGATTCTCCAACCCATTTGGACAAGAGTTCAGGTCCTTTAATGGAAATGAAGTTTGCTTCACTCTCATGAGCCACTGCTTTTGCAAGCAAGGTTTTTCCAGTACCTGGCACACCGTAGAGTAAGGTTCCTTTTGGAGGTCTTACACCTAATTTTTGGAAGGTGTCTGGGTATTTTAAAGGCCATTCGACAGCTTCTTGTAATTCTTGTTTTGCTTCATCTAATCCGCCGACATCATCCCATTTAACATCAGGAACTTGTACAAGGACTTCTCTGAGTGCAGATGGTTGAATTTCTTTTAATGCGGATTTAAAGTCATCTTTTGTTACAATGATTTTTTTAAGGACTTCTTCAGGAATCTCTTCATCATCATTTTTGATTTCAGGCAATATTCTTCTGACTACTCTCATTGCTGATTCTTTACATAATGATTCTAAATCTGCTCCTACGAATCCGTGGGTTGTACTTGCCAATTTTTTCAAGTCAACGTCTTCTTCAATAGGCATGTTTCTTGTGTGGATTTCTAAGATTTCTTGCCTTTCGTCTGCGTCTGGAACACCGATTTCAATTTCACGGTCAAATCTTCCAGGTCTTCTGAGTGCAGGATCTAAGGAGTCCGGTCTGTTGGTTGCTCCAATTACAACTACTTGACCTCTTGATTTAAGGCCGTCCATTAATGTTAAGAGTTGTGCAACTGTTCTTCTTTCAGTTTCTCCATTGGTTTCTTCTCTTTTTGGAGCAATTGCATCTAACTCATCAATAAATATGATTGATGGGGAATTTGCTTCTGCTTCTTCGAAGTATTCTCTTAAGTTTTCTTCAGATCCTCCGACATATTTGCTCATGATTTCAGGACCGTTAATTAAGATGAAGTGTGCATCACTTTCACTTGCTACTGCTTTTGCAAGTAATGTTTTACCGGTTCCTGGTGGACCATGCATCAATACTCCTTTTGGAGGTGCAATTCCTAATTTTTCAAATAATTCTGGTCTTTTAAGAGGAATTTCAATCATTTCTCTTACTTTTTTAACTTCTTCTTTAAGACCACCGACATCTTCGTAGCTTACATCCACCAGGTTTGTTACACCTTCGAGTTTGCTTACGTCGATTGGAGTTTCGTGAAGTTCAACTTCTGTGTTTTGTCCAACAACTACGATTCCTCCAGGTTGGGTAGATACAACTGCAAATCTGATTTCTTTCATTGCTGCTGGAGTAAAGTCCATCAATTCATCAAATATGCTATTAAATCCCATATTTGGTCTTGGAGCTCTGATTTGAGATCCAATTATGTCTCCTTGCATCATTACTTTACCCATGAATAAACCGCGTACATCACCTTGTACACGGATGTTATCTTCAGTTGGTGCTAAAACTACTTTTTTAGCTTCAATAGCTTTGGCTTTTTTAATTGATACTTCTCCACCAATTGTAGCTCCGGAATTTTTACGGACAAGTCCGTCAATTCTTATTACTCCTAGTCCAATATCAGTTTGAGATGGGAGTACAATTGCTGCGGTTTTTTTATCTCCGTTAATTTCAATAATGTCTCTTTCGTTTATTCCTAATTCAGACATTATGTTTGGATCAATTCTAGCAATACCTTGACCAACATCTTTTTGAGAAAGTGCTTCTGCAACTTTTAATGTTTTTTCTTTTTGAGTCATGATATCATCTCCGTAAATTTGATAATTTTGATATGATAAGAAATTCGGTTACATTTTTCTGTAACCTTGTCATTTTAACTTTGACAAATATACTGTGTAAGTTTTACTATATAAAGGTTTCGGTCAGAAAAAATTTTTTTAAAGGATTATAATTACTTTATTTTTTACATTTTAATCCATATGTAGTTAATTTTTATTTTATTATTCTATTATTTTTATATTTGATTTAATATGATTATTTATCTCTTTATATTAAAATTTAAAATTTAATTACTTTTCATTACTTTAATATTTGTTTCAATAAAAACGAACAATTATTTTGTTTAAAAAATAATGCTAGATGAAAGCATCTAAACTGCTTTGGTGTTTGTCAAAATCTTTCGGATAATATTCAAACCACATATCAAAGGGATTTAGTCCACCTTCAAAATTTTCTAAAAGAGGATAATCCTTGGTAGAATAACACTTTTTAATATATTCTATGGAAAATTCATTCTTTTCACTGTAAATTTTGGATTTTGCTTTGAAGACATCTTTGATTAGTTTTTGATTCAAATTGAATGAATCAGGATTTGCATCAAAAGAGATTAAAATCATTTCTTCTAGTTGATTGATAGTGGTATTTTCTGGAATTGAATACATTCTCCATGTCTCTTTATCGGATTTTAAGTGTGTTATTTTAATTTTCCAGGTATTATTTTTATATATAATAATTTTATTAAACTCATTTTGAATATTTTCTATACAGAATGGGTTTAAATCACAAGTATCTTTGTTTATTTTGTTCAAAAGAGGTATACTATTTGTATTTTTAATTAAATTATAGTCCCCAGAATATGATATTAAAGTAGGATAATTTTTTTTATAATCTACAATTCCCCTGAGGGTAATTAAAAATCGTAACCCCATAAAACCGTCTGTCAAATAACTATACCTAAAATCAACATTATATTCAAAAGGAATGGTTTGATTAATGAAATCGTCAATCAAAACATCGTCATAATCTCCGATAATACCTAATTTAAGTCTATAAAACCCCTCATTAGATAATGAAAATGCTTTAAGCATTATTTTCTCCAATTGATATAATTTTGTTTTTTCAGGAATTATTATCTGTCTTGAGATTTAGTGAAAAGAATTTTCAAGTGTGATGTTGAGTTCATATCCTTTCATAGTTGTAATTGGTCAAATTGCTATTAATATAGTTGTTGAAAATTGAAAATCAGCTTATCTTAAAACGCCACCAAATCCAGTCAAAACAGTTTTAACATTTTCAATGGCTTCTTTTGAAAGTGCAGTAACTTCAAAGGTCAAACTTTTAAAGCCTTCGTCAATTTGTGGGCCCTGGTAGATATCCGTTAGGGAAACTTCAATTACATATTCGATTTTTTCCAGGGTTTCAACAATGACGTTTGGTGTAACATTATCTTTGAAAACACAGCTAATGGAATGTTTTTCATGCTTACTGTTCTCCAATTTCCATTGGTATAACTCTTCATCACTTAAGACTTCGATATTAGCTACTCTTAGTTTGGTTCCATTATCCAATGTTGCAGTTTTCCCATCTACTTTTTCTAAAATACCAATATGAACTTTTCCGGAATAAATATGTTTCAAGGCAATCTCCTTACCAACAGATTCATTAAGTAAAGTGAACTCATGACTTAATGCGGTTATGGCCTTGTCACTCATACCCAATGCATTTTGGATGTCGCCCATATTCTTGGTAGCTCCAATAGCTATTTCAACGAATTTTTCATCATTTTCATTATCAATGGCATCTCTAAGCTCATTTACAGCATCACTAAATGCCTTTCTGATTGTTGGACCATTATTGTTCATTGTTTGGATGTAATAGGTTAAGTAAGGATTTTGCGATACAATACGGGCAATCATATCAATCATTAGATTGTAAATTGGACTTTCATAATCTTCAGTCTCATTAATGTCCACGTTTAGCTTTTCCATTGCTGAAGCTGTTGATATAAATGAAAAATGAGTTAAAACTTGAACAATACTCATCATATAGTCATGATGCTCGGCGGTGGTTTCTATAATCCTCATGTTTTTACTTGCCAGATAATCATAAACTTTTGGATACCATTTTCCTTTTTTAGTTGGTGTCAAGGCAATGATTTGATTATCAAGCTCTGTTGTCCTCGGACCGAAAATTGGATGTGTCGGAATGTATTCTACATTTTCAGGCAAGCTTTCTTCCATTGCTTTTAATGGTTCTTCTTTTATTGAAGTAACATCCACCATTACTGAACCTTTTCTCATAAAGGGTGCAACTTCACGAATAACTGAAGGCGTATTATTAATGGGTACGGATACTACTAACATATCGCACATGCTCGCTAGCTGTTTGTTTGATTCAATATAATTAACGTTTAATTCGTCCGCAACTTTGCGGCCTTTATTGTGATCTCTTGCAGTTATAGTCACATCAAATTCGTCTCTGAAGTAATAAATGAGGGTTTTTCCTAAACCGTCACTTCCACCGATAATTCCAATTTTCATGTTAATAACTTTAATAAACATTACATATATAAATAATTAATACAATGAAAATCATTAAACAAGATACCAAAGAAGGAATAATGGAAGTGATTCCTGAAACATTAGATGATTTGTGGCACTTATCACATATTGTGGAAGTGGGAGATAATGTTTCATCAAAAACAACTCGCCGTATCCAGGATAACACTGGAGATAAATTAAGAAGTGATAGGGGAGTTAAAAAAACATTTTACTTGGGTATTGATGTTGAAGGTATCAGTTTCCACCTGTTCACTGGAAAATTAAGATTAACTGGAGTTATCACAAGAGGTCCTGAAGACCTAATTCCTTTAGGCTCACACCATACTTTGGAAGTAAAATTGAATACTCCGCTCACAATCAAAAAATTAAAATGGCCTAACTGGGCATTGAAAAGGTTAAAGCAAGCCATTGATGCTTCTAAAAAATTATCTGCAATAATTGTAGTTATAGAGGATGATACTGCAACAATAGGTTTAATGAGACAATTTGGAATTGAGTATTATGGTCCTATCAAAGGGAATATTTCTGGAAAACGTATCTTGGATAAAAATAGAAATAAGAACATCGTCAAATTCTATGAAAGCATTATAGAATCAATTAATAAATTTGACTCAATTCAAAGTGTGATTATTGCAGGGCCAGGATTTTATAAGAATGATTTTTATGATTATTTAAAAGATAAACATAAGGAATTATCTTCTAAATCCCTCATCGAGAACACTGGAACTGGCGGAAGGGTTGGAATCCACGAGGTTTTAAAGAAGGGAACTGTAGATAAATTGACGGTTGAAAATAGGGTAGCTAGTGAAATGTTTGCTGTAAATAGTCTGCTCGAAGAAATTGCAAAAAATTCATCAAAAGTCGCTTACGGCGTAAAAGAGTGTAGTGAAGCTATTAACATTGGTGCTGTCGAAAAATTATTGATATTGGATAATATGGTGGCAACTAATAATTTAAGCCAACAAATGGATATGGTTGAAAATATGAAAGGGGAAGTAATGGTTATTAGCTCTGAACATGATGGAGGTAAGCAATTAGAAAGTTTAGGTGGCATTGCAGCAATTTTAAGATATGCATTAACATAGATTTTATATAGGATTATAATTATAACTTATAAGTGATAAAACTTTTAGGTTAGAATTATGTACATGTCGATGATTTTTGTATTTATTTATGTTTTTGTTATCTGTGCATTAGGAACAGCATTTATAAATGCATTATTTAGATTTCTTGGTAAAAGAGGGTATTTAGGTAATCTATTCCCTAATGTAAGGGGTGGAATCCCTCGCGGCGTTGGTGTTATTCCATGGGTTATTTTGTCTTTTTATTTCTTACCAGGATACAATGATCTAATTTTAATTATAGGTATTTTCGCTTTCATCGACGATATTTTTGGAAGAAGAAAATTCAGTTTTATGGATATGGAAATCGGCCAGTTTTCAAGAGGATTAGGTATGGTTCTTGTAATGGTTGTAGGTTTCATCCATGGTTTCGGATTTTCATCAATTCTTATCGCTTTATTAATACAGCCATTAAATATTTCAGATATGCAACCGGGCTCATGTGCGATGGTAACTATGGTAATGTCTATTGTCACAATAATATGCATGTTAATTGTGGGCACATTACCTATTGAAGAGCTTCCTGCTGTTTACACTCCACTTTTACTCTTTGTAGTATGTTTAGCATACTCTCCATTGGACTTTTTGGGTAAAATCATGTTGGGTGAAGTTGGAAATCATGCTTTCGCTGTCGCATTAGGTGTTTCCTTCTATTTGATTGGAGGATTCTGGTGGACTCTTTTACTTTCAATATTTACAGTTTGTTTCACGGCGTTTGTCAGAAGAAACACTCTCAAAGTATTTTTCAGACGTAATCTCAGATTACTTGACCCTACATTTGGGGATTATGTAATGGATGTTTTAACTGGAGGAGGATTGGGAGATTTAGTCCGTAAAGTGATTTTAAAAGATAAACAATATGAAGTAAAAAATGAAATATTAATCTCTTTTGGATTTAGAAGACTTCTTTTCAATCCTCATGCTGACAATCCTAAAGCATTCGTTCCTAAAAAAATACCTTCCTTTAATAAAGGTGATTAAATGAAAGCTTTGGTGGTAATCACTGGAAGGGGGCTGGGTGGAGATGCAGTAATAGCATATAATGTCATCACTTCTCTTGAAGCCAATGGAATTCAATGTGAATTAGCTCTCGATGAATCTGCACCAGGGATATTATTTAAAAAGAAAGGTTATTCCTGGCATAAGATTTCTATTCCTCAAGCAGGGGGCCATGCCGCAACCAAATTCTCATCCATTAAAGCCGCTTTTCGAATGTTCACAGCTACTTTTAAGGCCAGAAGTTTAATAAAAAAATTGGATGTGGATTTTGTTGTTGGAATAATTGGTGGGGGAGCTATCGTTGCTAGTGTTGGAGCTAAATTATCTCACAAACCTTGTGTTGATCTTTGTTGCACTCCTTTAGACATGAAAGTATGTCCTAAATTCAATGATTGCTTTGTTTTACCTGAATATTATTTATTTAGAGAAAACGTTTTGCCGGATAATATTCACAAGACTTATTATCCATTGAATGATGATGTTGATTCGGGCGATGCCAAAATTGCGCTTGAGAAACTCAAGGAATATCCGTTATTTGATGAAAATAAAAAGACTATTTTATTCTCTTCAGGTTCATCTCTTTTTAAAGGAATGATTGAGGCTTGTTCTAATTTTTCTGAATTCACAGATGAATACAATCTACTTCTTATTGGCCATCCAATGCATGAAGAGTATTTTGATTTGATTAATGAAGATAAGATTATCTTTTTGGGATACATCGATTGGTTAAACCATATTTTTGATTTCATTGACTTGGCAGTCTTAACTGATGATGGAGTCATGATTGAAGAGGTTATTGCATGTAAAATCCCTATTGTTACAGTTACTAAAATTAAATGGGGAAGATATCATAATATTGCAGGAATTTATGAAGGGGCCATACTAGAAACAGATTCCAATCATGCAAATGAAATTATTCTTGAAGCTTTTAAAAATTATGATTCAATTAAGGCTAATGTCAACAAGTATTCCGAAGAGGTACTGGCTTCAAAAGAGATTTTGGCAAAAAAAATAATAGATATTTGTGGAAAATAATCATAACCACAAATTTTTAATGATTTTATAGTTTGTGTCAGTTGACGGATGCACTTCTAAAAATTCTGAGTAATCCTCCAGTGGTGACTCTATTCTCATTAGATATGATAAATATGCTAAATCACTAGGGGATGATGGTGAAATATCGTTTATTTTTTTAATTTTATTGTTTTCACTATCAAATTCTATTTTACAATATCCTGTGTCCCCAGTAAGTATATGCCAGAATGCTCCAGGACCGCCAATGCCTGGAATGGCAATTGTTTCTGTTTTCACATCATTGCCGATTTTTTCATTTTCGACAAAACTGACTTCGGTGTTCAGACTTATTGTTTGAGGAATTGAATTGTAGCTTACTTTATTGAGGTATCCCGCCATGTTTCTTGCAGCACAAATACCCTCCATTCTTGCTACTGGAGTCAATTTCCATCCTCCGGTAACATCTCCTGCAGCATATACATTTTCACGTGAAGTTTGCATGAATTCATTAACTTTAATTGTGTTGTCTGGGTTAATATCAACAAAGTCTTTGGCGATTTCAGAGTTAGCTACTCTGCCTGTTGCAAAAAAGGGAATTCCTTCAAGTTCATCACCATCTGCAGTAATGACTTTGTTTTTTCCGCACTCAACGATATCCGTTCCTTCTAGAATATTGATATCATTCATGATGTTTTTTAGAACGTATTCTTGGGTATCTTTGTCAATTTCTTTTAAAAATCTACTTCTAACGATGATATTGACTTCACTACCCAATGTTGAGAAAATATTGGCCACTTCACTTGCTATAATGCCTCCGCCAATAATATTCAGCTTTTCTGGGATATCATCGAGCTTTAAAATATCCTTATTGGTTAATCCATACTTGCTTCCTTTCACATCAGGGATAAGTGGTCTTGCTCCTGTAGCGATTAATAACTTGTCATATTCAATACTTTCGTTATTCACTTCCACTTCATTATCATTAATGCTGGCTTCGCCATAAATAATTGTATTGCCAACACTTTCATTTTCCATCTGATTAAGTTTACGTAGTTTTTCTTGTGTTTCGGTTATTTTAGCAACTATTTTATCATAACTAACATCTATTTGACTTTTAATAAAACCGTATTCATTAAATCGTTTGTTTGAATCAATAAATTTGGAAATATCGCTTAAAGCACAAATAACCATACATCCTTCATTCAAACAAGTTCCAGCTATATGGTTTTTTTCGATTAAGGTAACATCTTCGCCTATTTTTCCCAGTTCGTAAGAAGCAAGTCTTCCTGCGGGGCCTGAACCTATTACAATATTTGTCATCTCATCACCAATTTAGATAGTTTTATATAATCAATAATAATATATTTTATTTATAATTAATTTAAATTTTTGGAGATGGAAAAATATGTGTATTGCAGCGCCAGCACAAATCGTAAAAATTGATAAAGAAGCAAATATTTTATACGCTGACTTTGGTGGAGCAAGACAAGAAGCAAAAATGGATTTGCTCCCTGATGTTGAACTTGGAGATTATGTTTTAATCCATGCAGGTTATGCTATTGAAAAATTATCTGAAGAGGCTGCTAAGGAATCTTTAGAAGCTTGGGAAGAATTATTGGAAATTCTTGAAGAAGAAGATAAAGAAATGGAAAAAGCAAAAATGGAACAGCTTAATCAATAGATTGATACTCTATTGACTCCTTTTATTTTTAAGAATTCACTAATCAAGTCACCATTAATTGGATTTTCAGTAATTATTGTGAGGATTGGAAATTCCTGCATTTCACTGTCTTCAGCATAAGCTTGTCTTATGTTCATACCGTTTTTTGAAATTAAATCGGATGTTGCGGCAAGTATTCCTTCATTTTCTGATCCAACTTCTATTTCAACTACTCCCAAGTTTAGAATTTTAGCGATGTTTTTGAGTAATGTTCCTGCAGGAATAATATTATTAAATAGGGTAAATAGTTCTTCATCATTTTGAATAACTTCAATAGTTGATTTAATGGCTCTTCTGTCAACATCTGCAGCTGTAGCTAATGCTTTATCGCTGATTTTTAAATTTCCACAATAGATTTTTCCATCATCATTCAGTGATAATCCCAGTTCAATCATTTTTTCAGCTACACGCATACGTGCAGGATATTTTTTAAATTTTTCTTCTATTTTTCCCCACATTTTTATTCACCAATACACTTTTTTGTACATTTAAGTTATATTTTGTAGAGCATAGTATTTAAATAATTTGAAAAAATGACTGATTTATGAAAAAATCTTTATCATAAAAAAATAATCAATTAAATGAAGTTTTAGAGAAAATAATCGTATGAAAGAAAGTATTATAAAAAATAGTTCAAGAAAAGTAGGCTAGATGGGATTCGAACCCATGACCTCCCGGTTATCAGCCGAGCGCGCTAACCAAGCTGTGCCACTAGCCTATATACAACAACTATATTTATGCTTATCATCATTATATAAATGTTTTGGTTTTTGGCCATTTATTTTGAAAAATAAAAAAATTTCAAGTTAATTAATTTAAACTAACTTGAATAAGGTGGTGTTTTGAAATTTAATTATCTATTAATCATTTCGTTAATAGAGTCTGCCATTGCATGACCTTGTACTTCAATGATTGCTTTTGAGACTCCTTCAACTTTTTCTGCTTCAATTTTTGCATCAGCAGCAATACGAGTAACACTCATACAACCAGGGTTTGTTGGTTGAATAACGATTTTTGCTTCATCACCATCTACACTAATATCTTTTACAATTCCCATTTCAACAATGCTTATTCCCATATGTGGATCGTTAATAACAGAAACTGCATCTTTTATTGAATTAACTAATTCTTCTGACATTTTATAGTCACCTCTTTAAAATTCATTATTAATTTATAACAACTAATATATTTTTATGTTGATACTTAATGTATTTAAGTATTATTGTTTTAGAAAAAATTATTTCACACGATGTTTAATTTTAACACCAATGCCGTTAGAGCATTTCTCCATTTCTCGGCCTGTTAAGATAGCTTTACCAACACCAACTACAGAATTGTCTTTTACAACCACAACTTCATCATTTGGGATAATATTGTGGCTTGCTTTATTAATTCCTGGTGCAAAAACAGTATTCGTTTCTAAATCGAAATCAATGTTAACAATATTGATGCCCAAATCTTTCAGGATTTCGCCACCTGCCAAATTTAAGCGGTAAAGGCCATAATCTTTATTTAAAAGAGCTATCTGTTTTCCATCAACCATGATCTGTTTGTGATATCTTCCTTTAGTTTTAACATTATCTGGAATAAAATCGCGAGCTCCAGGACCAAATTGATAAACAGCTATTGACCTAAGTTCATTTAAAACTTTTTCACGTCTGTTGATTTTGTTGTGATTTTTTAGTTCCATCCTAAGATTATAAATTGAATCGGGAGATGTTGGTTTACCGTCTTTACAAGTTAATGTAAATTCATCTAAAAATGCCTCACAGGATTCCAAATATCCTCCATGAAGGTGAGCAATAACATTTTTTCCTTCACAGTACTTTTCAATTAACCTTCCAGTTTCTGTAATTTCATCTTTGGACCATGAACCGGTTGTACTGACATCATATGATTGAATAGGGAAAGTATTTTCAAGTTCTCTTGGACAGATTCCAAATGGGGAAGTTACAATAAGTTCTTGAAAGGACCGTGTAACTTTTCTAAAAGCTTGGTGTGACTTGGAATTGGAATATGGCTTTTTCATACTGCATGGAAGCAATACAACACTATCTCCAATAGGTTTCATCAATTCCATTCTCTGTCTCCATCTAACGGCCTCCGGCCTGTATAAAGACTCTTCACTTGAACATATTACCTTCATTATTTCTCCTCAAAAGCTTGTATTAACTCTTCATCAAGTTTGATTAATCGTTTAATATTTTCATCAGGCTCATCCATTCTAGATTGCCATTTTTTAATCACATAATCAACGTCAACTTCTTTAGTTCCACTTATTAAATTGTCTGCATGAGCAACAATCTTTTCTTCTAAAGTTTCGGGAACATAAGATTTTTCTTCAAGACCCAATTTTAAAGCTTCTTTTTTAGTAATACCCGCACCAATATGTCTTTCAATAATATTTAACACGTCTGTCGAGTATCCATATTCTTGGGTAATTTCACGCCCTTCAATGGCATGGGTGATGTCATGAGTTCTAGACCTTCCAATATCATGTAGTAAAGCACCTTTTCTTATAAGTTCTTTATTTGATTCGGGGAAATTTTCAGCTATTTTCAATGCTTTTTCACACACGGCTATGGAGTGATCTATTACATTTTGTGGCGTATTTTCTTTTTTAAGAATTTCAATTTCCATCATATCAGTTTATTCACAAAGTTCTTCAAATTTCTGGAAATTCTTTTTATCGATTGTAATTCTTCTTTTAAGTAATTTCTTTTCCTTTTCAGCATCATATGGTTCTAATTCATAATCACATACTGGGCAGTAGAATTCATATTCGGAAGATTCAGTATAATTTCCTTTGAAATGTGCTGGTTCCATACAACATACAAAGTATAAATTATTTTCTAATTCATCCAATAATTCTTCTCTTTGTTTTAATCTAGCGGTATAAAATTCAGTGATTTTTTCAACAGATTCTTCTTTATCAAATCTCCAGGTATATGTGAACCATTGGGTTTCAGGGTCTTTATTTCTTTTATAATTAGCTATTGAAGCATCATGAAGTTTATACAATAATTTTCTAACAGTATTTAATTTAATGTCTGTTTTTTCATGTATTTCTTCATCGGTTTCAATCCCATCAATCAATGCTAAAATAATGAATTTAATGTATTCTAAATCAAGTTCTGAATTCAAAATTTCTTTTAAGAAATCAGTAATTATAGAATTAGTTATTATCTCATTTTGTTTGGTGAATTCATCCATTTTTTGAGTAAATTTTTCGTCATCAAAGTTCCAACGTAATATTTCTTTTTTTGTTTTAGGTGCGGTATCTTTTTGATAATTGGCTATTGAAGCATCATGGAGTTTGATTAGTATTCTTGTATCGTCATCTATTTTTATCTCTTTTTTACTTATTTTTTCAAATATTTCTGCATCTGTTTCAATACCCTTTTTGCTTTTTAATTTTTTTATAACCTTTTTTGTTTCTTTTAAATTATCAGGTCCTGCAACTTTTTTTAAAAAATTGTTAGTGATTTGATTATTTTTCATATAATTTCCCCTAAAACTATAATATTATCTGTTTATTTTTTATATTATAAAAAGTTAGTTAATTTTTCTTATGATTACTGCGGGGGTATGGGTAATGCTATCAAGAGCTTCAATAGTTACTTCACTCTCAGAAGTACCTAATACATCTTTAACGCTATGGATAGTTTTCATTTCTGTTGATAATGATTTTTGATAATCTTCTGCTATGTTTGCTATTTTTAATGCCTTATCAACACTTATTTCTTCACTGCATCCGAGTGGTGTTGATCCCATATTTTCACATAATTGGCCTTTAACGTAACCGAATACTCCTTTATCTGCTTCAATTCCGTCAATAGCGATTGGAAGTCCTGTAAAGTATTTTCCATTTTTCATATATGTGGCATCAGTGTCAATAATCATAACACAAATGTTTTTGCCGATTTCAGCTTTAATCTCTTTAGCTACTTTTTCGGGGTTTTCAGGCAAAAGTGAAACACATGTTCCTGGAGCATTACTTAAATCAATACCTGCCTCTGATGCTGGTTTTAAGGCATGTTTTAAGCCATATAATTGAAGAACTACTTCTTTGTGAGCTTCAGTTTCTTTAGGCAATCTTCTTAAATTTTTAATTGTTCTTTTTTTAATTTTTAAAAGAGGTCCTAAAATATAGCCCCAAAGATATTTGCTCCAAACTACAGTTAGAAATTTAGCTTTAAGGGAGGGCACATATTCAGATTCATCAACTAAACGTCCTTGTGAAATTGAAACTGGAGTTTCAGCTATCACTAAATAGTCTCCATCTTCCATTAACTCACGAGCAGGAATTATAATAGAATTTAAATCTTCATTTGGCTTAATGTAGCCAGTTTCAATTGGAATAACAATGTAATCTCCATTAATCACATGTTTTATATTTTCATCAATCATATTAATCCTATATAATAATATATACTACTATTACAATATAATATTATTTAAGGGTGAAATAATGGAAATCAAATATTTTGAAAAAGAAGGTGAAGATTATACTGATGAATTAGTTGCAGCAGTAAAAGAAAGGCTAGATGCTTCAGAAGAAATCGATACTATTGTCATTGCTTCCGCAACAGGTAAATCCGCATTAAAATTATATGATGCAATTGATGGTGACGCAGAGATAATTAATGTTACCCATCATGCAGGATTTAAAGAAGAAAATACATTAGATATTACTGATGAGATGATTGATGAACTCGAGGAAAAAGGAATTACAACATTAGCAGGTTGTCACGCATTCAGTGGTGCAAATCGTGGAGTTACTAATAAATATGGGGGATTTGCTCCTTTAGATATTGTTTCAGATACTCTCCGTATGATCTCCCATGGTGTAAAAGTTGCCTGTGAAATATCAATCATGGCAGCAGATGCAGGTTTGGTAGATGTTGGGGATGAAATAATTGCAATTGGTGGTAGAGGCTCCGGCGTCGATACTGCAGTTATATTAACACCGGTAAACGCTAAAGATTTATTCAATTTAAAAATTCATGAAATTATTGCGATGCCAAGAGACAGATAAAATTCAACAAATGCAGTATTTTTCGATATAATTTTTCACATTTATAGTTGCATTTAAATATTAGTTTAAACAGAAATATTTAACAATTATTTTTAAAGCAGAGGATGTGGGGTTAATTCGTGAAATTTATAGATGATGCAATTAAAGAATCTGAAGAAAGAATGGAAAAAATGGATTCCAAAAAAACTATTACTTCCGATATAGATAACGATCTTGTCGAATTTATCAAAAAAACTAATATTTATGTTGTTGGTGCTGGTGGTGCAGGAAACAACACTATCTCAAGATTATCTGAAATCGGTATTGAAGGTGCTGAAACAATCACCGTTAATACTGATGCTCAAGATTTATATTACAGTCAATCTGATAAAAAAATTCTCTTAGGTAGAAAAACCTCTGGTGGATTAGGTGCAGGTGGAGATCCAAGTATTGGTGAAGAATGTGCTGAAGAAACTGAGGATGAAATAAGAGAATCTCTTGAAGGCGCAGACATGGTATTTGTGACTTGTGGTCTTGGTGGAGGAACTGGTACTGGTTCAGCACCTATTGTTGCTAAAATAGCTAAAAAGTTAGGTGCATTGACTGTAGCTGTTGTTACCATGCCATTTTCAGCAGAAGGTATTAGAAGAAGAAATAATGCTGATGATGGTTTAGAAAAACTTAAAGAAGCATCTGATACCGTAATTATTATTCCTAATGATAAACTATTAGAAGTAGCTCCAAATCTCCCATTAACTAAAGCATTTTTAGTTTCTGATGAAATTTTGGGAAGAGCTGTTAAAGGAATTACTGAATTAATTACTAAACCAGGTATTGTAAGTTTAGACTTCGCTGATATTAAGAGTATCATGGAAGGTTCTGGTATGGCAATGATTGGTATGGGTGAATCTGACTCTGGTGACAGAGCATTGGAATCTGTACATGAAGCATTAAGCAGTCCTTTACTTGATATTGACATTTCAAATGCTACTGGTGCATTAATTAACATTTCCAGTGGTGAAGATTTAACATTACATGAATCTGAAAAAATCGTGCAAGTTGTTGCCGATAAATTGGACCCGGAAGCAAATATTATTTGGGGTGCTCAACTTGACCCAGCATTACAAAGCACTGTCAGAACAACCATTGTTGTTTCAGGCATTAAATCTGGTGAAGTAGATTCTGATGTTGATTTCGAAGAGGATAATGTTGAATCAGCAAGTGAAGTCCAAAGTACTAGTGATCAATTAGATGATTTTATTGATGGAATTTTCTAAATCCATTAATAATTTTTAAATTTTTTTAGATTTATAGAAAACTTTATTAATAAATAACTTCTATATTTTATATTACTATTTTATTATAATTTACTAAATTTTTTTATTTTGGGTATTTAAAATGAATGTACAAGAAAGTTTTAATAAGTTTATTAAAGACAGTAAAAGAGTATTAAAAGTAGCAAGAAAACCTGATACTAGCGAATATTTGGAATTTGCTAAAATTACTGCTATTGGTGTCCTTATTGTGGGTGCCATTGGTTTTGTCATGGTTTTAATAGGCCAATTAATTGGTTTATAAACCCTTTCTTTTATCTTTTTTAAAATTTGATCCAAATTAAATTATAATGAAATGTTAATTTTTATTTCAAAATCTCGTTTTTTTGAAAACTTTATATACTATTATTAATAGATATATTGATATTATAGAAATCTATTTTACAAGATTTTTTTAGTCTTGTTACATTGTTTTTATAATAACTTTTAACTTAATATATGATTTTATTAACAATAAGAATATTGAAATAGGTGAATTTTTCATGGAAGATACTAATAGTTCCATATATGCTCTTAAAACATCTGTAGGACAAGAAAGAAATGTTGCTAGACTTTTAGCCCGTAAAGCTAAAATGCCTGGTGTAGGTATTTTATCAATTCTTGTTCCGGAATCTTTAAAAGGGTATATCTTAGTTGAATCTGAAACTAAAATAGATTTAAGGAATCCTAACTTAAAAGTACAACATTTAAGAGGTGTTGTTGAGGGTAAGGGCGGTATTACCTTTGAAGAAGCTAAAAGATTCTTAAAACCAGAGCCAATTATTTCCTCTATTCAAAAAGGAAGTATTGTTGAACTTATTTCTGGTCCATTCAAAGGTGAAAGAGCTAAAGTGGTTCGTATTGATGAATCACGTGAAGAAGTTGTTCTTGAGTTAATAGAAGCAGCAGTTCCAATTCCGGTAACTGTTAAAGCTGATCAAATAAGAATAATTCAAAAGGAGGCTGACTGATGG
>JAILDN010000033.1 GCA_024689425.1 Methanobrevibacter sp.
AATTGAAAATTCACTCTAAAATTGAGTATAATAAAAAGTAATACTATTTTAAATAGTAAAATGAATAATTAAATAGGTTAACAGTGTTATATAAAAGTAATACTAAAAATGAAAAATTAGTGAAAAAAGTAATAAATTAATTTATATAAGTAATAATACATAAATCACTTATGAAAAACACATGGTGATTAAATGCATTTACCTGATGGGATAGTACCCTTAAATCAAGCGTTAATATATTGGATTATTACATTAATCATAATGAGCTTATTCTTCTACAAATTTTCAAAAGACGAAAACAAAGGAAAAAGAATAGTATCAATGGCAATATTTAGTGTGTTTACAATAACTGTAACCTCATTATCTATTCCATCCCCATTTGGAGTTCCGATCCACTTCTTTTTAATACCTCTTGTTGCAATACTGCTAGGACCTTTAAGTTCCAATATTGTTTCATTTTTAAGCCTCCTGATGCAGGCATTACTATTGAATATGGGTGGAATAACAATACTTGGAGCCAATTTCATAGTTATGGGATTAATATTGTCCTTTGCAACATTTGGATTCTATAGATTATTTGAAGATATAAATAAGAAATTTGCAATATTTGCTTCAACATTAATAGGAATAATGGCTGCAACATTTGGGCAAATAGTAATATTACTAATATCAGGAGCAATGAACTTTGATTCCCTGCTTGCAACATTACTACCGTTCTACTTATTTATCTCAATAATAGAAGGATTTTCAAATGTAATCATTATAAGCGCGATTGAAAGAATAAAACCAGAAATAATGGAAATTAATAAAATATAGGTGAAAAAATGAAATATTTAAAAATTTTAATACTATTATCTGCATTATTACTTGGAATAAGTACAGTTTCAGCACATGGGGTCGATATAACAAACGACACAATGGTAATAGCAAACGAAACTAACGGTCAACTTATAAAAAATATTGCAGATGCAAATGGAATTAATATAAGTGTTTATAAATTTAATTCAGCTGATGAAGTAGCACACATCTTAGAACACAGTGTGAATAACACAAACAAAAGAATTCTAGTTTTAGCGTATCAAAACATTGCCAAAGACTTTTTAAAAAATCATTCGGATTTATCAAATAGGATAATTGTCGTTGATGATGTAAATAATGATACGATACTTAAAGGTTTACATGAGATTTTCAACGTCAAAACCGGAAATGCTGGCGAAAGCAACTTTGGATTACCATTGATTATAGGAATAGTGATTGGTATACTCGCCGGTATAGGGTGCGGTGTTTTAATAATGAAAAAGAAAAATTAAGTATTTAGGTTATTTAACCTAAATATATTTTTTTAAAAAATTTTCAAACTCTTTTAAAGTTCTATCTAATGATTTCATCCCATACTCATCTTTTTTAATATCATCTAAACTGTCATTTGACCAGAAAGAAGCACCAAGATTAGATCCAAACGGACCTCCGCTAACAGGAATTATTCCATGAATCATGAAATAAGTTATATTTTTTAAGTGGGCAAAATCCTGTCCGCCTGTGCGGTCTCCACCAACTGCGATGCTCATTCCAATTTTTCCTCTTAACAGATTATAGTCAACCGCTTCAAAAGCACGTGTTCTATCCATAATGGCTGCCAGATTACTTGAGATTCCACCGCTTTGAATAGAAGTGGCTAAAATGATTCCATCAGCTTCCTGTAACCCCTTATAAACATCTGCCATGTCATCTTCTATGATACATTTTTTATTTTCCAGGCAATAATCACAATGCATACAAGGTTTAATATCCTTTCCAAAGCAAGAAAATAATTCTGTTTCAAACCCATCACTTTCAAGCTTTTCTAAAGCACTTTTAACAACATATTCTGTTGTATTACTCCTAGGACTTCCACAAATTCCAAAAACTTTCATTTTAATCAGATACATATATGGATTTTAGAATTAATAAAAATTTCTTCTAAAGTTTATCCACAATTCATGCAAAATTTTATTAATATCTAAACTTCATAAATTATTATAATAGTAATTATTGAGGATTATGCATGAAAGTAGGAAAGGGTGTTGTAAAAAAATATTCAAGAGAATATCATAGGACTCTCAAAAATGGTGAGAGGAAAAAATATACTACTGAGCAGATTCAAATTACAGTGCCAAAAAATGAAGATATTTATACTAATCAAGAAGATGTTCTCATTATCCCTGAATCCGAAATTGAAAACTTTAATAATTTACAAGAAGAATTAGATTTTCAAAAAATAGCTAACTATTTTTATGTAGAGGAAGTGGAAAAATTGGAAAGGCAACTTAAAGAAGCGGACCCTTCAAAATACGAAAAAATTATTGAGGAACTCAAAAAAGAACTCCATTCAAAAGAAAATGAAATTAATGACTTAGAATCCATTAATTCTAAAGCAAAACAAAAAACGTTAGCTATTTTAAAAGAAGAAAATGACACGATTAAAAACAAGCATTCCAAATTAATTGAAGAAAATGAAAATCTAAAAAACAAATATGTTAACATGAAAATTGAGAACGAGAATCTCAAAAACAAATACACAAGTATTAAAGAAGAAAATAAAAACCTTAAAAGCAAATGTTCCAATTTAAAAGAAAAACATGCTGACATTAAAAATAGTTACGATAACATAACAACCAAATATGATCAATTGAAACAGGAAAATCTTAACACTAAAACCTCTTATGCAGAAATGTATGCTGTCAATGAAGATTTAGAAAAAGATTATGACGATTTACGCCTAGATTACAATGATTTGGTTGACAAATATAATAATTTAGAAGAAGAATTATATAAATTAAAAACAACTAAAACTCGCGATGAATACATTGCTAGCAGAGTTAAAGAATTTATTTTAAATAATGAACTTTAAAATTGATAATCGTCCTTAAATTCAGGATTCCATCTTTTTAAACCTGGAATAAAAGTTGTTGTAATACCAGTTGCAGTAGTTTCAGGCAATCTTGGATTTTTTTCCATCATCTCTTTTGACTTACGGATAATCATCTCTCTTAATGTGATGTCCGGTTCTGTGTATTTTCCGTCTTGAAAGCAATCCTTACAAAATTCTGGGTTTAGACTACCGTCTTCATTTGTTCCATAATCTTCTTTTACAATAGGCCTGCCACAAGAATTACAAAATCCCATGAGAATACCTCTTTTTTAAAAAAAAATAGAAAATAAATTAGAAATTAATCTAATTTACTTGTTCGTCTTCATCCATTGCAAGTCTCATATTATCAGGGTCAGGTGGGAAATGAGCCAAGAAGTCTTGAGCGGATCTTCTGACATCCCTTGAACCGATGATATATCTTCCTGCAATAATTACATCTGCACCTTTTTCGATAGCTTCTTCAACATTTTCTGGAGTAATTCCACCAGCTACTGCTATAAGGCCACCGCCAAGGATTTCTTTAATCTTTTTAATGTTACCCCATTCAGTCATTTCACTGACATCTTCACCTTTTTCAGCTTTGTAGGTTTCGAGGTCAACATTTCTGTGTAATAATACTATATCTGGTTTTAAATCATCAGGTAATTGTGACAATTTATCTTCAAAGTCTTTAACATTCATCATGTCTAAGATAGCATAAATACCTTGTTTTTGGGTTTCGTGAATAGCTTTCTTAATAGATTCGATAGTACCGAGTCCAGAAATAGCTACTGCATCAGCAGTTGCGTCTGCAGCCATTTTAATTTCTACACGACCAACATCCAAAGTTTTTAAATCAGCAATAATGAATGCAGATGGGCGAAGGGCTCTGATATCTTCAACTACACCGACGCCGAATTTTTTAACGAGTGGTGTACCTGCTTCAACAAGCACTCTTTCCTTGTCAGGTAAATCACCGAGGATTTTTGCCATTGCTTCTTTACTGTCCAAGTCAAGTGCAACTTGTAAGTAAGGTGGAGACCAAAGTTTTTGTACTCTGAATCCCATGATTGGGTGGGTTCCACGATCTTTTTCTGCAAGTACTTTATCAATTGATGGGTATCCTTCCATAGCTCTTCTAATAGCTAATTTAGTTGCACCATAGTTATATTGATAAATTTTCCTGAAATCTTTTGCAGAAGGGTCGATGAATACACTAACATTGATGACAATGTCTTCTACAATTTCTTTTGGAATATATCCGTCTTCTACTGCATCAGCTACTGCTCTTGCAACAGCAGTTTGTGCAGGTCCAAATATTTTACTAGCATCTTCTAAATCACCAACAGTTACTTTAGGAATAATTAAAGTAGCTGGTTTGGTCATTAAATTTGGTCTAATTACACTAGTTAATGGAGTGTGACCTATTGAGAGGTTAGACAATCCATTAGCGAAAGCTTGACCAACAGGTCCGAATTTATCACCAATTAATAAATCAATGTGGGCTAATTCAGGGCCGTCTCCAATAAGAGCTTCTCCGATTCTATACATTGGGTCCATTAAATTTCCTCCGTTATAATAACACTTAATAATTTATTTTTATTTGTAAATATAATTATTGGAAATTAATCCTTTTTGAGATATCTTTTGGTAAAGGTAATCTTCTATAAGGCATTCCTTTAGTTTTTTCTTTAATTTCTGCAATTAATTCATCTACATCCATATCGACTTTTTCGCCAGTTTCACGAACTGTTACTTGGAATTTGCCAGATTCAACTTCTTTATCCCCTATTACAAAGATATAAGGAATCCATTCTTTTGAAGCATTTCTGATTTTTTTACCAACGCTTTCATCACGGTCATCTACATCCACACGGATGTTTGAACCATTGATTTTGTCGTATATTTCATTTGCAAATTCTTTATGAGCTTCTCCAACAGTTATAATTCTAGCTTGAATTGGGCTTAACCAAGTAGGTAACATTGGAGATTTTTCATTTAATTCAATAGCTGTTTTTTCAAGCATTGCACATAAAACCCTTTCAATACTGCCTGTTGGAGAACAGTGCAAGATTGTTGGGTTATGCTGTTTACCATCTTCACCTAAGTATTCAATATCAAATCTCTTACCGCTTTCAACATCGATTTGAACAGTAGGATTTTCAATTGGACGACCTAAGAAGTCGATGTTTGCTAAATCTATTTTACAAACCCAATAATGATGTCTTTCAGGTAATACTTCTAAAAGAATTGGTTTATCGAATTTGCGGGCAATTTCATACATCCATTCTTCATTGTCGTCGAAGAAATCTTGAGTAGCTCTGAAAATTACTTCAAAGTCTAAGTTCAAGTCATCCCCGGTTTGTAAACACATGTCAGTTTGAGTTGCAAATTCATCTAAAGATGCAGGAATATCAGCACAGAAAGAGTGGAAATCCGGCATTGTAAATGCTCTTAATCTCTTAAGGCCAACAACTTCCCCTTTTTTCTCATATCTAAAACTGTAATGTGTTAATTCGAAAATTTTAGCAGGTAAATTTTTCCAGGTCAAGAATGAATCACTTAATAATCTGAATGCACCGAAACAAGCTGCAAATCTTAACATTAAGTTCTTTTTAGTGTCAGTTCTGTATTGTCTTTCACCAAATTTATATGCATGCTCATAAATTGCCTGATTGTCCAAATCATAGAAGATTGGAGTTTCAACAGGCATTGCACCACGGCTAACAACTAAATCATAAACATAATCATCTAGCAAATCTCTAATTAATTTTCCTTTTGGATACCAGCGGAGATTACCAACATCAGATGCAGGTTCATAATCACAAATTTCCTTTTCCCTCATTAACTTAACATGAGGAGGTTCACCTTCATCGGATGCACCTTGACCTAATTCATAATCAACAAGTTGTTTGAATGCTTTATTATCGAATTTAAAGTCTTCAATTTCAGTAATCTTATCTCCTTCAAGAATTTGCCATTTAGAAGGTTTTCTCTCGATTTTTTCTTCTTCGGTGTCTGCAGTTATAGTTCTTGAAAGTTCACTTAATGGGTGACCTTTACAAGAGATTTCGAATGCTTTATACCATCCGAATGGCACTCTTTGAACATTTAAATCTTCTTCTAAAAGAGCTTTTTCAGCATCTTTTAAAATTTCAACAGCCACCTTAGGTGAGCTTAATGATGAAGATAAATGAGCATATGGATATAAAACAATATTCTCTGCTTTAACTTGGTCATTAGTTTTTAAAACCTCTTTAACTAAATTTTGAACAATTCCTTGAGGATTATCTTCGTCTTCTTTCTCAACAGCTGTAAATACTACTAAAGAATCGTCAAAGGCCCCAGCATGCTTAGCCTCATCGATTTCTTCGGCTACAGGTGTTTTCTTTTTAACATTATAATTTAAATAATCAGAATGAATCAACAGTATTCTCATTTGACCACCATATATTATGATTTAATTTTTGGATTTAATATTATATATAAATTTACATATTGAAAAGAAAATTCGTTATATTATTAAAAATAGTGATAAAAATCTATGAAATTTAAAAATAATAGATAAAAATAAAAAAAGAGATAAAATAATAATATTTTATCTGAAACATGTTTATTTGCCATTAATGATTTGTTCTTTAGTAAAACCAAATTTATCAGATAACTCCTCCACCGTATAACGACAATCAGGATCATTAACCAGTTCTCTTAAAACACTTAAAGAACCAATAATTTTACCTTCAGCTTTACCTTCAGCCTTACCTTCAGCTTTACCTTCGGCTTTACCATTAACAAATCCACGATTCTCAATTTCTTTTTCCATATCTCCAAATCTTAATGTTTCTTTCAATCCAACCACCTCTTCTAATCTCAGGATATCTTCAATAGTCTTGGCATACTTACGAATGATATATCGACTACAAAAAATCATTTCAATTTTAAAATGCATATTTACTGCTTTAGCGATGTTAATTAAATGACATACAATCTCTAAAATTTCAGAATTATCTTCTTCAAATGTCCTAATCACAAGTATTAGCCAAATGAATTCAAGTTTGGTGAGAACTTTCTTACTTTCTATTTTAGTTTTTATATTACTTAATATTTTTTCACCATCATAATTTAAATATGAGATAATCTGTGGTCTCAAAATATCTGAAGGCGAAAATTTATATTCTTTTAAACATCTATTTGAAGGTAGTGAAGTAGTTATTACGGACAAAACAGGTAAATTAAATGAATATTTGTGATTTGTCCTATATTTGTCAATTTTTTTATATGTTTTTTCATTGACACTACTTGTTTCATCCTCTACATTAATTATCATTTGATGATTGTTATCCAGCAATGTCAGATAACTGATGTCAGCTTCAGCCATTGTCCCATCACTATTTGCATTCTTGTTTGGACATCTCCCCTGAAATATGCCGGGGAAATTGAATAATTTATGCATTGTTGGGCAATTATTATCAAAAAGCCTCTGATGAAGATAATCCATAGGTTTGGATATGCGATATTCATCTAAATTTTTATCTACCATACTAATCTCCTAATTTCCGGAAATTAAAATAAAGTTACTTAAGCGATTATATGATTTGTAAAAAGAATTATATAAGTTATTTAGTTTTTTTAAGATTAAAATATGTGTTTTATACAATATAACTTGATTAAATCAATATTTTATTCAAAAAGTAAAATTATTTAATAAAAAAAGTAAAATTATTATTCATGAGAATTATTTTAGCAGGAACTGGTAGTGCAGTTGGAAAGACAACAATTGCAACTGGAATTATGAAAGCCTTATCTGAAAAATATAATGTACAGCCATTTAAAGTAGGGCCAGACTATATTGATCCCTCTTATCATACATTAGCAACTGGAAATACATCAAGAAACTTAGATTCCTTTTTTATGCATGATGGGCAGGTAAGAGATTCATATAATAAAGGAATGAAAGATAAAGATATTGCAATTATTGAGGGTGTCAGAGGCCTTTATGAAGGAATTGATTCCATTAACGACATTGGAAGTACTGCATCAATAGCTAAATCATTGAAAGCTCCTGTTATTTTAATAATTAATTCTAGAAGTTTAGTTAAGAGTGCTGCAGCATTAGTTTTAGGTTTTAAAAGTCTAGACCCTGAAATCAACATTGCTGGTGTTATTTTAAATAAAGTTAAAAACAAAGCACATTACCTTAAGACTAAAAAATCAATTGAAGAAATCACTGACACTGAAGTTATTGGCGGCATTGTTCGTGACGACAATATTTCAATTGAACAAAGGCATTTGGGCCTTGTTCCTGCACGTGAGCGAGAAAATTCATTGAAATTTATTGATATCTGGTCTGAAACAATTAAAAATTCCATTGATTTAGACCGTTTAGTTGAAATCGCCAAGACTGCACCAAAAATCACCTCTGATTTAGAACCTATTTGGAACAAACTAAACAAGCAAAAAGTTAAAATTGGAGTTGCATATGATGAAGTCTTTAATTTCTATTATAAGGAAAATATTGAATCATTAGAGGCGAATAATGCGAAAATAGAATATTTTTCACCATTAAACGATGAAAATTTACCTGATATCGATGGATTATATATTGGTGGAGGATATCCGGAACTATTCTCAAAAGAACTATCGCAAAATACCGGCATGCTTCGCCAAATCAAAGACTTCCACTTAGATAACCGTCCAATTTTTGCCGAATGCGGTGGTTTAATGTATCTTATGAACTCCATTCATGAAGAGAAGGTGGTAGACGTATATCCATACAAATCAATTCTAACGGACCGTGTTCAAGCACTGAAATATACGATTGCTGAAGTTCAGCAAGACAATATTATCTCCAAGAAAGGTGAAGTTTTCCATGGACACGAATTCCATTACTCAAAAGTAATTGTCGACAGCCCAAAACATGACTTCGCATTCAAAATAACCCGTGGAAAAGGTTCTTACAATAATTTAGATGGATTTATGGAAAAAAATACACTAGCAAGCTATGTTCACACACATGTCGCTGCAATGCCTGATTTCGGAGGCAACTTATGCATTTCAGCGATAGAAAAATAGATTTTTTTCAGCCATACATCCTGCCAATATTTATTTTAGTCATTTTAGTGATGGGTTATATCGGATCATTTAACTACAGATTTGAAAATCCGCTTAACACCCAAACAATACTTACAATTATTTTTGCGGCCATTGTTTTTTCAATAGCTGTATTTATCACTTCAAAAAAGTTTACAATAGAAAAAACTAAAGAAATAAATTTTCTATCGGAGAAAATCTTAGTAATATTTGTCATTATAGCCCTTATATTGCAAAGCTTAAATATGCTTTTGCTTGGTGGAATACCCTTATTTGATAGTGTATTGAAATCAAAAGCCACAACCAATCTTTGGAGAATTGCATATCCGCTATTTTTAATTTTAATTAATATATTGCTTGCTAAATACTATGACAGAAAATATCTGATACTTGTTTTGCTTGGAGCATTGGTTTTCGGTCTTAACGGATATAGAACATCGGTCGTTGGCATTATTGGAAGTGTCTTCATTACAATGTACTACCTTGGGAAAATTTCAAGAAAAATAGCTTTGCTATTCATTATAGTCATTGCAATTGGAGCAATGGGTATCGGATACATTGCAACACAATCTATTGCAACACAAGGATGGGTACTTAATCCGGTTGAATTAGTATTTTATAGGCTGGCATTTACGCTAGAAGTGTTTGAAAAAATCATACCATTAGCTGGAACTACACATGGACACATATTATCAATGATATTCTCATCTGGAAGTCCCAGATCATTTATAGGCAATTATGTCCTTCATTATGATGTTTGTTTAACTTCAACACTATTTGGACCTGTAATGCTTGATTTTGGATATGTCGGCCTTACAATTCAAATGCTTTTTATGGGCGCATTTTTAAAAATAATTCATTTAATAGCCAAAGAAGGAGTAGGAATTGGAATTTATTCAATAATTTTAACCCATACCTTGATATGGATTGAAACCGGTCCAACTGACATTATGATTTGGTTTTTATACTTATTAGGCCTAATTCTGGTAATTCTAGTTAAAAGAAATTAGAAATCATCATCTAATTTTAAAAAGTCCATGATGTTAATAGCATAGTATTTTTTGAAATCAATAACTTCTTTTTAAGTTTTATATCTTCTCGTAACCTGAAACAGAATAAAATCAATTAACACATATTCTAAAAAAATTGATTACATAAATTAAAAAGGCAAAAAATTTGTAATTAAATGAAGATTAAAATAATCAATATTATGAGTGAAATAAAGAATATCACTGTTCCACGAGTAATAAAGAACCTTGATCTATCTGCAAATACAAAGGTCAAACCATAAGATAAAAGTAAAGCGACAACCATCTCAATTAAACCGCTTATACCATAATCTATTTTCATTAAGTTACCAAAAATGAAAGACAATAAATATGAAACTATTACAACTAAAGCAATTGTAACAAATGGATTGCTTAAAATAGGCTGTAAACGGTCAAACCATGAAGGTTGAGAATAATAATTATAATTATAAAGATTTGTATTTGTCGGATATAAACTATTATGCTGTTGTTTTTTCTTTTTTCTATTTAATAATGAAGTTAAGAAATTATTAGAAGAACTTTTATAGTCATCAACTTGAGGATATAAAGTATTCTTATAAACAACAGGATTTTCATCTCTTCTGCGCATTATATATTCCATATCAGAAGCATCATAAGTGTATTCCGGATATTCTTCCTCAATATAATCAACATCGCCTGTAGAATAGTCATTGCTATCCAAAGTAGTTTGTTGAGAATTATCCTGATATTTCTTTGCAAGTTCCAATAAGTTGTCCCTATCCACTAATTTAATGTTTTTCCTAAGGGCATAATTGGTAGCTTGATTATCAAAGTAAGCAGAAGTAACAACAGCGACTTTAGAAGCCTTTAAGCTATCGCCCGCATCCTCCATTTCTTTTAATAAATCAATCCCAACTTCGAATTCCTTATCATAGTTATTACATGCTAAAACAACTCCAAAATCTCCAATAGTGGTTGGAAGCACAGCATATATATCAATAACTCTTTGTGATGTTTTAAAGTTCTTATAAACCTTAAAACCAGAATCCTCTAGAACTTTTGCAATAAAATTAATCAATTGAGGTTTTTCCAAAATTCCACCTGCATGTTTTCTTATCAATATAATTTATAAATTAAATTATTATTAAACTTTTTTATAATCATTTTTTAAGAGATTAACAAAAATGTTTTAATAATTTAAAATACTTAATAGATACTATGAAAGCTTTAATAAGTAATGACGATAGTGTAACTGCATCAGGAATACTTGCTGCTAAAAATGCAGTTAAAGATTTGTGTGATACTGTTGTTGTAGCTCCAGAGACTCAACAAAGTGGAATTGGTCATGCATTAACATTATACGAGCCATTAAGAGTAAATGAAAGAATATTGAAAGATGGAAGTAAAGCTTATGGAGTAAACGGAACTCCAACGGATGCAGTAACTATCGGTTTATTTGAAGTGCTTGATGAAAAACCTGACCTAATGATATCTGGAATAAATACCGGTTATAATATCGGACAGGCCGAATTGACTACATCCGGAACGGTTGGAGCAGCCATTGAAGCAGCCAGTTTCGGCATCCCCACAATAGCAATTTCTCAAGAAGTAACAAGAGACGATATAAAATTTGAAAGTGGGGAAATAGATGTGGATTTCGAATTTGCAAAAAAAATGCTTAACAAGATTGCAAAAATAGTATTGAAAAAAGGATTGCCAGAAGGAATTGACTTATTAAACGTTAATATTCCAGAAAAGCCTATTGATGATGAATTTGAAGTTGTGCACTTAGGAAAAAGAATGTATGTTCCTGTAATTGAAACAAGAGCAGATCCAAGAGGCCGACCTTATTATTGGATTGGTGGTGAACCTTATTCAGAATATGAAGAAGGTAGTGACGGTTACGAACTAAAAATAAAACAAAAAACTACTATTACTCCATTAAAAATTGATTTAACTGGAGATTTGAAAGAATTTAAAGATTTTTTAGAGATTTAAATCTTTAAGTATCTTATCTCTTTCTTCACGAAGTTCTTTTAGAATTTTTTCATCAGTGCAACCGTCTTTTTCGAGTTTTGCTATAGTTCTAGTAATAGCTTCTAAATTGCTTTCTAATTGATTGATTGACATAGTATAATATTAAAACATTAAAGTATATAAATCTAGAATATAAAGTATAATATACATTAAAGGGTTGGAAAACATGACTGACAAAGAACAAGTAAATAAGTTATTTAAACAATTTAAAAATAAAAATGTAACTGTAGAATTAAGAGACAACAACCAAGCCGAAGGCAAAATAATCGCTATTGATAATTACTTAAATATCGTTTTAGAAAATGAAAATGGTATTGAGACTTTAAAAGGTGGAAATATAGTTTACGTTAGCTTAAAAGAATAGCTAACTCAATAATCTACTTCAATACCTAAAATCTCTTTTTCACCATTATAAACATCACACGCTATTTGAGCAGCGCCAATTGCTCCTGATTCTTTAGAAATTACTTTTAACTCGTATTTATTTTTAAAGTATTTATTAATTTCATCTTCAAAGTTAAATGGTTCTTTTGCACTTCCAATGGAGCCTGTCAAAACAATGCCTTCAATATCGTTTTTACAAACAACGTCCAAACCTGCAATTTCCATAGCTACGGTCATTATCAATGTGTCAATGGCCAGTTTAGCTTTTTCATCACCATTAACATAGTTTTCTAACAGCTGATTTTTCATGTTGGCTACTTTTCCATCTATTCCTGCAATTTTAATTGCGCCGGCATGTGAAAAACATTCATTTGCTGTTTTTCTGCCTTCATCAATGTCACGTATCATTTCTAAATCAATTGGTCCATGAACAATGCCCATCGCTCCAACACATGCATCTATAGCCCCTTTAATTTTAGAATCCTCGATTAATATATCAACGCTGTTGGATGATATATCTGCAACGATATAATTTTTCCAGCCGGTTTCCTTGAATGCATTATATGAAATACTCACCTTCTCAGGACTGGCTTGATGTGAATAAGCTGCATTAAATAACTCGTTTAATGAAGTAGAATCCTTGTGAAGACCAGGTATCATGATTGATGGAATATTTGAATTTTCCAACTCTGAAAATACAGAGGTTCCCCCGCCGGTAACTTTACCTGCACCGTTAATGGAAAGAATACCCCTATTTTCCACTTTTTCAGTCGGTAAGATCTTATTAAAACCATCACCCATAGCATAAGTAATGGCCATTAATTTTACAGTGCTTAAATCAACTCTTTTAGACAATTCTTCAATAGCTGATACTTTTCCACTTTTTGAATCTTCCCTATCAATTTTAAAAATATCAATTATTTTTCCATCACCGGACATCAGACAAAAGGAAATGCCTGTTGTACCATGATCCATTCCAATAAAAACCATATTAATTCTCCAATTTGGATATTGTTTAAAAATCAATAGCTAAAAGTATTAAATAAAATAATAATAAAAAAAAGTTTAAAAGATGAATTTAATCATCTTTTTGTAATCCACAAGCTTTTCTAAGTCTTTCACCAACAATTTCAATGTCTTTTTGCCCTTCAGCAGCTCTCATTTCTTTTAAGTTAGCTCCGTCAGTAGCGTTTTCTTCAGCCCATTGTTTTTTGAAGGTTCCATCTTGGATTTCTTTTAAAACTTGTTTCATACCGTCTTTTGCTTCTTGAGTAATGATTCTATTTCCTCTTGTTAAACCACCATATTCAGCAGTGTTACTTACGTCTGTCCACATTCCAGCGAAACCTTTTTCGTAAATTAAATCAACGATGAGTTTTACTTCGTGACAGGTTTCAAAGTAAGCAATTTCTGGTTGGTATCCTGCTTCAACCAAAGTGGTGAATCCTGCATTGATTAATTCAGTAATACCACCACATAAAACGGTTTGTTCACCGAATAAATCAGTTTCGGTTTCTTCTTGGAAAGTAGTTTCTAAAACTCCTGCTTTAGTTAAACCACAAGCTTTTGCCATACCCAATGCAAGTTGTAGTGCATCACCGGTTGCATCTTGTTGGACTGCAACTAAACCTGGAATACCGAATCCTTCTTCATAAGTTCTTCTTACCATGGATCCAGGTCCTTTTGGTGCAAACATTACGACATTTACATCTTCATTAGGTTTAATTAAGCCAAAATGAATATTATAACCGTGAGAGAATGAGATAGTGTTTCCACTTTCTACATAAGGTGCAATTTGTTCTGCGTAAACTTTTTCTTGGATTTCATCAGGAAGTAAAATGTGAATGATGTCTGCTTCCTTAGCTGCATCTTCAATAGTTTTAACTGTCATTCCGTCTTCTTTAACTAAATTCCAAGAACTTCCATTTTCACGAACACCAACAATAACATTAGCACCACTATCAGCCATGTTTCTGGATTGTGCTCTACCTTGAGACCCATAACCGATTACAGCAATTGTTTTTCCTTCAAGTGCATCAGTATTTACATCTGCATCATAATACATTTTCATTTATAACATCTCCTTGAAAAAATAATTAGATTAAAATTATCAATTATATAATATTGTTTTTGATATTTAAATAAGTAACGAGTATCAGAATAGTAAAATTTTTTTAAAATAATCTAAATATATAATAGATGTAATACCTTTTGGTATTACTATAGATCTATAGTGGATATAATTAAGCAATTGATTATATATCAAAGGAGACTTTATGAAAAAACATGGTGTTATCATGGTTTTTTTATTAATTTTAGCACTGTGTTCACTAAGTATTGTTTCAGCTAACGAAAATGTAACCGCTAGTAGTGATGGTACACAAAAATCATTAAATCAGGGGAATACTCCAATAGAAAATATTGGAAACAATGAATCGGGCACCGTTAATGTTCCTTCAAAATCATGCTCAGATTATCCGAATAACGGGATAAATAATGAAACGAACGAACCGCAAAACGTTAATGTTCCTTCAAATTTATATTTGAGTTATTCAGATAATGAGATAAATTATGAACCTGAAGAACCACAAAATATTGATGTTCCTTCAAATTCATATGATGATTCAGATGATGGGATAAATTATAAGTTAAATACCGATGGATTGTCGGATTCAAGTATAAATGAATTGCCCTGCTCAAATATTATTGATTCGAGAGAATCATTAGATGTGTTTGAACTGGCTGAGATTAATGATAAAACCGAAAAAAATGTTTTAAATAAAATAAAGAATTCTCCTAATGGATATGTAACACATAGTAATGGTAATCTTTTGATGTTACCTTTAACTAAAACGAATTTAAACGTAGTAAACAAAGAATCTTTATCAATGAGATTTAATGAGAATGAAACTGAAAAATTACAAACATTTGGTAATGATGGTCTAACTGATAATTCATGGAGTAATCCTCAAATAAACGAGGTTATTTCCGGAATTACTAGTCCTTTAGAAAGACCGCTTTCAACCGGAGTCAGTAATGAAGAAAATAATTATCCACAAAATGATTTACCTCTTGAGAATGCGCAAAAAAATATAGTAGGTGTTTCAAGAGACTTTGATGATGATGCATTTATTTGGAGTGAAAATCCAGATAAAAGAGCGTTGGTCATTGTTGATATGGTAAATAAAACTACAGATGGAGTTTTAAAATTAAACCTTAATGAAAAACAAGAAGATTTAAAAGCAATAACGTCAAATGAAATTAAAGAAATTGGTGTTAATGCAAGTTTAATAGCTTTAGATTATTTCAAATCACAAGGTATTAATATTCAGAAAGGTTATCCATATCTCTATGTATTAACCTCAGCAAGTGAGGTTAAAATAAACGAAACAAGCACTGATGAAGCCATTGATGGTATTTCAGAAGTACTTGGATTGGAATTGAATAAAAATATATTTCCTATACATAATCCATTATGGAAGGATTTAATATTTTATTATATATGGGTAAACAGTGCCAATAATAAAGATATGTCTTCATATGCATTAAAATACGATGATAAGACATCTAAGTTAATTGTATCTGAAAAAATTAAAAAACAAGGAGATCTAATTGCATATAAAATGGGTTTATATGAAAAATATTGCCCAGGGCCAAAACCTCATTACAATGGGGGAACAGTAATAGTTAACAAAATAAATACTGTAAATTTAGATAATAATAATACTACTGCAGATGTTAACAATACTACAAGTACTGGCAATAAAATCAAGAAAAATCTTGAAAACTCAATTGTATACAGCGGTAATCCTTTTAATGTGTTATACACATTAATTGCAATTTTAATCGTATCTGCAATATTTGGTGTTGGATATTCAAAACGTGACTAAGTAATATTTCACAATTCTTTGTGAAATATTTTTTTTCTTTTTTTGATGAATTTTATATATTTAAAAAAATAAAAGTAATAATGTGAATTTTAATGAATAATAACTATATACGTTTCTTAGTGATAAATTTTATATCATCTCTCATAATTTCATATGTAGTGTGTGCTATGTTAGATACATATGGGTTGCATGATGTGCTATACATCGGCAATTTGTTCGGAGCATACTTCCTAGTGATTTTTGGAGTTAATATACTCGTTGAAGAGAATGTTGTGTCAAATGACTATCATAGATTCCTTCTTGTATTTATATATCTCATACTCTTTGACCTTTCATTTATCTTTATAATACCGCACTTCTTTAAATATAATATGTTTTTAACAACAGACATCATATATTTAACCTTAAAAGGGTTTAAAATAAATATTGTGTTTAATCCAGTGGTTTATATTCTTATTTTCTCATTAATAATACTGATTTTTAATTATATACTCTACAGGTATATGAAAAAATTAAGGGCTTGAACTTACTTTCTGTTGAAATGATGGATTTTCAAGTTTCAATAGGAATAATTTTCTATCGATTCCGCCCGCATAACCGGTTAAACTTCCATTCGAACCAATAACTCTGTGACAGGGAATTATTATGGAAATCGGATTGTGACTTACCGCTCCACCAATAGCCTGAGCAGACATTTTTTCAATTCCTCTTTCAAAAGCGATCCGTTTAGCAATGTCATTGTAAGTGATGGTTTTACCATATGGAACCTCACAAAGAATTCTCCAAACCTCTTTCCTAAATTCAGTTCCTTCGAGATCCAAATCAAGTTCGATGCTTTGGGGTTTTTTACCATCAAAATAATGATTCAGCCATTTTTTGGCATTTATTAGTACTTCATCTTCTTTTTCGACCAATTCTTCATTGATATTGGCTAAATAGTATTTTTGGCCTTTAAACCATGCTCCTATTAGCTTATCATTTCGAGAACAAAGTAAAAAATCTCCAATGGGAGATTTATAGACTGAATAATTAATCATTTTAAAAAAAATAAGAAAAATAGATGATTAGTAACCATCTACTAAAACGTTTAACTCACCAGTTACAATATCTATGATAAGACCGTGAACTGGTACATCAGGAATTAATGGGTGGTTTTTGATTTTTTCAACAACATTCTTTACATTTTCTTCTTCAGATTCAAATCCACCTATCCATTCGGATAAATCATATTTTGCAATATCTTCTTCTTTAATTCCTCTTGCAATCATTTTTTCTTTTAAAGCTTCAGCATCGGCTCCGGCCATACCACATTCAGTGTGACCTACGACCATCACTTCTTCAGCTCCAAGATTGTACAATGCAGCAGCAATAGATCTTATTGCATCTTCACCAACGATTGAATTTCCGGCATTTCTGACAATTTTAGCATCCCCTCTTTCAAGGCCTAATGCCGGTTCAAAAAAGTCGATTAATCTGCAGTCCATACAAGTTAAAATAGCTAACTTCTTTTGTGCATGGTGAGACATTTCTTTGCCTTCAAAGTTTTCCACAAATTTCTTATTATCTTCCAAAACATTTTCCAATATAGTCATTTTAAACCCCCCTTGACATTGCAGTGAGCCCGGTTCTTGAAATCCTTTTGATTCCATAACCTTTTAATAAAGATATAAATGCATTAATTTTTTCCATATCACCAGTAATTTCAATGATTAATGTTTCTTCAGTGACATCAACGATTTTTGCTCTGAAAATATTTACATACTGTATTATTTCAGCTCTGGCTTTTTCATTAGGAATATTTACTTTAACCAAACATAATTCCCTTTTAACTGCATTTTTAGAAATATCTTTAATCTTGATAACGTCAACTAACTTATTCAATTGCTTAGTGACTTGTTCTAATATATTATCATCAGCTTTTACAGTAATTACCATTCTTGCAAGTCCTTCAACTTCTGATTCGCCGACTGTAATACTGTCAATATTAAAATCTCTTCTTGTAAATAGGCCAGCAACTTTTTGTAGAACACCTGGTTTGTTTTCTACTAATGTGCTTATAACATGATATTTTTCCATTTAAATCACATCTTTTTCTAGTTTATATTCACCTATCATTTCGTTTATGCCTGCTCCCGGAGGCAACATTGGAAGTGCTTCATTTGGATCAACAACAACATCGATTAAGACTGCTTCATTATCCTTTATTGCGGTTTTTAAAGCTTCTTTTGTTTCACCTGGCTTTTCAACTCTAACTGCATTAACTCCGAAACTTTCAGCCAACTTCACGAAGTCCGGTGAGTGTCCCAATTTAGTTTCAGAATGCCTTCTATCATATAATAAGCTTTGCCATTGATAAACCATTCCCAAAGTTCTATTTTCTAATACTACTGCAATGACAGGTATGTCATATTCATAAACGGTAGCCAATTCCTGACAGACCATTAAAAATCCGCCGTCTCCATTAACGGAAACAACAACATCTTCAGGACAGGCCACTTTAGCTCCAATAGCTGAAGGGAAACCGAATCCCATAGTACCCAATCCACCGGATGAAATGAATTTACGTGGCTTTTGAGCGTCATAAAAATGGGCTGCCCACATTTGATTCTGGCCAACGTCAGTTGTTAATATGGAATCCGGAGTTAAAACTTCACTAATTTCTTTAATTACTGACTGTGGCTTAAGCGGTACGTCATCATAGGTAACTCTTGGCAATAATTCCTGCTTTCTTTTTTGAATTTTACTAGTCCATTCATTTACGTCTTTGGAAACTTTGTAATTTTTAAATAAGTCATTCAATTGATTTAAGATATTTTTAGCATCTCCTACAATCGGTAAATCAACAGAAACATTTTTGCCAATCTCTGCCGGGTCAATATCGATATGGATTACCTTACTGTCGGGAACAAAACTGTCTAATCTTCCGGTAGTTCTGTCTGAAAATCTTATACCGATAGCTATTAATAAATCACATTCATTGACTGAATCATTTGAAACTTTTCTTCCGTGCATTCCAAGCATTCCTAAAGCTAAATCTTCAGTTTCATCAATAGCTCCTTTTCCTAAAAGTGAAGTCATGACAGGGGCATTGATTAAATGTACAAATTCATGTAGTTCTTCACAAGCGTTTGCTAAAATTACACCTGCTCCCGCAAGAACCATCGGTCTTTTAGCTTCTTTTATTAAATTATACGCTTTTTTAATTTGTCTAGGATTGCCTTTTAAAGTAGGATTGTAACCAGGAGTTTGAATCAGATTATCGTCAAATTTTGTCAGTTCGCCTTCTTGAACTTCTTTTGGAACATCTATCAATACAGGCCCAGGCCTTCCGCAAGTAGCTATATCAAAACTTGTTTTAATAACTGAAGGTATTAAATCTGGATCTCTTGGCTGGAAACTATGTTTGGTAATAGGCATAGTAATTCCAATAATATCTGCTTCCTGAAATGCATCATTTCCTATTAAATGAGTAGGAACTTGTCCGGTTATAGCTACAACAGGAGAAGAATCCATAAAAGAAGTAGCAATTCCTGTAACTAAGTTAGTTGCACCTGGTCCAGAAGTTGCCAAACACACACCAACTTTACCTGAAGCTCTTGCAAATCCATCTGCTGCATGAGCCGCTGCCTGTTCGTGTCTAACTAGGATATGGTTGATGTCTGCATCATATAACATATCATAGAAAGGTATGGTTTGTCCTCCAGGATAACCAAATATTGTCTCTACTCCCATTTTTTTAAGGGATTCAATAATCGCTTCTCCGCCTCTCATTTTAAAAACCTTTATATATCTTTTATTATGAAGTAATCTTTGTAAAGTTCAATATATATAATTATTCTTAACAGAATTTTGATGAAAAAATTGAAAAGTTTAAATATGAAAAAAACATAGTTAAACACAAGTAATACACGAGATGATTTCATGAATTATTCAAAATTATTATGTCATCGCATACCTGAAAGAAGTTTTTTCATAAAAAACCATCAGTTTCCAGTATGTGCACGATGCACCGGCTTTTATACTGGACTGGCTGTATTTTTAGTTTATAATTTCTTCTTTAGGATAAATTACACACCTGAATTATTTGTAATTGCAGTGATACTCCTGATTCCTACTACAATTGATGGCTTTACTCAATTATTAGGATATAGGAAAAGCAACAATACTCTAAGATTTACGACAGGCTTTATAGGTGGCATAGGTTTAATAATAATCATGAAAATGGCTGTTAGGATGTTATATTTAATTATGGGGGTATATTTATGATAATTTGTCCAGAATGTGGAACTGAAAATCCTCAAAACGGTAAATTCTGTAGAAATTGCGGTGTTAATTTAGTTCATGATTATAAAACAACAGAAAAAACGGAACCGCCAAAAAAGGCAACAGTTATAGATAATACGCAAAATCAACAACAAACAGTCAATAATACAACATCGACTAAAAAAAGCAATAGTGATGTTGGCGGTATTTTAGCTTGTTGTATCTGTTTAATATTTATATTTATAATCTTTGCAATTTTCGGAGGACTTTAATCCTTTAGATAATAATAAAGAACAGCTTTTTGTGCATGAAGCCTATTTTCGGCTTCATCATAAACAACAGATTGAGGACCATCGATGACATCTGAGGTAACTTCTTTTCCTCTAATTGCCGGCAGACAATGCATAAATATTGCATCATCATTAGCCAAATCCATCAATTCTTTATTGACTTGATACGGTTTTAAATCGATTTCTCTTTGAGCCGCTTCGGCTTCATCACCCATACTGACCCAAACGTCAGTATAAACAATGTCAACATTATCCAGTGCAACATTGATATCATCAGAAATAGTAATTTCAGTATTATTCTCTTTAGCAAACTCCAAAGCTATTTTGACAGTGTTTTCATTTGGTTCATAGCCTTTAGGGCATGCAACAGACATATCCATGCCTAAAAGAGGAGCAATTAAAAGAAGGGAATTACATACATTGTTTCCATCGCCTACGAAACATATTTTTTTATCATCAAAAGATCCGAAATGCTCTTTAATTGTTAACACGTCAGCCAGCGCCTGACAAGGGTGTTCCAAATTAGTTAATCCGCTGATGACAGGGACATCTGAATATTTGGCTAATTCTATTACGTCATCATGTTCAATAGCCCTGATCATTATTCCGTCAACAAAACGGCTCAATACCTTAGCTGTATCAGAGATAGGCTCTCCTCTGCCCATCTGTAAGTCATTGGATGACAAAAATATTGCTCTTCCGCCTAACTGATACATTCCAACATCGAAAGAGACTCTTGTTCTAGTTGATGATTTTTGAAAAATCATTGCTAAAGTCTTACCTTCTAGCGGTTTTTCTTCCTTTTTGCCTGCTTTGATTTCACTAGCCAAATCAATTATGTATGATATGTCCTCTTTAATATCACAAATAGATAATAAACTATCCATTAAAATCCCCTCTAAGAAAATAAGATATTTATTAATTATATATATTAAATGTTATGTTTTCATTTTAAATCTTATTATCACGAATTGTAGAAATTATAGGCACCAAAAAGAACAGATAAATGAAATTACTTGAAAAATTGAAATCAAAAAGATTTACAATAACTGGGAATGCCATTAGCATATGGAATGTATGGAAGATATATTTTTTCTCATCATTTGAAAGTTTTCTTTAAAGAAACTCTCTCTTGTCAGATAGCAAATTAATACTCTAAAATAATTTTAATTTTTTAAGTGAATATATACATTTAAAACTATTAAAAAATATAATTATAAACTAGTAGGCGATTAAATGAAAAGTGATAATATTAAAAAAGGAATTCAACGAGCTCCCCACAGGTCTTTATTGAGAGCTTGCGGATTAGGTGACGATGATTTTGAAAAGCCGTTCATCGGAATAGCAAACAGTTTTACTGATATTGTTCCCGGCCACATCCACCTCAGAGATCTTGTTGAATTTGTAAAAGAAGGTATCATAGCTGCCGGAGGTGTCCCTTTCGAATTTGACACAATGGCAATCTGTGATGGAATCAGTATGAATCACGAAGGAATGAAATATTCACTCCCTTCAAGAGAAATAATAGCTGCAACGGTTGAAAGCATGACAAAAGGACATGCTTTTGACGGGTTGGTATTAATTCCTAGCTGTGATAAAGTCGTTCCGGGTATGATTATGGGTGCTTGCCGCGTAAATATCCCAAGTATTGTTGTTACTGGCGGACCAATGGCAGCGGGAAATTACAAAGGAAAAAATGCTGATTTAATTACTGTCTTTGAAGCCGTTGGAGAATACTCCGCCGGAAAAATTCCAGAAGAGGAAGTTTATGAAATGGAGAAATGTGCTTGTCCGGGTCCTGGAAGCTGCTCCGGATTATTTACGGCAAACACAATGGCCTGTATTTCTGAAACATTAGGTTTATCTCTTCCATTATGCGCAACAACCCATGCCAATACCGAAGAAAACAATAAAATGGCTTATGAAAGTGGAAAACAAATTATCGAATTAGTTAAAAACGATATAAAACCATCTGATATTTTAACACAGAACTCATTCAATAACGCTATTGCAATAGACATGGCCTTAGGTGGTTCATCAAACACTGCACTTCACATTCCTGCAATCGCAAGTGAAGTAGAAGGCATCTCTGTTGATTTAGAATTATTTGACAAAATCAGCCGTGAAATTCCACATATTACATTAATTTCACCTGCAGGTGAAGATACGATGATGGACTTGCACTTGGCTGGAGGAATTCCTGCAGTTTTAAAAACATTGGAAAATAAAATTGACACTACTCCACTTACAGTAACGGGCAAAACAATCGAAGAAAACCTTAAAGATGTTGAAAATAAAAATACTGACGTTATTCACACATTGGATAATCCATATCATGAAGATGGTGGAATAGCTATTTTAAAAGGTAATATTGCTCCAAACGGCAGTGTAGTTAAAAAAGGTGCAGTTGCAGAGGAACTAATGCATCTTAAAGGACCTGCCAAGGTATATCATTCCGAAGAAGAAGTGACAAAAGCTATATTCAATCATGAAATTGAAGAAAGGGATATTGTCGTGATTATCTATGAAGGTCCAAAAGGCGGTCCTGGAATGAGAGAAATGTTAAATGCCACTTCAGCATTAGCAGGAATGGGAATTAAAGATGTCGGCCTTATAACTGACGGAAGATTCTCCGGAGGAACTCGTGGCCCATGTATAGGACATGTTTCACCTGAAGCAATGGCATCCGGACCAATTGTGGCCGTTAAAAATGGAGACATTATTGAAATTGACATTAAAAACAGATCCATTAATGTGGAACTGACCGATGAAGAAATAGCTGAAAGATTAAAATCTGTAAAACATCCGAAAAGTGATGTTGATGGTTGGTTAAGCATTTATCAAAAATTAGTTCAGTCTGCAGACAGTGGAGCTATTTTAAGGTAGTGTTATAATGGAAATATTAAAATACTCCGAAATTGATTTAGCAGAAACAATAAAAAGATCAGAACAGGATGTAAACAATGTTTTAGATACTGTTTCTGAAATTTTAAACAATGTTCGTGAAAATGGTGATGAAGCTTTAAAATCATATACTGAAAAATTTGACGGAGTTTTAGTTGAAGATTTAAAAGTATCTAAAGAGGAAATTAAGGAAGCCTACGATACCTTAGACGATTCATTATTAGATGCTTTAAAACGGGCTGCATCCAATATTGAAAAATTCCACAAAAAACAAATCCCTGAAGAATGGGAAATCGAAGTAAACCCTGGAATTACTGCTGGCCAGATTGTTAGAGCCATAAACTCAGCAGGCTGTTATATCCCTGGAGGAAGAGCAGCTTATCCTTCTTCAATATTAATGACCGTTATCCCTGCTAAAATTGCAGGCGTAGAGAAAGTAGTCTGCGTTACACCGCCTCAAAAAGACGGGAAAATCCTGGATGCAATTCTTGTTGCAGCAGACATTGCAGGTGCAGATGAAATCTATAAAGTGGGCGGCGCTCAGGCAATTGGTGCATTGGCATATGGAACTGAGTCTGTGCCAAGGGTTGAAAAGATTGTTGGACCTGGAAATATTTTCGTGACTGCCGCCAAAAAATTAGTCTACGGCCAAGTGGATATTGAGTTTCCGGCAGGCCCGTCTGAAGTATTGATTTTAGCCGATGAAACTGCAAACGCCGAATTTTTAGCAACAGACATTTTAGCTCAAGCAGAGCATGACCCTAATGCATCCTGCTTTTTGGTGACTGACAGTGAAGAATTGGCTTTAAAAACTGATGAATTTGTTAAAAAATTAACTGAAACTGCCCCTAGACGTGAAATAATAGAAGAGTCATTGTCAAAAAGTGGAAAAATTATTATCACTACTACATTCGATGAAGCAATTCATGTCACAAATGAATATGCTCCTGAACATTTAATCATATCCACAAAAGAGGATGATGAAACATTATCACAAATCAAAAATGCGGGTTCCATATTTTTAGGAGCTTACTCTCCGGTAGCAGCAGGAGACTACGGATCCGGAACAAATCACGTATTGCCTACAGGCGGCGGAGCAAAAATGTATTCAGGCCTTTCAACTGAAGCATTTATTAAAAAACCTACTGTACAAAGAATTACAAAAGAAGGTTTGGAGGAATTATCCAAAACATCAGTTCCAATAGCTGAATATGAAGGATTCTTTGCTCACGCAAATTCATTTAAAACAAGATTAAAAAAGTGATTAAAAATCACTTAAACATTAATTGATGGCGGTAAGCTCTTGCTATTACCATAATCAATTAATATATCAATACAAATTTCTAACAGCGTTGATGGGGATATGTCGGCAACACCTGATTGATAAACACCAACGTAGTTTGGAATAGCCCCATTACCTTCTATCCATGTTGAAAATCTTTTACACATGTCCACATAATTCACCTGCAAAATATTTTGTGGAGAATCACGGCCGGTAGGGTGCGAAGCGTAAGAAGGATCTCCAACGGATATTACTGCATTCGGATTACCATTTCCAATCAAATATATGGATTTGGTTAAAATATAGAGACATTGTGATTTGGATAGGGAAAGTGATTTGAACTGTACCGGGAAATTGCCTCCGGAACTTCTTATAGCACTAGCTAACGCCGGAGCTTCGCTTACAGGAAAACTGCTTAGTGAAACAGGGTTTGAAGATGAGCTGACAGATGAATATTGCTGTGAACTGCCACCACTGCTGGCGGAATGTCCGTTATTAAACAAACCAGTTCCAAAAGCAACAAATACAATAGCTAGAATGGCAATTGCAGCGATTAAAACACCGATAAGTATTTTTTGATTCCTATCTTCACTATCAGCCGAATCATTCTTGCTAACGTTGGAAATATTGCTTTGATTGTTGCGGGATTTTATTTTACAGCCGCAATACTTGCAAAACTTTGAATCATCTTTTAATTCTTTCCCACAACTAGGACAAAACATAAAACTACCTCTTTTCGAATTAATTAATTCACTTTTATTACTACTTATAACTTTATTTTTTTTTAATAAAAAAATTTTCTCTTAAGGATTATTTTTTTTAATTTAGAAAAATCCGAAACAAAATAATTCAATTTTTACATACTTTTATTAAAGATTAAATCAAAATTTAAATACATAATGAAAATTTAATTTTTACAGCCTGAGGTGAATTAATTGCAAGGTTTATTAAATGATTGGAGAAGAACTAATTACGCTAAAGATACTACTCCAGAGTTATCTGGAGAGGATGTTACTATCATGGGTTGGGTTCATGAAATCCGTGATTTAGGCGGAATTATATTCGTTATTATCCGTGATGTGACTGGTAGAATACAAATTACAGCACCTTCTAAAAAAGTAGATGCTGAAATATTAGAAGAATTAAGAGCTTTTAGAAAAGAATCCGTTGTAGCCATTAAAGGTACTGTTCAGGATGCAGGAAAAGCACCAAACGGTGTTGAAATCATTCCAAAAGAAATTAAAATATTGAACTTAGCTAATCAACCTTTACCAATGGATCCAACAGAAAAAGTAAGAGCTGAAATTGATACAAGACTTGATTCAAGATTCTTGGACTTAAGAAAAGAAAACGTGTCCGCAATCTTTAAAATCAAAGGACAAATGTTCCATACCATTAGAGATTTCTTTTATGAAAATGGATTTTATGAAATTAATACTCCTAAACTCGTAGCTTCAGCTACTGAAGGTGGAACAGAACTATTCCCGATTACTTACTTTGAAAAAGAAGCATTCCTCGGTCAATCCCCACAGTTATACAAACAAATGATGATGGGTAGTGGAATGGATAAAGTATTTGAAATAGGTCAGATTTTCAGAGCAGAAGAGCATGATACCTTAAGACACTTGAACGAAGCTATTTCCATAGATGCGGAAGCTTCCTTTATGGATGACGAAGACGTAATGAAAATCTTAAACGACATGATTGTTAATGTTGTTAATGACGTTAGAGAAAACTGTTCTAACGAATTGGAAATTTTAGGCCACGAATTGCCTGAAGTTGATGAAGCATTCCCACACGTTACCTATGATGAAGCAGTAGACATCGTCAACTCAAAAGACATTGAAATGGAATGGGGAGAAGATTTATCCCGTGCTGCTGAAAAGGCATTAGGCGACACCATGGGAGGATTCTACTTCCTAACCAAATGGCCTTCAGCAATCAAACCGTTCTATGTAATGCCATTTGAAGATGATGGAAAATATGCACATGCATTCGACTTAATGTATAACAACTTGGAATTGTCTTCCGGAGCTACTCGTGTCCACCAATACGATTTACTTGTAAAACAAATTGAAGAAAGAGATTTGAACCCTGACGGATTTGGAAGCTACTTAAAAGCATTCGAATACGGTATGCCTCCACATGCAGGATGGGGTGTAGGTGCCGACAGATTAACTATGGTGCTTACCGGATCTGAAAACATTCGTGAATGTGTACTCTTCCCAAGAGACAGACACAGATTAACTCCATAGATAAAATGGATTATGATATAGCTATTATAGGTGGTGGTCCGGCTGGAATAGCTTCTGCTATTGCATGCCCCAGGGACTTGAATGTAGTATTGCTTGAAAAGAATTCCTCATTGGGTAAAAAACTGCTTTTAACCGGTGGGGGAAGATGCAATATTACAAACAACAAACCACTTAAAAAGCTATTGAACTCCTATGATGCCAAAAACTTTTTAAAACACTCATTTTATACCTTCACCAACGAAGATTTATACTCACTTTTTGATTTTGATTTTATACAAGAAGATGACAACAGAATTTTTCCGGAAAGTGAAAGATCAGTCGACGTTTTGAATGGCTTGATTGAACACCTCGATAATGTTGAAATCAAGTATAATTATGAAGTAACTAAAATCGATGCCGGCTTTATTATAAACGATGAGATAAAAGCTCAAAAAATTATAATAGCCACCGGAGGAGCCACATACCCTCAAACCGGATGCAGCATTGAAAACTATTCTTTGATTAATGAGCCAAAAACCAAAATAAAATATGGCTTAGCTCCATTAATAACTAAAGAAGATTTAAGCAAAATAGCTGGAATAACGCTGAAAAATGTTGAATGCATTTATAAAAAGACTAAAATTAAGGGTGATGTCTTGATAAGCCATGTGGGGCTGACCGGTCCGGGCATAATTAATTTAAGCAATGAAATATCAAAGGATATGGACTATGATATACTGGATAGTGAAAGTGACATTACTTGCGAAATAGCTATTGATTTGGTTCCTAATTTTTCTCGTGAAGAGCTAAAAAATAAATTCAATAAGGATTTCCAGAAAAAGGGAAAAACATTTATTAAAAATTACTTAAAACAGTTTTTAACCAATAATTTCATAGAATTCTTCTTAAAGAGAATCGATATCTCTGCGGACACCCAGTTAAGTAGAATAGATAAAAAAAGTAAAAATCGCCTGATTGAAACATTGAAAAGATTGAACTTTGATATTGCTGATTTTAATCGTCAATTAGCTAAAATAACAATTGGTGGAGTTGATTTGAATAATATTAATCCAAAAACCATGGAATCAAAAATAACTCCAAACCTGTATTTTGCAGGAGAGATTTTAGATTTGGATGGTCCAACAGGAGGATATAATCTAAAAATAGCTTTTTCAACCGGTTTTTTAGCTGGGAAATCTGCGAGTGAACATTAATAATCTCTTAAAAAATTAGATTATTAATAATTCAAATCTATGAGAGTTAAGTCTTCTAAATTAAGAGTAATTCCAATTTTATGAATCTTCAATATTTTTGTTTAATTTCTATCATAACATTTATTTTTATTAAAAAACTATATAAATTAGTTAGTTTCAAATAAAAACAATTCTATTTCCTTAAATCAATATTTTAAACATTTTAATATTTTTTCGGATATATATAAAAATTACTCAAATACTAAAATATTTTAACTGTTTTTTTACATATAGTTATATTATGACAGACCAAATGTTTATGGGTGCATCAACTAAACAAGGCCTTGATATTGCTACTAAAAGTAGAGAAATTATACGTGGCCTTATTGGTGATGAGATTAAAGACTTAAAACCTGCTGAAAAGGACATTGTCGAGCGTATTGTTCACTCAACAGCAGACCCAGAATATGCTAAACTCGTTTGCATCAGTGATGATTTCGTTGATGCTGCAATGAAATCTTTAAGGAATAACGAAACAATTCTAACCGACATTAATATGGTCAAATATGGAATTACCCGTTATGAAGGTGAGGTTGAGTGCTATATTAAAAACGAGGAAGTTAAAAAAATAGCTAAAGAGCATCAAATTACAAGGGCTGCTGCAGCTATCAGATATGCCAGTGAAAACGATTTTGAAGGAATCGTTGTTTCCGGAAATGCGCCAACGGCTGTTTTTGAAGCTATGGATTTATATCAAAAAGGCGAAATGAATCTTAAGGCTATTGTTGGAGTTCCTGTTGGTTTTGTTGGAGCTGCTGATTCAAAGGAAGCTTTAAGAAATTCCAATATTCCTAATATCATCACAGAAGGTCCTAAAGGCGGAACACCTATAGCAGTTGCCTGCGTAAACTCATTAATCCAACATTTATAGTGATAAAATGACTGAAGAATTATTTAATGAATCAAAAAAATACTTCCCTGGCGGAGTCAATTCCCCAGTGCGCGCATTTAAACCTTATCCGTTCTTTGTTGAAAGTGCTGAAGGATGTAAAATAACAGATAGTGAAGGAAATACTTATATTGATCACTGTCTTGCTTATGGTCCATTAATACTTGGACATGCCAACCCTAAAGTCGTGCGTGAAGTTTCAAATCAGCTAACTATCGGTACAGCTTATGGTGCACCGACTGAAAATGAAATTAGACTTGCGCGTGAAGTTGTTGATAGGATTCCGTCTGCTGAGATGGTCAGATTTTGTAATAGTGGAACTGAAGCTACAATGAGTGCCATCAGACTGGCAAGAGGTTTCACCGGTCGCGATAAAATCATTAAATTTGAAGGAGCCTATCATGGAGCTCATGATTATGTTTTAGTTAAAGGCGGTTCAGGTGCTGCATGCCTGCCGGATTCTGCAGGAATACCAACCGATACCACTAAAAATACATTGTCCGTTCCATTTAATGATGAAGAAGCTTTAACTGATTTGATTGAAAAAGAAGGAGAAAATATCGCTTGTCTGATAATGGAAATTGTAATGGGAAATGTTGGATGTATTGAACCGAAACCTGGATTTTTGGAGTTTGTACGTAAGATAACTGAAGAAAATAATATAGTGTTAATATTTGATGAAGTAATTACTGGTTTTAGAGCTTCAAAAGGCGGTGCTCAAGAATATTACGGAGTCACTCCTGATTTGACAACATTAGGTAAGATTGTTGGTGGAGGACTTCCTATGGGTGCTTTCTGTGGTAAAAGAGAAATCATGGAACTGATAGCTCCTCAAGGACCAGTCTATCAGGCAGGAACATTTAGTGGTAACCCAATTTCTGTCCAAGCAGGATTATCTACATTGTCCCAGTTAGATGATAAGTTTTATAAAGACCTAGAAAGAAAAGGTAATTTCTTGAGAGGAAACATTGAATCAATCATAGATGATGAACAGTACAATATTCAATGCGTAGGTCTTGCATCAATGTTTCAGATTTATATGAATCCTGCTGAAGTATATAATTACGCTGATGCTAAAAAATCAGATGCAGATAGATTCTTAAGATACTTTAGAGCCCTTTTAAAAGAGGGCGTGTTCATTCCACCAAGCCAATTTGAGTGCAATTTCATATCAAGTGCACACGGCATGGATGATTTACAGAATACGGCTGAAGCGATTGAAGTTGCTTTAGCTATAGCTTTTAAAAAGAAAAATAAATTTTAGGTGTTAAAATGGAAATCGATTACAAAGAAATATTAACATACGTAATTATTCTTGTAATTGTTTTAATTGTTGCTCAACATTTAAATGTTGTTGTTTCAGGAAGTATGGAGCCAGTATTCTATAGAGGAGATATTGTAGCTGTTGAAAAAGCTAATTTATTTGGAATACAGGAGTTTAATCCTGATGATGTGAAAGTCGGTGATATTGTTGTATATAATGCGAAATGGTTCAACCAACCGGTCATTCACAGAATCGTAGGTATTTCTAAAATAAATGGAACGACAATGTACATTATAAAAGGGGATAATAACAATCGAAGTGATCCATATTATGTAAGTAGTGACCAGATAACGGCAAGGGTAGTGAATGTCGGAGATAAACCGCTTGTCATACCGTATATCGGTCATATTTCCTTATGGTTAAGAGGATTATAATTATTATTAGGTGAGTAAATGTATTTCGAAATTGAAAAACAAGCTATTGATGCTTTAAATAAAGCATTAGATCAATATGATGAAGAAATTGATAGAAATTTCCGTCTAGACTTTCCGCCTGATCCAAAATTAGGTGATTTGGCCAGTACAATAGCCTTCGCACTTACAAAAAAATTAAAAACTTCACCAAATCTTGTTGCTGAAGACTTAGTTTCTAAAATTGAAGTGCCTGAGATATTTGAAAAGGTCCAAAACTTCGGTCCTTATGTAAATTTCTTCATTGACTATTCAAAATTCTCAAAATTATTGCTTGAAAAAGTGGATGAAAATTATGGTCAGCTGGAAAAAGCGGATGAAAAAGTCGTTTTAGAACACACATCTGCAAATCCGAACGGACCTTTGCACATTGGACATGTTCGTAATTCCATTTTTGGTGATTCACTGTCAAGACTTTTGAAATTGGCCGGCCGTGAAGTTGAAACCCAATACTATGTAAATGACATGGGGCGCCAAATTGCCATAATCGTTTATGGTATTACTGAAATGGGATTGAAAATCGAAGAGCAAGAAGGAGAAAAAATCGATGAAAAAATCGGCAAACTATACTTTCTGGCCAATAAGGAAGTTGATGAAAACGAAACTGCAAATGAACGCGTAAGCGAACTCATTCAAAATTATGAAAGGGGCGAAGACGAAGATTTGAATGCCGTTTTCGAAGATGTAGTCGAAAAATGTGTCAGCGGAATAAAAGAGACCCTTCACAGAATCAACATCTATCATGATGACTTTGTATGGGAAGGCACATTCATTAGAAACGGCGATGTGGATGCCCTTGTAAAATACTTTGAAAAAGAAGGATTCGTATCCCATGAAGAAGTGGACTATATCGATTTAACTTTCTATAATATTGAAAAGGAGTTTGTCTTGAGAAGGTCAAACGGCACATCACTTTATTCTACGAGAGATTTGGCATATCATAGATACAAGGCCACATTAGGTGATACCGTTCTTGATATTTTAGGTTCAGACCACAAATTATCTTCAAAGCAAATGAAAGTAATATTTGAAGAAATATTAAGAGAAAAGGCTCCGGAAGTAATTTTCTATGAATTCATTACCTTGCCTGAAGGCTCAATGTCTACACGGAAAGGAAAATTCGTTTCTGTTGATGATTTGGTTGATGAAGCCATCTCAAGAGCAACAAAAGAAATAAAATCCAGAAATCCTGATTTAACTGATGAGGAAATTGCACCGATGGCTGAACAAATCGGAATTGGAGCTATCAGATTCTTCATTGCAAAGCTATCCCCTGAAAAGCACTTGACATTCAAATGGGATGAAGCATTGAGCTTTGAGCGAGGATGCGCTTCAATACAATATGCGCATGCAAGAGCCTGTAAACTCCTGAACAAATCCTGTAAGGACATATCCACCTTAACGATTGATGAATCTTGGATTCCAAATGAAACTGAGAAAGATTTAGTAAGGTTAATAGCTAAATTCCCGCAAGTTGTTGAAGACTGTGCCAATAAGAAAAGGGTTCACAACATTACCCAATACTGTCAGGATTTAGCAGGATCATTCAATAAATTCTACAAATCAGAACAGGTTATCGGTTCAGATGTAGAAGACACAAGACTAATTTTAGTTGACAGAGCTAAAACAACTATTAAAAACGCTTTAGACATTTTAGGAGTACCTGCTCCTGAAAAAATGTAGATGAGTTGAAATTTTAACTCATCTTAAAATTCTTTTTTTTGTAATAATTATTTATACTAATTTAAAATTAATTAAAAATTTAATTATTGATTATTTTTAATTTATTATACACAAAATAAGAAATTAATTTGATTTGGAAGATATATTAGAAGAAATTAATAAAAAACTACCAAAAAAGGACATTCGATGAATATTATGAAGAATTATTTTGAAAGATTGTAATGAACTACTAAAAAATTATAACCTAAAACACTTGCCTAGAAAAAAAGATAACAAATCTAAATTTATACATGAATTTTTTCAATACTTATTTTCCATGATTTCATAAGGCAACATTCATTAATTTTAATCTGACTTGATGTTCAAATGCAATGGAGTTTCAGGACCGGATTCTAACTTCAATTAAATTGATTTTATGACTCAAAAAAATAGTTAATACTGATGAAAGTATTAAAATAATTGATTGAAAATCCATGATAATTAATTGGAATTAAGAAATAGTAAATGAGAATTAGTTAAGTATATACCAGAAGTGACGAAAATTTCATTTTCTGAAACGTTTATATCATCCCCATAGCTTCAATACCATGAGCATTTCCAACAACATCAACATAATTATTAGATATTGTTGAATAAGATCCACCATAAATAGCCGCATTGAATATAACTGAATTAGAAACTGAATTATTTTGAATAATTGAATTTGATCCAGTTACAATACCAAATTCCGCACCAGTCAATGAGTAAGTATCATAATCCTTACCTGTCAAGTTAACTAAAACGTTATTGACAATTGTAGTATTATCATCACCGGATATTCCCCTGTAAGCACCAATTATCCTATTTGAATCTATTCTATTTCCGCTTCCAAAAACTTGAATAGCGTAACACCAGGAAGTCGGGACGACAATGCATCTTAAAGTATTGTTAAAAATGACATTATTGTCTGAAATACCTCCATCAAAATAAACACCACTACCCCATTTGGAAAGATAAATGGAGTTGGCATCTTCAAATTCAAGATAGTTATTAGCAATGTAATTATTGTGTGCACCACCAAGAACTATGTTTGAAACGGATTTGGTAAGGGATTCCTCCTTATATGAACCTGCCTTCAAATGATTGTTAACGATTGTATTATGACAAGCATTAGTATTTAAAATAATATTAAATGAACTAGGACCTGTAGAATAAATACTGGAATCCTTAAACGTACAATTGGAAGCCTCAAACAATACACCAAAGGAATTGGTATTTACAATATGCAAACCTGTAAGATTACTTCCACTTGCACCCTCTGCAAGAATAACAGGACAATTTTGTAATAAACAATTGGACCCCACAATATTTACAGGAACATTAATCCTGAATGTCCTATCACTAAAAGTCCCAATCAAATTAATTGTATCCCCCTCTTTTACATTGGCATATGAATTTGGGATACCAATGCCTGAATTAAAAAATGCTGCCTGATTATCATCAGTTACATTAAATACAGTGGGGCTTGATTGAACGACTGGCGAATTAGACGCCTGGACATTCGTAGCGTTGACATCACTAGCACTAACAACATTGATTGATAGAATGATACATCCAATAAGTAATAATAAACACCATTTGATAACTAAAATTATGTTTATAAATAAACAAGTTATATTTATATCTAATTAGAATATTTAATGTTTTGGAAAAAATCAAAAAAAAACAGATTATACATTTTTCAAGTAATCCCAAAAAAAGTAATTTTATGATTCTAAAAACACCCTTTATTACTAGATTAATGCTTCACTAATTAATCTAAGCGTATTTTTATAATTAAAAAACTCTTCATCACCAATAATATTTCTAATCTTTTCATCCCACATTTCATCATAATCCATGACTTTCTGTGCGGTTCTTTTACCTTTTTCAGTGATTTCGATTTTTTTAGTTCTCTTATCCTGAATTCGAATAATGAAGCCCTTATCTTCCAGCTTCTTAAGGTTTCTTGTTATCGTGCTTTCATTCAAATGAAAAGATTGGGCCAGCTGTTCCTGAATAATGCCTTCATTTTTGTAAATTTTGATTAATAACGGGAAAAGACCAAAACTTAAATCCTCATCCTTTACTTTCTCATTCAGGAATTTGGCATGTTCCCTGTAAATTATAGAAACTAACGGCACCGTTGGAATATCATCATCAAGCTTTGATTTCATCTTCTTTACCCCTTATCAACTTATTGATATACAATTCAATGCATGTATAACAGATGAGAGATCCTATTCCACCACCCAAAAGCATTCCGCAATATATTCCAAACTCGCCGAGGTTAAATACAAATCCTAAAAGATATGCAAAAATTAAAACTAGAATAAATTCCCTAAATGAAGTTAAAATAAAGGATATTATTCCTTTTCCAACGCCCTGGAAAACGTTTCCCGCACTTGCTCCAAATGGAACATATAAAATAAATAAACACATCAACTGCAGGAAGCTTGCTATTAACGGCTCCAGCTGAGCACTATTTTTAGAATATGAAAATATGAATGCAATTTGATTTGAAAACACATTTAATATAATGCAGACTATTATTGATGCAATCAAAGCGACTTTTACGGCATAACGTACAGTGATTCTTAGATTTTCATATTTTTTTGCTCCAAATGCCACTCCTGCAACTGAAATGGCTGCAGTTCCAACCCCAATTGCCGGAAGCATTCCAATGTTTATGATTCTCCATCCTGCAGTATAGACAGCCACTGCAACCGGTCCGGAAACAACAGTGAGCATATAATTCACAAATATTGTCAAAACGGATAATACCAACTGTTCTAAGCTTGCCGGAATACCAACAATCAAAATATCCTTATACATTACCCAGTCATTTGTAAAGTCCTTAAAATCATATGAGAGATAGGTGTCCCTTTTAACGAAAATCCAATAAAACATTAAAAGCAGGCTTATGAAGGGACCAATGGCCGTTGCCCATGCAGCTCCGGCAATCCCCATGTTTAATGTGTAAATTAATATCGGATCTAAAATCATGTTTATTATGGCCGCAATTGCAATTGGAATTGTCGCTCTTTTTATATCCCCTTCCGCTCTGAATGCTCCACCTACAATCGGAGGCATTAAAAGTGCAAATGTCCATGCAAATACAATTATTCCATAATCCATTGCATACTTCAATACGCTAGAGGCACCCATCATATTAAGCAACGGCTTCATAAACACGATGAAAATGATTGAAACTACAATTGAAACAATTATGCTTAAGATTAAATTGTGTATTGCTGCATTATTGGCTGATGATTTGTCTTGGGCTCCGATGTATCTTGAAATCAATGAGTTACCTCCGGCACCAATTCCATTTCCAAATCCGACAATAATCAAAAATAGTGGTGTGATGTATCCAAGAGCGGCTAATGGTTCTGGACCAAGTCCCGCTACCCAAATACTATCAATTATATTATTCGCAAAAATTAAAAACATACTGGCTATAATCGGCAATGATAACTTGTTTATAGCTTTTTTAGGGTCTCCCGTAATCATCTCTATATTTTCATTTTTTTCCATACTCTGCCTCTCTTGCATATGCAACTGTACAATTGTATATGCAAGTGTTAGTATTTAAATATTTACATTAAATCAAAAAAAATGTTAAAAAATCAATAGTGTCACCTCTAAAAAATTAAAAAATTGATTTTTTTATGTTTTATTGCATGAAAAATTTCTTTTGGCTATTTGCTAAAATTTTTATGCCACCTTCATTTTTATTAAAGAAATCAATGCAAGCATGATGCACCGATAATATCAAATCTTGAAATTCAATGTCTTTCCCTGTTGCTAATTTTAAGAGCAATATTTGCACATTCTTTTGCAGATAAGTGTCTTCCATGACTTTTAGTGTTTTCATGCAATCCTAAAACTTCTTTAATATTATTTATAATGTCATTTTCTAATATAACTTATTCCAATACAACAAATTTAAAGCATGTTGAAGTCACTGCATAAAATTGTAGTGAAAAAAACAAAATATATAAAGTTATTGACAAAAATGTTCTGATTTAAAAAAATTCAAATTTTAAACAATTGCCATTATTTAAATACATTTAAGAATAAACTTTAATCAAGGAGAATCTATTATGAAAGTTTTAGTTGTTGGAACAGGTGCTCGTGAACATGCAATAGCTGATGGTTTAAAGGACGATGTTGAGTTATACTGTTACATGAGCAAAGTAAACCCTGGAATGAGTAAAATTGCAGAGTTTAAGCAAGGAAATGAAGGAGAAGTCGAAAAAGTAGCAGAATATGCAAAAGAAAATGGAATCGAAATTGCATTTATCGGTCCTGAAGCTCCATTAGAAAAAGGAATTGTGGATGAGCTTGAAAAGAATGGAATAAAATGTGTCGGACCTTGCAAAAGTGCTGCCAGAATAGAAACCGACAAATCATTCATGAGAAAATTATTTGAAGATTATGAAATTGACGGATCATTAATTTACAGGGTATTTGACAATTACGAAGATTTAAGCGCTTTTCTTGATGATTTCGACAGGGACGTAGTAGTTAAGCCTGTGGGATTGACAGGTGGAAAAGGAGTAAAAATAGTTGGCGACCACCTTAAAGATAACAATGAAGCTAAAGAATACTCAAAAGAAGTTATCGATAATGCAATGGGCGGATTTGCACAAGTAATCATTGAAGAAAGAGTCATTGGAGAAGAATTTACAATCCAAGCATTTTGTGATGGTGAACACTTAGCTCCAATGCCTGCTGCTCAAGACCACCCTCATGCATTTGAAGGGGATATAGGTGCAATTACTGGTGGAATGGGTTCATACTCAGATGCCGATGGATTGTTACCGTTTTTAACTCAAGATGATTATGACAGCGCCGTAAAAATCATGGAAGATACAATCAAGGCTATTGCAAAAGAAGCCGAACCTTACAAAGGTATTTTGTATGGTCAATTTATGCTAACTGCTGATGGACCTCGTCTAATTGAATATAACGCCAGATTCGGTGACCCGGAAGCAATGAACGTTTTACCGTTGCTCAAAACTCCATTAATCGATGTCTGCAAAGCAATTGTTGATGGTACTTTAGATGAAGTGGAATTTGAACCGAAAGCAAGCGTATGTAAATATATTGTACCTGACGGATATCCGGAAACTGAATACGCAGGAGAACTAATTGAAGTTGATGAGGAAGCCATTGAGGAAATGGGTGCAAAAGTATTTTATGCAGCCGTCAGCCTTGAAGATGATGGCATCCATTTATCCGGTTCCAGGGCTTTAGGCATAGTTGCAAGTGGAGAAACAATTACCGAAGCAGAAAAAATAGCTGAAAAAGCATGTGAATATGTGAAAGGTAATGTTTACCACAGAAGCGATGTCGGAACCGACAAACTCGTTGCAAAACGTGTCGAACATATGAAAGAAATTTTAAACTAAATTTCTTTTATCTTATTTTTTTAATTTTTCAATCCAAAATTACTATCACTTCAATTGAAATTACGATTAATTATCTTAATAGTTAAGATAATAACTATAAAAATTTTAAAATTAAACATCAAAATAAAAGAGGTAATTTGCTGAAAATAATGTTTGCAAATGCATTATCTAACTAAAATAAAAATAAATATAATAAACTAAAAATATTCTACCATGAGCACTTTGGAAAAAATGAAAATACTGACAGACTCTGCACAATATGATTTATGCGATTATGTAAATCACAACAAGAGTTCACAAGTCAATTTACCTGGAATCTATCATGCAACAGGACACAATGGCTGTCAGATTCCACTTTTCAAAACGCTCTTAACAAACAAATGTAAAAATGATTGTAAATACTGCATCAACCAATCAAAAAGAAACTTTACAAGACTTGAACTGTCACCAAACGAACTTGCAAAGGCCTTTCTCAACTATTATAATAGGGGATTGGTAAACGGACTGTTTTTAAGCTCAGGCATCGATAGGGATGAAGATCTCACAATGGAAAAAACAATCGAAACAATCAGAATATTGAGAAAAGATTACGGTTACGATGATTATATCCATTTAAAAATAGTGCCTGGAGCATCAAAAGATTCAATTAAAAGAGCAATGTCTCTTGCAAACAGAGTAAGTATCAATATAGAAGCTGCAACAGCCTCCGGGCTTGCGGAACTAACATCTACCAAAGATTATAATAAAGATATTTTGAAACGCCTGCACTGGATTGACAGTCTACATGGCAAAAGTACAACTTATCCAAATTCTACACATACAACACAACTGATTGTCGGTGCGAACAATGAAAGTGACAGGGAAATTCTACGGAGAATGGAAAAAATATACAATAAAACTAAATTGAAGAGAACATATTTCTCTGCATTCTCACCAATTGAAGAAACAGAATTTGCGAAAAAAGAGGCTTGCAGTACTGACAGAACGGCAAAATTATATAATGCGGATAGTTTACTTAATGATTATAATTTTAAACTTGATGAACTTGTTTTTGATGAAAACAACCAACTTTCATTAACTCAAGATCCAAAGATTTTAGCAGCTGAAAACATGAATATATTTCCTGTAGAAATCAACACCGCACCATTTATTGAGCTGATTAGAGTACCTGGAATAGGTGTAAAATCGGCAAGAAAAATTATATCTATTAGGAAAAAAATGCCTTTCACTAATAAAAATGAGCTAAAAAAATTAGGGGTAATAGTGGAAAGGGCTGAAAAATACATCAAAATTGACGGTAATTTCCAAAGTCTATTGGATAATTTTGAATGAAATTATAGATTGTCAAATAATTTCCAAATATCAGGATATTTTTTTGATACGGCTTCATCTATAAGAATAGATGCTTCCCTACTGATACTGAATTCCGGCTCAGTTTTCCTTAAATATCTAAATACGGCAGCAGATCTGGATGACCACAAGGTTATTCTTGGATTTTTATCTACAATATCTAAAACTTCAGCTACATTCTCCTGTTTCTTAATTTCTTGTGTATCAGATAAGTCTTCTTCATAATCATGATTGCTAGGTAAATCTTCGGATGTTTGAGTATCTTGCGTGTCATTCGTTTGTATTTCATTATCGGATGCTTCTTCCTCTTCTTTTTGAACTTCAATATCTTCTTCAACATTTTCATCAACTACACTAGAATCACTAGTATCATCTACACTAGATTCACTGTCTACCTTATCGGAAGTAGAATCAGTCTGTAAAGAATCTTGATTATCTTCTTTTAACATGTCTTCTAAAGATTGAGCACCATTACTATCAAAATCCTCATCATAATAATCAGGAATTAAAGAATCTAACCCTTTTCCAAGACCGCCTGGCATTTAATCACTCCATCAAATAATAAATAAAAAATATTAAATTTTTTGTATACCTCTACTATTTATATTAATTTCACTCATAGAAACCTTATTGTTCTGTTCATCTCTTTCTAATATTTCTTTTGCCAATTTTAAATACGCATTAGTTCCAGTACTTTCTGGATCATAAATCAAACAAGGTTTTCCAAAACTAGGTGCTTCTGCTAAACGTATGTTCCTAGGAATAATTGTTTTAAAGAGTAAATTTGTTCCACCGAAGTAGCTTTTCAATTCTTTATGGACATCTTTACTTAACCTAGTTCTCTTATCATACAAAGTAAGCAAAATTCCCTTAATTGGGGTAGGGCTCCTGAGTCTTTTTTCAACAAGTTTGATAGTATTTATCAAATCAGCAACACCTTCAAGTGCATAATATTCCGCTTGAATCGGTATCAATACACTATCTGAGGCCACTAATGCATTTACGGTGAGAACACCTAATGAAGGAGGTAAATCGATGAATATGTAATCAAAAAGTGGAATAACGTCTTTAAGAGTGTCTTTCAATATAATATGATAATTTTCTTTTTGACTTAACTCTACACCCGCTCCACTCAATGAGATATTGCTTGGGACAATGAATAAATTTTTTATAAAAGTTGGGATAGTTGCTTTTTTAACATTGATATCCCCTATAATTGCATCATAAATTGTGTTTTGCAATTCGTTTTTATCGATTCCAAAACTTGTTGTTGCATTAGCCTGAGGATCCATATCGACAACTAAAACAGATTTTCCCATGACCGCTAGAGAAGTTGCAGTGTTTACAACAGTTGTTGTTTTTCCACAACCTCCTTTTTGATTCATTACGGCTATTACTTCACTCATTAAATAATTCTCCTGATAAGTCTGAACTTTAAGTTAAAAGGGTTATAAATAACCCTCTAACTTAAATGAGATAAATTATAAGTTAACATGAATAAGTTAAAGTTTAAGTTAAAAGGTCTAACAGTAGATGTTAAACCTTAAAACTTATTGAGATAAATTATAAGTTAACATGATAAGTTAAAAGAAATACCTTAATACTTGTAAATTATCGCCTAAAACTTCTAAGTGAGCGGGTAAAACTTACAATTGATAAGTTAAACCCCCAAACTTAAAAGTGATAAATTTTAAGTTAGCATGAATAAGTTACAAGAGATAACTTTTAACATTTAAGTTATTATAAATAAGTTAAAAGATTTAAGTTTTAACTATTAAGTTATATTTTATAACTTCAACCTTATAAAGTATTTGTTTTCACAGATAAGTTATTAGTTATAAGTGATAAGAAATAAGTTATTATTAGTTATAAGTGATAAGTTATAAGTAAAAAAAAGAAAAAAAATAAAAGAGTGAAAATCACTCTATTTTGCATTTTGCATTGTACCTTCAAAGTAGGAAGCGTATCCTTTCAAGTCAAGCATTCCATGGCCTGAGAAATTAAGTACAATGGTTTTTTCCTCACCAGTCTCTTTGCATTTCAATGCTTCATCAATGGCAACCCTAATTGCATGAGTAGTTTCAGGTGCTGGAACAATTCCTTCATTACGAGCAAAAGTAACACCAGCTTCGAAAACATCCTTTTGATGAACAGCTCTAGGTGAAATGTAACCTTCTTTGGTTAAAAGAGAAACAATTGGAGACATTCCATGATATCTTAATCCTCCAGCGTGTACAGTAGGAGCAACAAAGTCGTGACCTAAGGTAAACATCTTAAGCATAGGAGTAAATCCATTTATGTCACCGAAGTCGTAATCATAAGTACCTTCAGTCAAGGTAGGACATGCACTAGGTTCAACAGCAATGAATTCAGTGTCTGAATTTCCATCAATCTTATCCTTGATGAATGGGAATAAAGATCCGGCCAAATTACTGCCTCCACCAGCACAAGCAATCATGACATCAGGTTCTTCTTCAGCCTTTTCAAGTTGAACCTTTAATTCCTGACCGATAATGGTTTGATGTAACATTACATGGTTTAAAACACTACCTAAGGAATATTTGACTTCATCATTGAGTAAAGCTTCTTCCATAGCTTCTGAAATTGCAACACCTAAAGATCCAGGATGTTCGGGATTTTCTTTTAAGATTTGACGTCCGATTTCAGTATTTTCACTAGGTGAAGCGAAGACTTGACTATCATAGATGCTCATGATATTTTTCCTGTCAGGTTTTTGGTTAAATGAAACCTTAACCATATAAACAGTACAGTCCAAATCAAGTAAATTACATGCTAAAGATAAAGCAGTACCCCATTGGCCTGCTCCGGTTTCAGTAGTTAACCTTTCAACACCTTCTTTTTTAGCAAAATAAGCTTGAGGAATAGCTGAATTCAATTTGTGTGATCCGGTGGGAGAAGTATCTTCTCTTTTGTAGTAAATTTTAGCAGGAGTATTTAAAAATTTTTCAAGCCTTGTAGCTCTAAATAAAGGGGAAGGTCTTCCCATTTGCATATATAATTCTCTAACTTCATTAGGGATAGAAATATATCTGTCAGAAGCAAATTCTTGAGCTAAAGCAGATTTTGTAAATGCTTTTTCTAAATCTGCAATCTGATTTTTTCCCTCACTATTTTTTGGCTCCGGGAGTGCTTCAGGCAAATCTGCAAGAATATTATACCATTTTTTTGGCACTTCATCGGAATCTAAAGTAATCTTATAATTCATGATAATAGTTATAATTGATGTACTATTTAAAGCTTTGTTGTACAAAAAAGTACAATTAAGATATTAATAAAATGACAAATATAAAAAATATTATGAGAATATTAGCTATTGATGTAGGAACAGGAACACAAGACATAATGATATATGATGACGAAAAAGAACTGGAAAATTCCATTAAAATTGTTCTGCCATCACCACATATGTACATCTCACAACAAGTAAGGGAAATAGAAAATGACCTTTATTTCATCGGAGAAATAATGGGTGGAGGAAAAATAAAAAAGACACTATTAGAACATATGGAAAAGGGATATAAAGTAGTGATGGAAGAAATCCCTGCAAAAACAATAAGAGACAAAATATCCCAGGTAGAAGCGTTAGGTATAGAAATCGCCCAAAAAGACAAGGAATATAAAGGCTTTACAAAAATCGAACTCGGAGACATCAATATCACAAAATTATCCGAATTCATGCTTGGCTATGATTTGGAATTTGATTTCGATGAAATAGCAATAGCAGTTCAGGATCACGGATACAATGAAAATATGGGAGACAGAGACTTCAGATTTGAAAAATTCCGTGAAAAATTATCTGAACCGATAAAACCTGAAGAATTTGCGTTTAAAGGAAATGTTCCGGATTACTATACAAGAATGAAAGCTGTTGAAAGGTCAATAGAAAGCGAAGGAATCAATAAAAAAGCTCTCATAATGGATACAAAATTTGCATCAATAACAGGAATGTGCTATGATGAAGACGCATCAAAACTCAATAGCTTCATTGCAATAGACATCGGAAACGGACACACAACAGCAGCATCAATAGAAGACGGTAAAATACAGGGAATATTTGAACATCACACCTCATCATTAACTCCTGAAAGCTTAGAAAATTACCTTAAACGCTTGGCAGAAGGAACAATTACCAATGAAGAAGTTTATAATGACCACGGCCATGGGGCTCACGTGATAAATCCTATAAGTAAAATCGAAAAGGTTATAGTAACAGGTCCTAAACGTGAATTAATTGAAAAAACAAACTTAGATTGGCATCATGCCTGCCCCGGCGGGGATGTTATGATGACCGGAACCGTTGGATTAATAAAGGCACTTGAGGAATACAATGCTTAAGATGGATTCACATATTCACAGTGAATATTCCCCCGATTCAAAATCAAAACTAGAAGATATAATTAAAATAGCTAAAAGTAAAAATATCGATATCATAGGGATAAGTGACCATAATACTGTAGAGGGATCAAAAACTGCACAAAAACTAACAGAAAAAGATGAAGAGATATTTGTAATGCCTTCAATTGAAATCTCTTCATTGGAAGGCCATATTATAGGATATGGCTGTGAAGAAAATATAAAAAGAGATTTGAGTCCATCAGAAACAATAGATTTGATTCATGACCAAGGCGGATTAGCCATAATACCACATCCATACTGCTTTTATAGACATGGCCTTTTGTGTAAAGCTGACTATAAAGACCTAAAAATCGATGCAATTGAAACTAAAAACGCAAGGTTCATTATTGGATACTGTAATAACAAGGCAAAAAATCTGTCAAAAAAGGAAAATCTAGCAGGATTGGGAGCTAGTGACGCCCATTACTATAAATTTATCGGTGATTGCTACTCCAATATAGACTGTGAAAAAGACATAGACAGCATATTAAAAGCAATTAAAAAAAGCAAAATCGAAGCAAAGGGCAAAGGCACGTCAAACATTAAACTGACGCAGTATCTGATTAATTATAAAATACTAAAAAAAATATAGTTAAAAAGAGTTAAATACTCTTTTCAAGTGTAATTTGAATAATAGAAACATTAGTCTTTTCACCATTATAGTTTTCAACTTCTTCGGTAGATATATGAATATCAGCAACTTCTGCATCTTGTACAAAACTGTTTCTAACAATTTCGGCAGTATCAACAGCACGACTAATAGCTCTTCCTCTAGCTCTTAAAATAACGTGATCGTTATCATTGAATTGTGTTACAACTGCCAATACATAGTTCATGACCGGTTTGCTACCAATTAAAACTGTGTTTTCTTCCATGCTTTCACTCCATTTAATGAATTGTTGTTTAATTTAAATTATTTATTTGATCTTTGAATTAACAATAGCTTATTAATTGAGTCCAGTACCGCTAAAATACTAGCCATGACAATATCATCATTAATGGCTCTACCAGTGGATTTATTGCCCTTATCATCAGATGATATAACAAAAACATCAGCTAAAGCATCAGTACCACCATTTATCGCTTCAAGATTATACTCTTCAAGCTCAATGTTCATTGTGCCTTCAATAAGTTCTCGAATAGCATTTATTGCAGCATCTACAGGACCTACACCTGTTTTTGAAGTTTCTTTTTCAACTCCATCTATTTCTAATTTTACTGTTGCTGTAGGAGAAACAATAGCTCCACTTAAAAGCCCTAAACCTTTAAGTTTGATAGGCGTTTCGCGAGCAGAACCAAGTTCAGTTAAAGCAATAGCTTTTAAATCATCGTCTGTTACACACTTTCCCCTATCGCCTAATGCTTTAATCTGTGAATATACCTTTTCAAACTGATCATCATCCAAATCAATGTGATAATCATTAAGTTTTGACTTTAACGCATTGGCACCAGTATGTTTACCCAATACAATTTTTCTTGAATGGCCAACAAGTTCTGGTGAAATAGGTTCATAAGTTGATGAATTATTCAAAATACCATGAACATGAATACCTGATTCGTGGGCAAATGCATTATCTCCAACAATTGGTTTGTTTACTGGCATTTTTACACCAGTCAATCTACCAACGAACTCAGATAGACTATATAATTGAGAAGTATCAATGTTTAAGTCAATTCCATAAGCGGCATAAAGTGCAACAACAATCTCTTCAAGTGAAGTGTTTCCGGTGCGCTCACCCATACCATTAACTGTTACATGGGTTTGATTAGCACCGCATTCAATAGCTGTTAAAGTATTAGCAGTTGCTAAACCAAAGTCATTATGAAAATGGACGCTGACTGGAGCTTTAAAGTAAGATTTAATATCAGTTATTAATTCTTTTGTAATAATAGGTGTGAGAACCCCAACAGTATCGGGAATATCAATAAAGTCTGCACCCGCATCAATAACCGCGTCAAAAATATCAAATAAAAACTCCCTTTCAGTTCTGGTAGCATCTTCCGCGGAAAATTCTACAGCCAAACCATGGTCTTTAGCATACTCAACAGCGTCTACCGCAGTTGAAATAATAGTTTCTTTAGACATTTTTAATTTATAGTCTCTATGCAATGGAGAAGTGCCTATAAAAGTATGGATATATTCCAAATCAGCATCTAAAACAGTGTCTATATCACTTTTGATACTGCGTGCCAAACCTACAATGGTAGAGTCCAAATCCAAAGATTTAATTTCACTAGCTGCCTCAAACTCACCATTGGATGCTGCAGGAAAGCCAGCTTCAATTTTATCTACACCCAAACTGTCAAGTTTTTGGGCTATTTGAATCTTTTCATCCACCGTTAATGCAACTCCAGGAGTCTGTTCTCCATCCCTAAGAGTTGTATCAAAAATATAAATCTTATCGGCAAGATTCATATTTTCCTTTTTTAAGGTTTCAATATTTTTACCATACATAGTAAAATCTCCATTTGGTATAATTAATTAATTGTTTTTATATTTTTAAATACTTATCGTTTAATTAAACAAAATATGAAAGTTAAAACTGTACAATATTTCAACAATCAACTACTTTTTTTGTACACAATTGTACAATTAAAAAAATAATTAACAGAACCAATCAATAAATTTTACATAACATGATTCAAATCAATAGTTTAAATTATTAGATAAAATAAAATATTAAGTAATGAAAATCGGTTTTACAACACTGGCTATGTTTATGGATGACAATTTAGAAATTATCAAAACAGCTAAAGAGAATAACTTTGAAATGATTGAAATACTTGGAGAATCACCTTTTTTTAAAAAAAGTGATACAATGGCCTTTAAAGACTGTGGACTTGAAGTATCAATCCATGCACCTACTGTCGATATAAATATAGCTAGTTTAAATGATGGAATAAGACAAGAAAGCGTTAAACAAATGAAAGATTGTATAGATTATGCTGAAAGCATTAACGCAAGTGCTATAACCGTGCACCTGGGAAAAATCGGTCGTAACGATCCGCCACTAAGACAGGCGGCAATGGAATTTTCATGCGAAAGCGTGGGCCAGCTAGTTGATTATGCAGAAAATGTAATAATCTCCATTGAAAATATGCCTGTTCGAAAAGCATTTCTTGGAAATAAAATTGAAGAGCTGGAATTTATCCAAAATGAAACTGGATGTAACTTAACCATTGATGTGGGCCACGGAAACACGACTGGAAACAATGAGGAATTATTGGAATTAAAAAACATAACATATTGCCATTTAAATGATAATGACGGCGTTAAAGACCAGCATATTACCCTGGGTGATGGAACGCTTGATTTGGAACTGCTTAAAAAAATAAAAAAAGGAATTATAGAGCTTAACAATTTCGATAATATATTAAAAAGTAGAAAAGTAATTGAAAATATTATCTAAAAGTCAATTTGCGTAACTTCACGAATGCTTTCAATAATATAGTCAGTTTTATCCATCAGTTTAGGTGAGACTTCTTCCTGTTGTTCAACAGTTAATACACTAACATCAGCCCTGTTAAATGCTAAAACATCATTTAGGCCGTCTCCAACCATCATTACTTTATACCCATCATCCTGAAGGGATTTAACAACCTCACATTTACCTCTAGTTGAAACGCTGCCATGGGCATTATCCTTATCAACACCCAGCATGTCAGCCAATCTGTTGATTGCTCCTTTCCTATCTCCTGAAGCCAAAACGATTTCACATCCATGGGATTTCAAATTTTCTATCGTATCCAATACACCGTCAAACAGCTTCCCAGAAGAGGTTATCGTATAAGAAATAATTCCTAAATCCATATCAATGATAACTGCGGATCCATTACATAACTCCATATGTGGAACCAATTCCTTTAAAATCGGGAATCCATCAGTAATATCCGATACGACAGCATATTTTTCATTGTATAAAATATCCCTGACTTTATCTTTTGTAGTTTCAAAATTTGTAAAGCTTACATCAAAATCAATATCGAACTCTTTAATAACATCAGAAAGCAAAGTATTGGAATCAAGGTCCAATAGCTTATTTGTATTATATTGAAGAACAACTAATGCAAGAGAGTCCTTTTGGTCAATTAAATCAAGTGAATTAATATCTGTGAATAATTTGCCGGAAGTCACATCTTTAATAACCCTATATCTCTCTATTAAAGTTCCTGAGTTATCAAATACAACAGCTTTTTTCATGATAATAAGTATTAAAAAATTAAGTATTAAAGGTTATTCATTTAACAAATAATTATAAGTTATAAGTGATAAGTATCAAAAACTTATAAGTTATAAGTAAATAATCCGGCTTAAAAAAAACCAAGTTATATAAATATTAAAAAATAAATCTATATTTATTATATTTATTAGGTGTTTTAATGAACGTTATTGAAAAATTAAATTCCATCAAAAATGGAGAATTAACAGCTAAGGAAAATGTTGAAAACTTCCTTAAAGTAATTAAAGAAAAAAATGACTCCATTAATGCTTTTATTGAATTAAACGAAGAAAATGCTTTAAAACAAGCAGAAGCTATTGATGAAAAAATCGCAAATGGAGAAGAAGTTGGAAGCCTTGCAGGTTTAGTATTTGGTATCAAAGCAAATATAAATGTAGAAGATATTATCATTTCTGCAGCTTCAAAAACCTTAGAAAATTACTTTGGAAGTTATAATGCAACCGTAGTAGACAAAGTATTAGCAGAAGATGGAATAATAATTGGTATTACAAATATGGATGAGTTTGCAGCAGGCAGTTCAACCGAAACCTCATATTATGGACCTACCCAAAACCCAAAAGCATTAGGCAGGATTCCGGGAGGTTCCTCAGGTGGAAGTGCTGCGGCTGTTGCGGCTGAAATGTGTGACATTGCATTAGGTTCAGATACCGGTGGATCCATCAGAAACCCTGCATCACATTGTGGTGTTATTGGATTTAAACCTACATATGGTGCCGTTTCAAGACAAGGTTTACTTGATTTATCAATGAGTTTAGACCAAATTGGACCATTTGCAGAAGATATCAGTGGTATTGCTCTTGCATTAAATAGCATTGTAGATTATGATGAAACTGAATGTACCACAATCAACTGGGAGAAACCAGACTTCACTGAAGTTTTAAAAGACACTTCCCTTGAAGGCATGAAAATAGCTGTGTGTAAAGAATTCATCGAAGTGACTGACGATGAAATCAACAAAACAATCAACAAAGCTATCAATAAATTAGTTGATGCCGGTGCAGAGCTTGTAGAAGTTTCATTTGACCATATTGACTTATGTTTACCTACATATTACTTAATCAACTATGTTGAGTTCTTCTCAGCAACAAGAAAATATGACGGAAGGGATTACGGATACAGAATAGAAGAAGTTTGTGGAGATGAAGTTTTAAGAAGAATCAAAATAGGTTCCCACATTGCACAAGCTGAATTCAGTGGAAAATACTACAAAAGAGCTCTTCAAGCAAGGTCTCTTATCCGTGATGAAATCAATGCAATGCTTGAAAACGTTGACTTGATTGTAGGTCCAACCGTTCCAAAACTTCCTCACGAAATTGGTGATGAGTTAGATCCTATGGAAATGTATGCATACGACGTATTGACTGTAATTGCAAATCTTGCAGGTATTCCAGCAGGAAGCATTCCTGCAGGTACAGTTAACGACATTCCAGTAGGACTTCAAATTCAAGCAAAACCATTGGAAGACGAAAAAATAATTAAAGCAATGAGTGTATTTGAAAACACTCAATAGGGTTTTTAAAACCCTTATTTATACTTTTTTTGCAACTACTTTTTATTTATCTGTTCTTTTTTTCATTATAGAAATGTTGTGAGAACATTTCAACTGCAAAGCCTTCATCGTTTAATCTTTTGAAACTGCAGTTTGGATAAACACGCTTAAAATGTTCAAATTGACTGATAAAATACGATTGAAAATTCACTGATTCTATAATTTTAATAATTAATTTAGATTAATATTAAAAAAAATTTTACACTTGAAATCAATGTCCAAAAAAATATAAAAATTATTAATTATTATAATAATAATTGAGGTTATTCTATGACAAAAATTGGACTTGCTTATGTAAAAGGTGCAGTTCCTGGTTTTGAAGATTTTGGAAATTTACCAACCGATATTGTAAAGGAAAACGGTTTGGTAAATGGAAATAAAGCTAGCGAAGAACTTGACGCACTGATTATACCTGGCGGAACACTAATCGAATCAAATGACATCAACATCGAATTAAATAAAGAAATTATGAAAATGGCAAAAATGGGAAAGCCGATTATTGGAATATGTGCAGGTTTTCAATTATTATCAAATCAAATAGATATCGGCCGTAAATCAGAAGTTCCTATTGTAAAAGATGGCTTAGGTATAATAGATGTTGAATTTTCTCCATTGATTACAAGTGACCGTGTCAAAGCAAAAGTATTTGACAACTCATTTCTAACAAAAAATCAAATAGAAGATGTTGACGGGTTCCATACCCATACATATGGAAAGGTTGTTGGAGATGCGAAGCCGTTATTCTACTCAAAAGTCCAAAGAATGAATTATGGAGACACCAATGAAGCTGGAGACTATAATATATTCTCCGGAGCATGCAACGATGACGGAAATGTTATTGGAACAATGATCCATAATATATTAGATGAAAATCCGATATTAGTAGAAAACCTATTGAATCAAATAGACGCTAAAGATGTTGATGAAATTTACAATAGAAATAAAGGTGTAAAAAAATACATTCAAAGTGAAGTCGGAATTAATACAGACATTAAAATACCTCAAAAAAAGATTAATGATAAGCCTAAATTCCTAATGATTGGAAGTAACGGGTCTGATTCTGGAAAAACCTTCATCCTAACCGGTTTAGCAGGTGCACTGAGAAAAAGAGGATATAAAGTAGCGCTTCTGAAAGTCGGTCCTGACGTTCGTGACATAATTCCCGGATTATATTTGACAAAAGATTACATGCATGAATACAGTTCCATTAAAATCGGGCACTTGGGTTGGAGTGACATCAAATCTACAATAGCTAAACTGAACTCTACAGATTATGATATAGTACTGATAGAGGGAGTCATGAGTGTATTTACCGGTTTGTTAAACGAAAAAGTTCCGTTTTCGGCTGCAGAAATAGCCATGTCATCTAACATACCAATGCTATTGATGTCTGGTGTCAATAAGGGCGGTATTGAAACGGCTGCCGTTGATTTGGTTGCACATGCCAACATGTTAGAGAAATTTGGTGTTGACGTGAAAGGAATTCTATTAAACAAAGTATACAACCAGGACATATTCGACAACGTCGTACCATACATCAAAAACAATACGAATGTTGATGAAATATTCAGCGTTGGAAAATTAAAGCTTAAAACAAGAGGATTCACTCCCGAAATAGAAATAAGATATGATTTATTTACCCATGCGGCACTTGACTTGGTTGAAGAATCCTTAAACATTGATAAAATAGCCAATATGGCAAGTGAAGTTCAATTCAATAGAATTATTCCATTTGAAGAAATTAAAAATACGGTGAAATAATGGCTCTTAATCTAAGTCCAGAGCAAGGAGTCAAACTTACAAAAAAAGATAGGGCTCACGTTTTAGCAAAAATGCGCCAGGGATGGAAAGCGAACTGTTTGATTCCTGACTATGTATTTGATGAAAACGGAGATATCCAAATAGGATCTCCAAAAAACCGTCGTGTAGTAAAAATTGTAAAAATCTTAGATGATGGAATTCATGTTGAAAATGCACTTAAAAACAAAACATTGAGGGTTCCATGGGATAAAATTTCAATAGTGGAACCTACAAAAGAAGTGCGTGACGGTTTAAAAGTGGGAATGTATGACGGCAAATACATTGTATTCGGCATCTATAACTCTTATAAAATACAGCAAAATACCCAATTCATAATTAACTACATTCAAAACAAAAAAATGGATAATACTAACATGTACAGTTAGTATTCTTCTAAATATTTGTTTATGATGTCTTCGCCTCTAAGCAAGACTAATCCGTTTTCTTCAGCATATTTACGAGCATCGGCAATTGATGTTGCTTGACCGGTTTCACCATCCATCATTTCGCAAACAACACAAACCGGAGTAACGCCTGCCATTTCACATAATGCAAGACCAATTTCAGTGTGTCCTCTCCTGTTTTTAACAAGCCCATCTGCTCCTCTTAAAAGACAAACGTGACCAGGTGATCTGAAAGTTGCACCAAATTCATCAAATCTTTCATCTTTCATCATTTTAGCCATTTCACTAATGGTCATTGCTCTGTCATGGTCTGTAACACCTGTAAAAGATTTTCTATGGTTTGTCCATATGGAAAATGAAGATCTCTCATCATAAGGAATATCGGTAGGTGCTAGTTTAGCTAATTCAGGAAATTTTTCGGTTGCCGCTTCCATAATATCCACCATGAACGGCAAATGAATAGCGTCACAGAAATCTGCATGTAAACAGTTACAGATTAAACCTCCGGCATCATTTCTCATGGTAGCTATTGATTTTGGAGTAACGAATTCGGAAGCTATAATCATGTCAACTTCCCCTTCCCTATCATCATCATCAAAAACTAAAACGAATTCACCATTTTTAATAGCTTCTAAAGCTTTATCTAAATTTGTTTCTTGATTCATAGTAATGTCTCCTTGTGTACTAGAACCAGGGCTAAAAAATAATCTACTTATTCTCTTCCATCCGGACTATACCGTCGGTTTTGGAATCTCACCAAATCAACACTTTCGTGCTCGTGGACTTATTTTATTAAAATCACCACCGGTGGGGAATTGCACCCCGCCCTGAGAACGTATAAAAAAATTTATCAGTTATTATATAAAATATTTTTGATTTAAAATTCAATACTTAGTAAATCGCCGTCTTCCAAATTAAATATATCACGCAACTTTTCTTCAGCGATGACTTCTATATACTTTTCGGAATGCTCTGTTTTGGCTGGAAAAACGATAGCTCCTTCAATTTCATCGTTTAAAGTAGCTTTAATGTATTTGACTGCACCAAAACCTTCATCAGGTTCTATAATATTTTCACAATTGTCTTTAATGTCATTAATTTGATTTAAACACTCGTCAGGAACAATAAGATTTAAAGTTCCGGGAAAGGGTTTAAAACCACAGTTTTTGATAAAATTATCAACATAAAAATCCTGTGAAAGAAAATGAGTAGCTTTTCCTAAACCTGTTGTTACTTCACCATTAAATTTCATTCAATAACCTCTAATTATCATATTATCAATTAACATATTTATATTAATTATTAACAACAAAGTAAAATTATATAATTTTGAAAGGTATTGAAAATGGAAGTTAAAAATATTTCAACTGACGTACTGATAGTTGGATCAGGAGGAGCCGGTGCAAGAGCAGCAATTGAAGTAGATAATGCTGGTCTTAAAGCATTGATCGTATCAAAAGGCTTGTCATTTAGGTCTGGTTGTACAGGAATGGCAGAAGGCGGATATAATGCCGTTTTTAAAGCTGTCGATGAAGAGGATTCTATAGACGCCCATATAAAAGACACTTTAAAAGGTGGTAGTTATCTCAACGATAAAAGATTAGTCGATATTTTAGTAAATGAATCACCTAAAAGATTAATTGATTTAGAAAACTATGGAGCCTTATTCGACAGACAAGAAAATGGTAAAATAAATCAAAGGCCATTCGGCGGGCAAACATACAGAAGAACTTGTTTCCAAGGAGACCGTACTGGAGCCGAACTCTTAAATGCCCTAAAAGAAGAAATCATAAAAAGAGATATAGAGTGCATAGAAGAAGTAATGATAACTTCTCTTGTACAGGACGGGCTTCAAGTAATAGGTGCAACCGGATTTGACTTAAAAGACTCAAGTCTGATATACTTCAAAGCTAAAGCCGTGATTTTAGCTAGTGGTGGAGCCGGCCAATTATATCCTGTAACTTCCAATACCTTTCAAAAAAACGGAGACGGCTTTGCAATAGCCTACAGGGCCGGAGCCAACCTTGTCGATATGGAACAGGTGCAGTTCCACCCTACTGGAATGGTAACCCCCGAATCAAAAAAAGGCGTATTGGTTACTGAAGCTGTAAGAGCTGAAGGTGGAATACTACTAAACAAAGACGGCGAACGTTTTATGGCTAAATATTCACCTGAAAAAATGGAACTGGCAACCCGTGATGTAGTTGCAAGGTCAATCTATCAGGAAATCATCGAGGGAAGAGGCAGCGAACATGGTGGAGTATATCTTGACATTTCCCATTTGGATGATGATTTGATTGACGAAAAACTTGAAACAATGGTTTTGCAGTTTGAAAACGTTGGCGTTGACATCAAACATGAACCGATTGAAGTAGCTCCAACGGCACACCACTTTATGGGCGGTATAAAAATTAAAACCGATGCATCAACTTCACTTCCTAATCTATTCGCTTGCGGTGAAGTATGCGGAGGAGTTCATGGCGCTAACCGTTTAGGTGGTAATGCTTTAGCCGATACTCAAGTATTCGGTAAAATAGCTGGTGAAAGTGCATCTAAAACGGCCAAAAATACTGAATTAAAAGAAAATCCTGAAATGGTAGAAGCAGAAAAAGAAAGAATTGAAGGAATAATAAAACCAGGCTCCATTAAAGCAAAAGACTTTAAAGAAAACATTAAAAAACTGATGTGGGAAAAAGTAGCTATTGTCCGTGACGAAAAAACTCTAAACGAAGCCTTAAGAGAGCTTCAGGAAATGCAAAAAGAGTTAAGCGATTTGGATGTATCCGCTAAAAATCAATATAATACTGAACTTTTAACCGCTCTTGAAGTAATTAACATGGTTGAAATCTGTATTTTGGTTGTAAAATCAGCAATATTGCGTCGTGAAAGTAGGGGCGCACACTTCAGAAGTGATTTCCCTGAAAGCATTGACGCTTGGAAAAGAAGTATTGTATTAAATAAAAATAAAATAAAATTTGAAGCTAGATAGCTTTTTTAAGCTCATCTAATGCTTCTCTTGCTTTTTTATAAATATCCTGTTCATCCAATGTAGTTAATTTTCTGTTTTCCATTAATATTTGACCATTACAAATGGTAGTATCTACATTTGATCCATTAGCAGAATAAATAATATTTGAACTTAAATTAGAACTATCTGGAACCATATTAGCACTGTTTGTATCAATTAAGATTAAATCTGCTTTTTTACCGACTTCAACAGTTCCGATTTCATCTTCTAATCCAAGTGCACGAGCACCATTTATTGTACCCATAGCCAATGATTCATCGGATGTCAATACTTTAGGATCAAGTGTTGCAACTTTTTGAAGTAAGCTGGCTGTTTTCAATTCTTCAATTAAATCCAAATTATTATTTGAAGATGCTCCATCAGTTCCGATAGCCACACAAATATCGTTTTCAAGTAATTTAGATACTGGAGCTATTCCTGATGCCAATTTCATATTACTGCATGGGTTGTGGGAAATTTTAACATCCTTTTCCTTAATAATTTCAATCTCATTGTCACTTAGCCATACGCTGTGTGCGCATACAACATCTGGACCTAAAAATCCGATTGAGTCTAAATATTCAAAAGGCCTTAATCCTTTCTCAGAGCTCACATCATTGATTTCCTTTTGAGTCTCACTCACGTGTATGTGGATACCTATGTTATTTTCATCTGCAAGTTTCCTAACTTCTTTTAATAATTCTTCAGAAGCAGTATAAGGGGAATGTGGTCCGAAAAATACTTTGATTCTTCCATCAGCAGTATTATGGCAGTTTTTATATAACTGAAGGTTCTCTTCAATTTCAGCTTTTCTTTTTTCCTCATCACCAAAATCAATCATACCGTATGACAATACCGCTCTGATACCGGATTCCTCAATAGCCTTTGCAACATCTTCCATGTAAAAGTACATGTCAGAGAATGTTGTAGTACCGGATTTAATTAATTCGACTGCCCCTAAAAGAGCACCAATATAACAATAATATCCATTAAGATTTGCTTCAACAGGCCATATGTTATCATTTAACCACTCATCAAGACTTAAATCATCTGCAAGTCCTCTAAATAAGGTCATTGATAAATGTGTATGGGTATTTACTAAACCTGGAAGTAATATTTTTTCTGTAGCATCAATAATTTTATCAACGTTTTCATCAGTAATTTCATCGGATATTTCAGAAATTAAATCATTTTTAATTAAGATGTCCTGTGGTTTGTTAATAAAATTATTCGGGTTTAAAATTAATGCGTTTTTAATTAAAATTGTATTATTTTCCATAATAACACCTAAAAAAAATAAAAAAAGTATGACTTATAAAAATTATAAGTCTAATTCGTTGACTGCGAATTTAATATCTTCAGCTTTAATAGTTTTACGTTTTGCTAATTTTGCAGCTTCATTAGCTTTAATAGCAATGTTACGTGCAATTTCTTCTAATGCTTCAGCTAATTCAACTTTAGCGTCTTCACTAACTCTTTCAGCACCAGTGTCTTTAATGATTCTTGCGATAGGAGCTTTTGGTATTTCTGCCATATTTTCACCTCACAATATAATTAATTAAAACTTCATGACATTAATTAGCCAATCATAAGTTAAATATTTTATAGTAGTTAATTATATTTAAATATTTGGGTAAGTTTAGGCATTCCTTAAAATTTTAAAAAAAGTATTTTAAAGAAAGATAGATATAATTATATACAAAGAAACGATTGGTGTTGAGATGAAATTAAAAATTGCAGTTCCATCAAAAGGAAGAATAAGTAATCCCTCAATAGATATTCTTGAAAAAGCGGGATTAGGTTTAAAAGATAATAATAATCGACAATTAATCTCAAAAACTCATAATGAAAATATTGACATAATGTTTGCAAGAGCATCCGATATTCCGGAATTTGTATCTGACGGCATTGTTGATATGGGAATTACAGGTATTGACTTGATTCAGGAAAGTGAAAGTGAGGTTATAGAACTTCTTGATTTGAACTTCGGTCAAACAAAGCTTGTTTTAGCTTCCCCAGAAGAAAGTGAAATAAATTCTATCAACGACTTGACCTCAGAAATGACAATAGCTACTGAATTTCCTACATTGACAAGAAAATTCTTAGAAGAACATGGTTTAAAGTCAAAAATAGTGAAGCTAAGCGGATCAACTGAAATTGCTCCATTCATCGGTGTTTCAGACTTAATTACTGATTTGACCAGTACCGGAACCACGTTAAAAATGAATCATTTGAAAATAATTGATACTATTCTTGAAAGTACAATCGTTTTAATTACAAATGAAGATGCTTTAACTGAGAAAAAGTCATTAGTTGAAGCTGTTAACAGAAGCATTAAAGGAGTAATTGATGCTTTTGGCAAAAAGCTCATTATGATGAATGTGAAAGCTAAAGATTTAGAGGAAGTAAGAAAACTGATGCCGTCAATGGAAGGACCAACAGTATCAGAAGTACTATCAAAAGAAAAAGTTGTTGCTATTCAGGCTGTAGTTGATGAAAGCCAAGTCTTTGAACTTGTTAATGACTTAAGAAATGCCGGTGCAAAAGATATTCTTGTTGTACCTATTGAAAGGATTATATGAAAATCGCAATTATCTATTCCACATTAATTGAAGATACTAAAAAGTCTGCATTGTTATTGAAAGATTTAATCAATGCAGATGTAAAATTGATTTCGATAGAAAATGTAAAAGACCTTTGCCTATTGAAATATAATTTGATTATTTTAGGAGTCTCAACATACAACAATAAAGTGCAAGGTTCATTCAAAATATACGTTTCAAGAAATATCAAAACGTTGATCGAAAAACCTACCGCATTATATGTAAATAGTGATGAAAATTTAGATAGGAAAGTAAAATTGAATAAAGTATTTACAAAGGAATTAATAGAATCTTCAATTGTATGCTCAAACTTCGGTTATGAAATAAATACAGATACAGGAAATTTCATGCAAAAGAGAAAAAGTAAAAAAATCCTTGAAAAAAATGAAAATGTTCCACACTTGAACGAAAATGAAATAAGAAATTATGCTAACAAAATTAATAATTTAATTAAAAAAAGGGTTGATTAAAATTTTTAAATTAAAAAACATCATTTCAATTAAAGATTTTGAAAGATTAGACATTGACTATATATTGGAAGAAGCATCAAAATTAGAGAATATTGCTCAATCAAAAGAAGTTTCAGAAGAATTAAAAGGAAAAATATTAGGATTAATGTTTTTTGAACCGTCTACAAGGACAAAATTGTCATTTGAAACTTCCATGAAACGTTTAAGCGGACAATGCATCGGCTTTGAAAACACCGGTTCTTCAAGTGTATCTAAAGGTGAAAGCATTGCCGATACCGCGAAAATGTTTGAAGGATACAGTGATGCTTTGGTAATTAGACATGAATTGGAAGGAGTATCAAAATTCATTTCCGATATAGTGGATATCCCTGTCATTAATGCAGGCGACGGATCAAGTCAACACCCAACCCAAACACTACTCGATTTATACACAATTAAAAAAGAACTCGGCTCAATCGACAACTTAAAAATAGCATTGATAGGAGATTTGAAATTTGGACGTACAGTACACTCCCTAGCCAATGCATTAGGATTATACGAAAATGTAGAACTATACTTTGTTGCACCGAATGAACTGAAAATGCCGCAAGAGGTTCTTCATGATTTGGATGAAATGAACATGTCTTATACAGAAGTTTCAAAAATCGAAGAGGTTATTGACAAAGTAAACGTCTTATATGTTACCAGAATTCAAAAAGAGCGTTTTGCTGACATTGAAGACTATCTACAAATAAAAGGTGCTTATAAAATAAATAAAAAAATGTTAGAAGGTAAGGATTTAATTGTAATGCATCCTTTACCTAGAATCGATGAAATCGATGGTGATGTTGATAATACGAAATACAACAAGTATTTCACCCAAGCAGCAAATGCTGTACCTGTGAGAATGGCAATATTGAAAACATTAATAAAAAACAACCCTAAATAGATGAAAATAAACTTGATTCAAGTAAATCCTCATCACATTGCAATTTAATAATGTTGGTTCTGCCCTTTCCACGTCCACGTGAAATAGTATTTGTTGAAATAATACCAAGCATTTCAAGCTCGTTGATAAAGTCAAAGATTCTTCTGTAAGTTACGGCATCTTTTTTAGAAACTTCAGTATATGCTTCATATAATTTTCCAGAAGTAATTTCTTCTTTTTCATTTGTTAAGTTTAAAATAGCTTCAAGTACTCTTTGCTGTTGTGTAGGAAGTGTTTTTACAACATCAACAAATTTATCATGTTCTATTCTATCTTTAGCCATTCTTACATGTTCACTTTTAATAGTTTCAGTGCCTTCTTCTTCAGCTATAAATCCAGAAGTTTTTAACAAGTCAAGAGCAAACCTTGCATCCCCTTCCTCTTTAGCAGCCATTGCGGAACACAATGGGATAACATCCTTTTCAACAACGTTTTCCTTGAAAGCCAATTTAGCCCTATCATTTAAAATATCCGTTAACTGATCTGCACCATAAGGAGGGAAAACAATTTCCTTATCATTCAAACTACTGGTAACCCTAGACTTAATTAATCCTTTAAAGTCAAGGAAATTACTAATTGATAAAATTGAAACATTGTCCGTTCTAGTTAATGTGTATAAAATTCCGTCCCCATCTTTATTAAGCAATATATCAATTTCGTCTAAAATAACAATTAAAATGAGTTTTTTTCCAAAAGCATTAGTTCTGAAAATATCACGGAATGTATTGACAACTTCCGCTTTGGTCCATCCCCTATGAGGAACATCACGGCCAAGTTTTTGACATAATTGAGCTAGAACCTGATATTCTGTTGTATAATCGGTACATCTAATATATTCAATTTTAATAAAGACGTCCTGGTCTGCTGAATACTCTAAAAGTTGTGAACGAGCAAATTTTGCAGCCGCAGTTTTTCCTGTTCCAGTTTTACCGTAAATTGTAATGTTTGATGGTGTAACATCATTTAATGCATCAACCCAATATCTTGCAATTTGTGTAACTTGATCCTCCCTGTGTAATAACTTATCTGGTAAAAACCTATGATCTAGTGGTTTTTTATCCTTAAATATTAAATTTTCTTTCTGAATATTTTCGAAAATATTGCCCATTTTCTCACCTATAAAAATTATAAAAAATAGAAAAATAACATAAGTATGATTTCCAGTGTTAATATATAAACAAGCTCTTAAATAAAGTTTTTCATTGTAAAATTGATATGATATTAAAATATTACCTAAAATTGAAAAAATAAAAACTGATAAAAATCAATTAAAATTAAAATAATAAACTAAAAAGTAATATTATTATAAACATGAAATGAATATTTATTTATTTTAAATTTAAAAGAATATAATCAAATTAAAAAAATAAATATGTGGAGTAGCATTTCAAATAAAAGGGTAGTATTTCAAATGTAAAAATTATATGATAATCATCATTTGATGACTATCGTATTTGCCTCATTTAAAAATGAATATGTCGTGGTAATTATATATTTTCCAGACTGAAGATTAATGTTCAAATAGGCAATACCATTGGACTGCGTTGTTCTAATATAAAAGACACCATTAATGTTAAATGTTACCTCAACACCACTCAACGGATTGCCGTTATTATTATCTAAAATTAATGCGCCAAACTTAGAACCATCCCTATAATTCATTACAAGATTGGATGTTTTAATAGTGCTTAAAACCTTAACGTTGTTTGATACTCTATATCCGCCGTATTCTGCTGTAATTATATAATCATCCGGTTGTAAATTAATGTTTAATGAAGCGACACCGTTTTCATTAGAAGTCCTATAATAGAAAACACCATTAATGTTAAAGGATACGACAACGCCACTCAATGGATTACCTTGGTCATCTAAAACCTTTACGGAATATTTAGAAGTGTTTCTATAATATTTCACTAAATCCTTATTTTCAACCAATTTAGGAAGAACTGTAATAAGGACACTTGCCATTTCATCAGTTTCCGGATTTATAACCGTTAAAATATATTTATCAGGATTCAAATTAATATTTAAACGAACAAATCCTGATGAATTTGTAGTACGATAGTATAATACCCCATTAATATTCATCGCAACGCTTTTTTCTATAACCGGTTTTCCTTCAAAATCAACAATTTTGGCAACAAATTGAGAAGCATTTTTATAATATTTAACTAAACTATTTGCAATAACTGTGGATTTAATTGTTACTGTAACGTTTTTAAATGATGACGCATACTTATTATCCCCATTAAATCTGATTAAAATAGAATAAGTATTTGAATTTAAATTTAAAGGCATTGAAGATGATCCATCAATTTTTGTAGTTCGAGTATATGTAACACCGTTTAAAGTAATAAATACCGTTTTATTTGATAGCGGATTATTCTTAAAATCTGTTAAGACGAAATAAAGTCTCGTTCCATCATGATAATACATGTCAACATCGTTTGAATTTATTGAAGTAGAGACACGATCAATAACGAATGAATCCTTTATAATCAAATTATTATAATTGGTCTTACTGAATTTAGCTTCAATAAGATAATTTCCAAAATCTAAATTATCCAAATCCAATATTGCTTCGCCATTAACCATTTTTAAATAATATAACTTTGAATTTACACTGACATTTAGGGTAGTGTCTATTTTATCCACGGATTTAAAGATTAAAGAAACATTATTTATGTTTTTAACAATATTTAAACTCAAATCAATATTTTTAGGATTAACATTAAATTTGGTGGTATTCATGATTAAATTATAATTGTTATTTCCATTAAATACAATGATTGATGTGTATTTTGATGTATTAAGTAAAACTGGTAACTTTTGAACAGAATTGGATTTAACAGTATAATCAACACCATTAATATTCAAAACACATTCCTCATTCAACTTATCACCATTCAAACCAACCAAAGAAACACTAACAACCAAATCATCACCATAAACAGCATCTTCGATATTCAAAGACAAATTAGGTGTAATCTTATTTACTTTGAAAGTATCCTTGGCATTTACGGAATTATAATTATTATTTCCATTAAAGTAAACAAATGCAGTATAAGTAGAAGCATTAAGTAAAACAGGAAGCTTATTTAAAGAATTAGATTTAATATTATAATTTACGTTATTAATACTTAAAACGATATTTTCATTTAATAATTTATTGTTTGAATCCATTAAAGTAGTATTAACAACCAAATATTCTCCAAAATTAATATTAGAAATATTTAAAGATAATGATGGTGTAGCTTTATTAACGCGAACTTTTAAATTAGAAGTAGCACCATTATAATTATTAGAACCTTTATAAATTAATTTAAAATCATGACTTCCCACATCAAAAATAGAATCCAAAACAGTTTCGGAATTTGAATCAATTATTTGAGATTTAGATCCGAAAACCAGGGTTAATTTATCATTAATGAGTGAATTGGATGAATCGATAAGGGAATTTTTAATTACAAAATATTGTCCGTACATAATATCAGAAATATCTAAAGTCAAATCAACGTTTGCCTTGGAAACAGTGAAATTACAGGAAACATTACTGGAAATATGATTGATAGTCTCTTCTAAATAAAGATAAGCTGTGTAATTAGAAGCACTTAGCTTATTGTGAATTACAAAAGGAACATTAGGTCCAATATCATATGTTCCAACACCCTTAATTGACAATTTAAGGTTATCATTACAATTTAAAAAGGTATTGACGATTAAATCTTCACCATAAACTATACTAGGAATATTCATGGATAAAGCAGGGATGACTTTATTAACTGTGAATGTAGTTTTATTATCACACGGATTGTAATTTGTACTTCCCTTAAAGTAAACGAAAGCAGTGTAAGTATAAGCATTTAATGGAATAGATAAGTTATTAATACGATTAGATTTAACAGGATAATCAACACCATTAATATTCAAAACACAATCATAATTTAATAATTTACCGTCTAAATCAACCAAGGAAACATTTACAAGTAAATTTTCACCATAAACAATATCCTTAATATTCAAAGATACTCTGGAATCGGCTTTACTAACAGTTAAACTTGAATTAGAAACCGTGTATCTATGTGTTTCATCACCTTCAAAAATTAGATAAGCAATATAGTTACCTGCATCAATTAAATCTGTTATAGTTTGAATTGAATTTGATGTTATGCTATAGGTTTTATTTCCAATTTTCAAAAGTAACTCAGCATTGATAATATCTCCATCAGTAGTTTTTAATGTGTTTTCAACAATTAATTTGCCACCATAACTAATATTTGATATATTGAATGATAAATTCGTATCATGTTGAATAAAAACTAATTTAGAAGAATTTGAAGAGGAATAAAACATATCTCCAATAAATATTGCTGTGATATTATGAATACCAAATCCTAAATCTAAATTTGATAAAACAACTTTACCATTAGTTAAATTAAAGTTTTGGGTACTACCATCAATTTTTAAAATTATAGAACCATTAATATAATTATTACACTGATCTAAAACACTTACATTTAAATTAAGGGTTTTATTATCATTTAATGAATAATCCAATAAAATATTTGTTGGATATGGAATAATTGCGAAAGCCTTAATACAGGCCACTGAAGAAGAATAAGAGTGTCCTCTGCTTTCTAACACTAAAGTATAATTATATAAATCAAACCATTCATCACCATCATAACTAACGAATGAAACATTAGGATAATAATGGGTTCTTGTAGCATAAACTTTTTCAGAAATAGGAACCCAAGCTTCAGTAGACGTTTCAATTTTTAAAAGTATTTCAAAAGTATCTCCTTTTGATAGCGGAATAAATGAATCTAAATTAAACGTGAAATAACCTGTTGGAGCCGTTCCATTTTGAATTGCTTTTAGTTCATTATTCACTCGAATTTCTGCTGTCCAATTACTGTCTGTATAAAAATATGTTGAAAATGCAGATAATAATTGATCAGATGATGCATTAAAGGAATTTTTATACCACATCGTGCTTTGATTAGTCAATAAGTAATCAGTTAGTCCAATAATATCATATTGGTAAATCTTATTATATTTGACAGTTTCATTGAAAATTATTACCCATGTTGCTTGAGAATCTCCTACCTTAGCAAAAGTCTTATCATAATAGGAAACATAATAATATCCGCCATATCCCCAATTACTTCCCCAACTATTTTTACAAATCCAAGCACCGTCATCTGGAGGGGATTCAGGTTGATAGGGATTTATAAAATTGCTTCTTGAGTAATTATCATCCCATCCGACAATACAAACAGCATGATCTGGAGATATTTCACTAGAATAATATTGATTATCAGAACTGGAATAAGTTAGAGTATAAACACCACCATAGTCTAAAATGGCTTTCTTAATAGCATCATTGTCTGTGTAATTTGAACGATATAAATAAGCAATATTTTGAACGTGGACTATACTGTCAATTAAAGGAGAAAGGTAAGAATCGATAACATAAGCATCATCACTTTCCAATACAGGCCCGAGCCAACTGGTTAAATAACCAATAGACATTTCATTATTTCCACCTGTATTGGTTTGAACACCCCAACCATAATCAGAAAATATTGCCATTAAATTTTTCATGTTTTCTTCAGAGAAATCATAAGATATTCCTGTTGCTTTTAAAATACTAGATTCTAGGGCCGCTATTGCTGCAAAAGCCCAACAATTACCATTTGTTCCTTGATCACGAATAGGGGTAACATATCCATAATCTCTTAAGTCATATTTAGAAGGTATGGTGCCATTATAAGAGGAATTGTAAAATATTTGAGTATAAACATTGCTTTCAAAGTTAATATCATATCTTGATGTGCTATACAGTTCATTATTTATGTAATTATTATTTGAAAAAGTTTCATTGTTTAAAACACTATAGACAGCTGACCCTAAATATCTAGCAATGTTTGATGTGAAATTACAATTATACATCTTAAATATTACATCAGGAGTGATATAATCACAGAATAATGCTCCACCATAATTTGCTGAGTTGTTTTCAAATTCTGAATTTCCAATAGTCAACGGATAATATATCTTATAAAGAAATCCACCATAATAAATTGCAGTATTATTAAAAGCTTTAACCTTGTCAATTGACATGTTAGAACCAATAGAACAAATTGCACCGCCTATGCTAGCGTTATTATTGATAAAAACAGAATTGTATAAATAAACTTTATCGGAATATGAAAATATGGCTCCTCCCTGACGTGCATTATTGTCAATGAAACGGGAATTGCTAATGTTTAAAGTACCTGAATTGGAATAAATAGAACCATAAGAGTTTCCGGATACATTAGTAAAAATAACATTATTAGCAGATAAATAACCAGTACTAGAAATACTGGCTTTATTCAATGTCAAATTAAATAAAGATAAATTACCAGAAACAGTAAACAGTTTTCCAGAATAAGTTATAATAGTATTTTGAGCACTTTGGCCAATAATTACATTAGTAGATGAAATCATTTTAGATGAATCAATTGAATACTGTCCATCTGCTAAATGCAAAGTTGATCCAGAAGTTATTCTACTAGACCATAAATACTTATATGGACTAGATTGACTACCATTACCATCCGTTTCAGCAGATGAATTGAAATAAATATGATTTGAATCCGTAATACCATTATTAACATTATTAGAAGATAATTGAGGTTCAGCTGAAGTAGCATTATCACTAGCAAATGCCGTTGGAATTATTAAGAAAAATAAAATCAATAACAATAAAACTTTATATTTTCTCAATTGAATCACCTAATTGTTATTATATTTAATATATTTTTTATTAAATATATATTTTATATACAGAATAAGTAGAGAGTGAGGGAAGCATTTCAAGTGTAAGTGATATTTTCCAGCCGGCGAAAATCAGGACATATGTTTCAAGTGTAAAATTAAAAATTTTTTTATGAAATATGGATTAAAATCATTATAAATAAAAAATACGTTGCTAAATCAATTTTCAGGACAAAAAAATTAAGGTCATTTTCAAGTGTTTTTTCACTTGAAATATACCTCTTCGTTCAAAATATACCTTCGTTTACGTTTCACTTGAAACGCACCTCTGTCTCTCTTAGATGAACATTGAATTTTCATTTGATGGTTCTTGAATACTTTCATTAATAGTGCCGAAAGTCTTTTCAATTAACCATACACATTGAATCTTAGCTTTAAAGACCCTTTTTAATGAATCATATAAGTAATTTTTAGTTAATCCATCATCAAAAATCTGATAGGTAATAACATATTGCTGCAATAGATTAGTAGATTGATCTACTGCAAGCTGGCAGTCCACTAAAAATCTGTTAACTTCCATATTCAATTTCAAGAGAAATTTACTTTTTTCTTTTTGATCGCTATTGTTCATCAATTCCAAATGTTGAGGAGACACCTGTGTAGCACAGGCAATAATAATGAAATCTTTACCTTTTGGCCTGACAACATCCATTATATTGTCATTAGGAAATTCTATAATAAAATGAAAGTCAGAATTCTCATCAACTTTCTTTTCTCTGAAGATTCCTTCATCAACTATCCAGTTTTTTATAACATCTTCTTCAATCATGATTATCACATTTAATTTAATAAATAATAAAATATTTATTTTTTTATAATTAATATTAATTATTATGTTAGAAGTTTTTTTATTTATTATTATAACGTTATTTGCTAGTTTGGCAATTGACTTAATATATGGAGAACTTCCGACAAAAATTCATCCGGTCGTTATTATCGGATCAATAATTGGCTATTTTAAGACAATACTGATTAAAATAAACAATAAATGGTCTGGACTTTTAATAACGCTAATTACAATGATAATATCATGTCTGATTTTCAGCGCAATATTGATTATATGTTCAATAAACGACTATTTATTTATAATTATTTATTCTATTTTGTTATCATCGACATATTCAATTAAAATGTTATTGACCACTGCAAAAAGCATAGAAAACGATTTAAAAGAAGATATCAATAAAGCCAGAAAGGCTGTTTCTTATTTGGTTAGTCGTGATACTGAAGAGCTAACGGAAAGTTTCATCGTTTCAGCAACAATCGAAAGCATGACAGAAAACATAACTGACTCGTATATTGCTCCAATTTTCTATTATACTTTATTTTCTATCTTATTATTAATAATAAATAAAAATTATTTTATTATATTGTTTTTAATACCATTAATATATAGGATTACTAACACGCTTGATGCAATGCTTGGTTATACAACGAATGAACTGAAAAACATAGGATTCGTTCCGGCAAAGCTGGATGATATATTGAATTATATTCCTGCTAGGATTTCAGGGATTTTTGTTGTCTTATCAGCATATTTATTAAGATATGATGGAAAGAATGCATATAAAATAATGAAACGTGATGCAAGAAACTGTCCTAGTCCAAATTCAGGTTTTACAATGGCACCTACTGCCGGAGCGTTGGATATTCAATTGGTAAAGAAAGACACATATATTTTAGGTGACAGTATTCATGAGATTGATGTCAATGATATTTCAAAGGCAATAAAATTGACTTCTCTTACAATTACTTTATTTACAATATTTATATTAGTGATAATGACAATATTTAATGTGATAATATGAAAATTGCTATTATTTCAGTTTCTAAAAAAGGTTATGATTTATCAATGAAAATTAAGGAATTGCTTGATGAGGATTCCACAATAATAAGATGTGACATTTATCATAAAGACGTTAAAAATAATTTTAATTTATTATTTAGTGAATATGATGCAATCATAGCAATTATGGCTTCAGGAATACTAATAAGAAGCATTTCAGATTTAATTGTATCAAAAACATCTGATCCAGCTATTTTAAATATTGACGATAATGGAGAATTTGTCATCAGCATGCTTTCAGGTCATCTTGGCGGAGCAAATAAATTAACAAATAAGGTTGCAGATCTAATTAATGCAACTCCAGTAATTACAACATCAACAGATGTTAATAATAAATTAGGAATTGATGTTTTAGCAAATGACTTATATTTAACTATTGATAATACAAAAGAGATTTTACATTTTAATAAATCAATTTTAGATGGTAAAGAGATTTCATTTACAGTAAATAGCGATGAAAATTATGATTATTTATTTGAGTATTTAAATAATAATACACTTGAAATTGATGTTTCAATTTATTTTTCAAGCAGAATAAAAAATGGTGAAATTGAAGCTGAATGTGATGGTCATGTAATAATTTTAAAGCCGCTTGATGTAATTTTTGGAATTGGATGCAGACGCGGTAAAAGCTCAGAAGAGATAAATGAAGCAGTAGATAAAGTATTGGCAGAGTTAAATATGGATAAATCCAGAATAAATGCCCTTTCATCAGCTGAAATAAAAAAAGATGAAGAAGGCATTTTACAGTTGTCAAAAGAATTGGACATCCCTGTTTATTTTGTTGATTTAGATAAATTAAAATTGTTTAAATCAAATGATATTCAGGAATCAGAGTTTGTAATGTCAAAATTCGGAATTCCAGGAGTCTGTGAACCATCCGCATTAATAACAGCAGGTTACGACTCTCAATTGATTTATAAAAAAACGGCTTTTGATGGTATAACTATTTGTGTGGCGTTGGAAAATAAAAAAAATAAGTTAAATTAGATTGCTTCTAATTTAGACAAAACTTCCCAAATTAAAGTTCTTGCATGAACTGGGATGTTAGGATCATTACTAATTTCATCTAATTTACCTAAAACAGTACTAATTCTAACAGATTGATCTTTTTCATCATCTTTTAAGAGTTTATTAGATTCATTAGCAGCTTCTCTTATATTACGTGGAACACTGTTTTCGTTCATAATATATTCGAGTATATCACATACCTCTTCAATATTTTGATTACTCATAAATTATTCCTCCCATAAACTTAAGTTAAAAAAATAGTTTGAAAATATTATAATAAGTTTTGTAAAATCTAATATATAATTGTTTGTAGTGATACATATGATTTATAGAAAAGTATTTATTAAATTACTAAATAAAACTATATATCATGTCAGATATAAGCAAAACTACAATAAATTTACCAAGTGATTTAAAAAAAGAACTTAAAAAAATGGCTATTGATGAAGATACTTCATTATCCGGTTTAATATTAAAAATGATTAATGAAGGATACGAAGCCAGAACAAAAGACGATTCAGTTGAATGATATTATTCAATATCTTCTACTGAATTTAACATGTAAGAAACGAATTGAGTTTTAGCTGATTCTTCTATGAATACAGCAAGGCTTTCTGCTTCTTTTAGATTTTTTCCAACGCAAATAACACCATGCTTTTTTAGAATTAAAACATCTTCTTCTTTGATGTTGTTAGACACGCTGTTTGCTAATTCTAGAGTACCTGGTTTTTCATATTCAATGGATGGTAAATATGGATTTTTTATTTCTCCAAATCCTTCCAATCTTTTGAGTTTTTTAGATGAGAAAGCAAAACCAGTTACATAAGGAGAATGAGTGTGCACTATAGCATTAACGTCACTTCTCTTTTTATAGACATTTAAGTGCATATTTACTTCTGAAGAGGGGTTACCCTTCGTTAAAACGTTAGATTCCATATCAACTAAGACAATATCTTCCTCTTTTAAATTATTTAGTGATTTTAATGTAGGGGTAATTGCAATGTAATCACCAAGCCTAACACTTACGTTTCCTGATTTACCGGATACTAACTGTTTATCATAAATATTTTCACAAACTTCAATTAGTTGAGATATAGATTCTTCCATTCGATCACCATTAATCTAAGAATTTGAATAATTTATATTTTCCTTTATAGAGAACAGGAACCTGTGCAGGTGTTGGTTCGATATTTTTAATTTTTTGGTACTCTGTTTGAGTCTGGAAGGTTCCAGAGTTAATCATATGAATTCCTTTATATTTATCATACGCATTAATGTGAATATGTCCAGTATGGAAAATATCTGGAATATTTTCAATGACTAAATAATCTTCTAATTCAGAAGCAAGAGGTGTTCTATCACCATAAATTGGAGCTAAATGTCTTTTTCTTAGAAGTTCTTTCATCATCTCTTCATTATGTTCATAAGATAGACCTTTAATAGCCATTGGCAATTCATTGAAACTTTCACCATGATAAATTAAAACATTAATTCCCTCGAGAGATATTACAGCAGGATTACTGACAAATTCCACATTGTCCAGTTCATACAATGATTTTGCATACTCTTCTGGAACCGCTGGCTGTGGTTCTGCCAATCTTGAAGCATCGTGGTTTCCAGGAGCAATGATGATTTTTATATCGCTTCTAACGTTTCCTAAAAATCTTGCGGCTTCATCATATTGAAGACGTATATCTTTAATCGAAAGCTCTTTGTCTTGATTTGGATAGACTCCAATTCCATCAACGATATCTCCTGCAATAATTAGATATTTAACGCTTTCTGCAACTTTTCTTTGTTCTTCATTTCCAAAATCACAGTTAATCCAGTCGATGAATTTTTTAAAAGCATCTTCTAGAAACGTTAAGCTTCCAATATGAACGTCAGATAAGAAAACAACGCTGAAATCCATTTCTTTTTCGGATGTTCTTACAATATCTGGGAAAAGCAGCTGATTAGCTATTATGAAATCATTGTCTTTGTTAACGACAACTCCAACAACTTCATCCCTAACAAGTTTTTCAGCTTCTGCAAACAATTCTTCGTTTTTATTTGAAAATAAGATTGAAATAGACCCAGTATCATCTTCAAATTCTATGTATTTATGTCCGTTTTTAGTGGATCTTATTTCTTTAACCATCACTATTAAATTAATGGTAGTCTGACCGTCTTCTATGTCAGCTATTTTTGTAGTAATTTTAAGTTCAGGCCTTTGTCTTAATATTTTTGATAGTTTTTCATATCTTGATTGAAAATAAGTTATTAAATCGCTGATTTCTCCACTTGTATAGGACTTATTGGAACTATCTTGGATGATTTTAAAGTCATATGTAACATTTGTTTTATTTAAATTTCTTTTAAATTTTATTTTAGCATCAACAACTTTTTCAGAATTATCTTCTTTTTTAACTTCAGTTGTTGTATCAGCATTATTTTTAGATTCTTTTTCATTTGATTTATTTATTTGCTCATTAGGAATTGATTCACTACGTTCTTCCTTAGTTTCTTTTTTTGGGGCTTCTTTTTTATTTCCTAAAATTTCATCAATTGTATCACCACTAACAGAAATTAAATCACTTGATTTAAAATCATTGCCTTTTAACTTAACAATTAAGTTAGAAGCCATGTTAATTGGATTTTTTGAGCCCATTATTTTATCATAGGCCTCTGGTGATAAATTAATCCCTTTTTTTGCAAATTTTAGTAGAATCTTATTTGTCATGCTAGTTAAAAATTTAATTTTTAATCTTTATAAACTTTGAGAATTTTTAAAATCAATATTGTTTTTAGATGAAAATTTCATAACAAGAATTTAAAAATTTAGTTATATTTATTATATATTAGAAATAAATCTATTTTTATTATGTTATTTTAAATAACAAGATGTGATAAAATGTCAAAAGTACTTAGAATATTACTGGTTATTGTATTATTTATAATATTTTTTGAAGTAGGACTTTTTAGTTCATACACAATTGTCACAGCCGAAGTTCCTGATGTTAAAGGACTAATTGATATGCAAGTATCTTATATTACTAATTTATTTAGCCCTCAGAATGTTAATGAAGTTTTAATCAAGGACCCAACCAATATTAATATTTCAAATAAAAAAGATGTTGCACTTAAGATGGAAGAGCTGTCGAACGTCGACGGTATCAATGTTGGATCTTTGAATGTTACAACTTATGACGATCCAAAAAATGATAAAATTAATGTTACTATTGAAGCTTTAGGTTATGCATCACCTAATTCAACAAGTGGACAAATTGTCATTAGTCAAGAACCGGCCTATAAAGTGATTTTCAAGGGTGTCGCTTTACATAAGAATGGAGAACTAATAGTCAATATAAGCAGTCTAAAAGTAGATTCGGTTTTAAAATTATATAAATAAGTGAAATTATGATTAATGTTATTGGAATTGGTCAAAATAGAGAAAATATGACCTTGGGAGCTTTGAAAGCTATTGAGGAATCCGATGTCATTATAGGTTATAAAAAGTATATTGACCAGATTGCAGATTTAATTGAAGATAAAGAAATCTTAAAAAAAGGGATGGGCGATGAAATAGCAAGAGCTGAATTCGCCATTCAAAAAAGTAAAGAAGGAAAAATAGTTTCATTAATCAGTTCAGGGGATCCCGGAGTTTTTGGAATGGCAAATGTGTTATATCAGATTATTTCAAAATATGATGATGTTGATGTAAAGGTTTATCCTGGCGTTTCTGCTTTAAACTACACTTCATCTAAATTAGGTGCTCCTTTAAATGATTTTGCTGCTATTAGCTTAAGTAATATATTAACACCTTTATCTGAAATTGAAAAGAAATTGAAATATGCTCTTGAAGCAAATTTAATCGTAGCTATTTATAATCCTATTAGCAAAACTAGAAAAGAACCATTCAGAAGATTCAAACAATGTGTTTTAGAGATTAGGGGCGAAAACGCTTTAATAGGTATTGTAGACAGTACTTATGAACCTGCTAAAGAAACAATCGTTGAAGTTAAAGATTTAACGGAAGACATTGTTAATATGTCCTGTACATTAATCGTTGGTAATAATTTAACCTATATTCAAGATAATAAATTAATCACGCCAAGAGGATATGTCATTAGAGCACCAATTCATGAACTTTCAAGAAATCATTATGAAAAATTCTTAAATGGTGAAGTTGCTCACGGACCAAATAGGGAATGTGAGTTTTATCCTTGTCATTGGGATGGTCAGTATTGTGATTTCTGTTATTGTCCGTTTTATCCATGTGGTGATTCATCAACTGGTGGTGAATGGATAAAAGGCAAGAATGTTTGGAATTGTAAAAATTGCACATGGCCTCATGAAAAAGAGGCTGTAGAGTGTATAAGAGGACCTCTTGAAGAAATTATAGAAGAAGTTGATGATTTAAAATCAAAGAAGAAGACTTTATTGAAACTTAGAAGAGCTTGTTTGTTAAAAAATAATCCGAAAGATTTGTAAGGTAGTGAAAATGTCAATCAAAAATCTTTTAATTGAAATGAAAAATATGTCGGAGCTAATGGTTGATTTAGCTTACTCGGCTGTTTTATTTAATAGTATTGATGCTGCTGAAGAAGTTTTAACTTTGGAAAACAGAGTCAATGCAATGAATTATGAAATTAAAAAAGAATCGTTAGTTGCAGCTCGTTCATATGAAGATGCTGAAAAATTAACAGCATTGCTTGAAATTGCTGAAGCTGCAGAAAGTATGGCTAATGCAGCTAAAGATTTGGCTGATTTAGTTATCAAAGGTATTAAACCACATCCCGTATTTAAGATGGTTATGGAAGAATCTGATAAAATGATTGCAAGAATTTCCGTAACCGAAGAATCAGACTTAGCTAATAAAACATTAGGAGAATTATTTTTAGCTAATCGTACAGGTATGCGTGTAATTGCGATTAGAAGAGGCGAATCATGGATTTATGGTCCTGATAAACATACTATGATTCTTTCTAATGATATATTACTTTTAAAAGGAACAGATGAAGGTGCAGAACTTTTAAGAAAACTTGCATCAGGAGCTTGTTCTTTTGAAGATATTCCTGAAGAATTAGAAGATGAAGATTAAATTAATTATTTAAAAGAAGTGATAAAATGATAAGAGGTAGTGATATGCATGAAAAAGCAGAAGAAGATTCGCAGTCCACTATCTTCATTTCAGAACTTCTTTTCTGTACATGATTACATTATCAAAGAAAGCTTTATAGCTCTTTTAATTTGTGCATTAGGAGATTTATTTGCTGGAATTGTTTTAGGAAATATGACATTTTTCTTAAAAGCATTCCCTGGATTACTTGTTATTATTCCTGGTGCAATTGGCATGAGAGGAAATATTTTTGGATCTTTTGCATCCAGATTATCAACAAATTTACACATTGGTATTGTATCTCCTAAATTTGAGTTATCAGAACAATTAAACAATAATATAATTTCTTCTTTTGTATTGACACTAGTCTTATCATTGTTTTTAGCTATTATTGCGAAGATTTTTTGTATTATTTTTAATTTTGAATCAATATCCATAATTGATTTTATTTTAATCAGTATCATTGCCGGAGTTGTTTCAAATATAATAATGCTTCCGCTAACAATGTTAATTTCATTCAGGAGTTTTAAACGTGGATGGGACCCGGATAATGTGACTACACCAATTATTGCAGCCGTTGGTGATTTATTTACCCTACCTGCTATAATTTTTTCAGTAATTGTTTTATCTCAATTAAATAATTTCATATTAATTAAAAACATTATCTTTGTTTTAATTATTGTTCTTGTTATAATTGGATTTATTTATGCTATTAAATATTCTGGCGAATCTAAAAAGATTATTACCCAATCAACACCAGTATTGCTTGTTTGTTCTCTTTTAGGAGTTTCCGCTGGTGGAATATTAAACAGTTCTATTGAAACATTACTTACCAATCCTAGTTTACTCACGTTATTACCATTATTCTCAGGTGAAAGCGGCAGTATTATCAGTGTTTTAAGTGCTAGATTATCATCAGGTCTTCACTATGGTTTAATCGAACCATTGAAAAAGCCAACGAAAAATACAATACATAATTTCTTAATTTGTTATGTTTTAGCTGTTGTGATGTTTCCTTTAATTGGATTCATCGCTGAAGATTCAACCAATATTTTAGGTTCAGCAGGTGTTGGATTTATAAATATAATTTTGATTTCATTAATCTCAGGGCTTATTTTAGTCTCTATAATGATTTTTGCAGTTTATTACATTTCTATCACTGCGTATAATAGAGATATTGACCCGGATAATGTTGTCATTCCAATTTCCACAAGTATGACGGATGCTATTTCAAGTTTGATTTTAGTAAGCATTTCATTTTTAGTTCTTGGGGCATTAATTTAGCTCCAGGCTCTTATTATAAAATTACAAGGTTGCATTATAAAGTAATCATATTTTAATTTACTTTTATCAAAGTCTTTGGGGACTGCTACTAGCACGGCCTTTACATTTTTTTTATTTAAGTGAATAAATATTATAGAACTTGTTTCCTCTCCCTCAAAGAGCGATTTAAGTTTATTGTTTAGGTAAATTTTATTGTTAGTGATTCTTTCATTATTGTATTCTTTATAATGTGTTGTATCAATTGAGTACTCCACATTATTTTTTTCGCTGTCATCAAGCAATATATAATAATCGAAGTCTTTTAAATTCTTTTTAAATAATTTTAAGTAATTACAGCTATAATCTTTTTTATTGTGATTATGATTGCACTTTCCTTCACTGGAAAAATCGTCAACAACATATTTTTTAAAAAATTCACATTTCACAAGTCTGTTAACGCTGTAGACATTTCCACTTTCACCGCCCGAACCAATCTTTACACTTGAAAGAGAAGTCTTTAGTGGAATTAATTCCATTGAGGATTTAAATTTATTGTCAAATAGTTTTTTTGTTACTAGTCTTTCGTAATCTCTACCAAGTTCCAGTAATTTAAAGTATGAAACACTGTTTGGAATAACATTATCATCGTCTGTTATTATCGCTAAGCCAATTCTTTTAGATTTAAAGTCATCCCAGTTTTTAGGGATACCAGGATTATTTATCAGATAATCACACGTTTCTGTAATTGTTTTTTCTATATTATTGCTTTCTACACTCTTAGAAATTTTTTCATTTGTGAGTTCAGCAGTAATGGCAATGACACCTAAAATTAGTAGGATTATTATTGCCACCACAACTATTTCAAGTGTAAAATTTCCTTGGCTATCCAGTTTCATTATAACTCAACCCATATTTTTTGGCATGTGATTCGTCCAAAATCAAGCTGTTGATGTCCCATTTATTCAATTTTTTGCCATTGTACCTATCATGAAAAACCACATGATCAGAACAGGAGACACTTTCGTTTGTCAGGGGAGTGTGTGTTTGGATAAACACTTCTAATCCATAGTGAGGACAGGTACCCTTTCCCTCTAATCTGCATAAATAACAGCTGCCGTCAGCGCTTTCATGGAAATATCCATTTTTTAAACATTCTTTCAATGTGTTTCCATCTCCATGATGGATATAAGGGTCATATGGACATTTTTTTATTATCATAGGCGATGTCGCAAGAATATACGACTCAAATGAATCAACATTATGCTTTAATAGGTACTGTGAGAGAGATTCGAAATAGTAGATGGTCTTATCATCGTGGTTAATGTTACTATAGGCAGTTAACATCGCATAAGGCAGTGGATCATTTAATCCTTCAATAGATGAATTGCTTTCTATAATTCCATCATATTGTTCAGAATCTTTATCAACTTTTATTCTTACTTTGAAAAGTACTTTCCACGGACTATCAGTACTTTCTACAGATATTACTTCTGAACGGATATCAACCCCATATTTCTCTTTATAATCCTTATTTGTTTTCTTTAACTTCTCATTTAGGATTTTTTTAACTTCTTTTCTACTGTCATGAATGATATGCCCATGATATAATTTTTCTGTTTCTTCAGCCAGTGATTCCTTTCCTATCTGTTCTAAATTTTTTTTGTAGTCGTTTATTATATATTTAAAATTATCACTTTCAATAGAATCAATATTTTCGTTTTCAAGGAAATAAATGCTGTTTACAACAAATATAACGATTAAAATAAGGGATACAAGTAAAATAACTGTTGTTCCTGTAATTAAATTTCCGTTATTGTCAATTGAGTACATGACTAAAAATTAGTCAATATTTTAAATATTTATTTTTGAAGTGCGACAGTGTGATTTTTTTAAGGATTTATATATGATTTTTTAAAAATTAGATTTTGATTTTAAATACTTTTTTATATGATGTAATTCAATCTATTAATTAATTAAATAAATTTTTTAGATATGGAGGATTCACATGTCAGATACTGTTAGAATGTGGCGTCATATACAACAGAGGTATAATCTCGTTGGTTCAAAATGTAATGAGTGTGGAGATGTATTTTTCCCATCTCGTGTTGTTTGCCCAAACTGTAGAAGAAAAGGAAAATTAGAACCTTTCCAATTTTCAGGAAAAGGTAAAATTCATACTTTTTCAATTATCAGATCACCTCCTGATGATTTCAAAAAAATGGCTCCTTATGCTGTTGCAGTTATTGAATTGGATGAAGGTGCAAAATTAACTTCACAACTTGTAGACTGTGATGTTGATGATATTGAAATTGGAGATTCTGTTGAAATGGTCTTTAGAAGAATTTCTGAAGACGGTCCTGATGGAGTTATTTCATACGGATTCAAGTTTAGAGTTATTAAATAATTTTTCTTTTTTAGGAAAGTAATACTTTCCTTAAAAATTTTCTATTTTGATTAATAATCACGTTTAAATAATACTTTTTTTAATAATATTATTATGTCAAATTGTAATGGTATTTTACTTATTAGCCATGGTAGCAGTTTACCATTTGGTGAAGTAACTTTTAATGAAATTAAAAATAAGTTTATTAAAAAAACTGGATTTGCAACAGAGGTAGGATATATGAAAGTTTCAGATCCTTCTATCGCAGGTGCAGTTGATATTTTAAAGAATGAAGTTGAAGATTTAAATAAAATTATAGCACTCCCTGTTTTTTTAGCTCCAGGAATTCATACTAACATTGATATTCCTATTCTTTTAGGTTTGGAACCATTAGAAACGGATCCAAGATGTCCTGATGGAAATTATCCTGAAAATCATTATTTATCTATTGCAGATGATGTTGATTTTGATGGCGAAATAGAATTGTTATCAGCTATTGGGCCTGATGACGATTTGCTTGAATTTATTGACAAAAGAATTGATGAGGCTTTATCAGAGTCAAAACTAAATGAAGATGCAAAAACCGGAGTTTTGCTTGTTTCACATGGAAGTAGATTAAAATATAATAAGGAATTTATTTCCACATTATTTAATAAATTTGAAAAAACAACTGATTATCCATGTAATTTTGGATTCATGGAGTTGGCCGAACCTAATATTCCTACAGCTATTGATAATTTGCTTGATAATAATGAAATTGATAGGTTAATAGTTGTTCCGGTTTTCATTGCTCCGGGTGTTCACACAACAGACGATATTCCTACAATATTGGGTTTAAAAGAAGCGGATGGTCATCATCACCATCATGACCATGAGCACGATCATGACCACAGTCATGGACATCATCATCACCATCATGATTTAGTGACAATAGATTTTGATGGAGAAATTTTATATCCGCAGCCAATCGAAGCGGATGATATTTTAATTGATATTTTAATAAAAAAGGTAAATAGTGCATTATAGCATTATTTTTTTATTTTCTTTTTTTCTGAATTATTTTTAATTTAAAGAAACTTTAAATATTTTTAATTATAAATTATAAGTAATAATTATTGAGATGTTATTATGAATGATGAAAAAACTGGTATTTTACTTTTAAGCCATGGTAGTAGACTAGACGATGGTGAAGAAGTTATTAAAGCTTACACTGATATGTATAGAGAAGAATTCCCAAATGCTTCTATTGAATATGGATTTATGGAAATTAGAAAGCCAGGAATTCCTGAAACTATTAATAAATTAACTGAAGAAAATGATTTAGATAAGATTATAGTTGTTCCAGTATTTGTGGCTCATGGTCTTCACACAAAAAGAGATATCCCAAAATTACTTGGCATTGAAAGCGATTATGATGAAGAAGATGGACATCATCATCACCATCATGACCACGGGCATGACCATCATGGACATCATCATCACCATCATGACCATGATGAGGAAGAGTTTGATTTTGACGGTGAAATAATTTTAACTGATCCTCTAGGCATTGATGAAAGATTATATGGAATAATTAAAGATAGGATTTCACAGAATTTATAAGTGATTTTCTATTTTTTTATCTTCTTTTTTTGAGAAAATTATTTATTAACGAATAAATAAAATACTCTACATTATTATAATAATTTAAGTGATAACTATGAAATCTAGACATATTTTTTTTATTACAATCATTTTATTAGCTATTTTATCAGTTTCTGCAGTAAGCGCGACAGATAATTTATCTAATAGTACAGTAGGAACTACTGCAAATGGTGGTAATGTTCCTATTTCAACTGTTAATGAAAACCCATTGGCAAGTGGAAATTCCAATCAATCTTCTATTTCATCTGGTGATTTGACTAAATATTACAAAAATGATAGTCAATACCATGCTACATTCTTTGATTTTAATGGAACTCCAATTGTTAATGAATCAATTACTATTAATGTTAACGGCGGTACTTATCATAGAACAACAAATCAGGAAGGTAGTATTACTTTTAATATTAATTTAAATTCTGGTAATTATACTTTAACAGTTAAAAATCCAATTACAGATGAAACAGCTTCAAATAGTATTGTTGTTTTACCAACAATTAACGGCAGTGACATCGTTAAGTATTATAAGAATGGAACCCAGTATTATGTTAATGTTGTTGATGGTCAGGGAAATCCTTTGGTGAATTCAAAAGTCGAATTTAATATTAATGGTGTATTTTATTATCGTACCACTAATGACAAAGGCATCGCCAAAATGAATATCAATTTAAATTCCGGCGACTATGTAATTACGGCAAAGAATTTAGAAAATAATGAAACTACTTCAAACAAGATAAAAGTTGTATCTACCGTTAATGGTAAAGACGTTAAATTATATTATAAGAACGGAACTCAATATGTGGTTAATGTTATTGATGGTCAGGGAAATCCTTTGGTGAATTCAAAAGTCAGATTAAATATTAATGGTGTATTTTATAATCGTACCACTGATGAAAACGGTACTGCTCGTTTAAATATTAATTTAAATTCAGGAAAATATATTATTACTGCTTATAATCCTGTTACTACAGAATTAGCATCAAACACTGTTGAAGTATTAAATACTGTTATTCCTCAGAATGCACAAGCAGGAGGAGATATTTCTCTTGAATATAAAGCTGGAAAATATACTGTGGAACTTCATGAGAAAGACGGTTCTTTAGCTGTAAATAAATCTGTATCCTTTAATATTAATGGTGTATTTTATAAAAGAACAAGTAATGAAAAAGGACTTGCTTCATTGAACATTAACTTATTGCCTGGAAATTATATTATTACAGCTGATTATGATGGATGTAAGGTATCTAACACTCTTAAAATTAGAGTTACACCATCTATTAAAATTATTAACACAACTGTTAAATCAGGCGATTATCTTCAATTCAGATTAACAGAAAAGAATTCCGGCAACCCAATAACAGGTGACCATTACGGTATTGTTTACTTTAATGATACAACTTATGGTACTTATCCAGATTCAACAGGTCTTTGTAAAATTGGAGTAGGCCTTAATCCAGGTAATTATTTATTCTACTTCGGTACAATTGATGATGGATGGTATTCCTCTTTGTTAGTTGGAAATACTATTAAAATAATTTAATTAAAATTTATTAATGTGATTTTTCACATTAAATTTTCTTTTTTTTTCTTAAGATTTATTTATTTTAAAAATAATACTATATACATGGCTTTAAAAGTCTCAGATATTGGTGAAAAAGAATTAATTAACTATATTTTATCTCAATCAGGAGATATTATTGCAGATGACAGTGCTATTACACGATTAAATAATTTGAATTTAATTTCTACTTGTGATATGCTCATTGAATCAAGGCATTTTCCAAAAAACATGTCATATTTTGAAATGGGGTTTAAGGCAGTCACCGTAAATGTAAGTGATCTTGCAGCTATGGGAGCTGATCCTTTAGCTTTTTTATTGTCTATTGCCGTTTATAAAGATTTAAAAGTCGATGATTTTAAAGAGATAATTGAAGGGGTTATCAGCGCTTGTGAATATTATGATATACCTTTAATTGGTGGCGATACTAATGAAGCTTCAGAAATTATAATTTCAGGAACGGCATTGGGCTTATGTGACAATCCATTAATGAAAAATACCGCAAAAAACGGTGATTTGATTTGTCTAACCGACAAAATTGGCTTAGCAGCACTTGGTTTTGAGCTTTCAGAAAATAATATTTACACTGAAAGAGCATTAAAACCTTTAGCACGTCTAAAAGAGGGCAAAGTAATTAATGAGGCCAACGCTACTTCTGCCACTGATATTACAGATGGACTCGCATCCGAATTATACGAAATGAAGCCAGATTCTTTAGGTTTTATGATTTATGAGGATAAACTTGAAATATCTGATGAGTTTAAAGAGATTTCATCAAGTTTAAATTTGAATTACTTAGATTTGATTTTACATGTTGGAGAAGATTTTGAGCTGTTATTCACCATTAATCAAGAAAATGATTTAGATATTGACTATATTGTTATTGGGGAGGTAAATACTTCAGATAGAATTGAAATCACCCTCAGCAATGGCGAAGTTAAGGAGATTGAAAATAAGGGATACAATCACTATGTTAGTTAGTCAAAATTTGTATAAGAAAAGTTCGAAGACACAGAAAATCAGATGTGAAATCTGTGCGAATTATTGTAAAATAGCTGATGGTAATGTTGGGATATGTAGGCAACATAAAAACGTTAATGGAGAGCTTTTTGATTTGAGTTATGGTATTGTATCTTCATTGAGTCCTGATCCTATTGAAAAGAAGCCTTTAAATCATTTTCTACCAGGTACTTTTACATACTCAATTGGTGGTTTTGGTTGTAACATGACCTGTTTGCACTGCCAGAACTATATCATCTCACATGAATATGAAAAATTTGGCAATGGTATTAAAATACTTCCAGAAACAATCGTTGAAAAGGCAGTCAAATATAATTGTAAGTCAATTGCTTGGACCTATAATGAACCTACGATACACTTACCTTTTAACCAAAAAACTTCTTTACTTGCAAAGTCAAAAAATTTGAAAGTTATCTATGTCAGTAATGGATACATGTCAAATGAATCCTTAAGTGAAATATTAAATTTTGTCGATGCATTTAATATAGACTTGAAATCCATGTCTCAAAAATTTTACAAAAAGATCTGTGGTGCAGATTTGGAGGTCGTTTTGGAAAATTTAAAAAGGATTCACATTGAAGGAAAGCATTTGGAAGTCACTAATTTAATAATTAATGATTATAATGATTCAGAAGAAGAAATTAATGAATTATGCGATTTTGTTGTCAATGAATTATCACCAGATGTGCCACTGCACTTTTCAAGGGCATTTCCTTACTATAAAATGAGAGATATAACTCCAACAGAAAAAGAAATATTATTTAAGGCAAGAGATATTGCTCATAAAAAAGGCATAAAAAATGTATATTTAGGAAATATTTAAAAAAGGAGAATAATTATTCTCCAAAACTAACTCTTTCGAATTTTTCAATAGTTTTTAATGATTTTGTTGCGTCCACACCAACTTTTGTTGTAGTACCGTCACTTTTCGCAACAGGATCAAGAGATGAACCGCGTACATTAGGAACAATCATAATGTCTCTGTCACCTTTTACACGTGTAGAAATTGCGTATTCAACATCTTCAGCGTCAAATACATTAACGTCAGTATCCACTACAACGCAATGTTTAAGTGAAGGGTGTGCTGACAATGCAGCCATTATTGCGTTTTTTCCATCTCCTTCGGTTTGTTTATTAATTGAAACAACCGCATGCAACCAACAGCAACCGCCTTCAGTTAAAACAACATTTTCAACTGTTGGCACTGCATTTTTAACGGATTTGTATATTCTAGGTTCTTGAGGAAGACCTTGTAGAAGTTTATGTTCAAATCCGGCAGGAATAATCGCATGATAATAAGGATTATCTTTTTTGATATGCATTTTTTCTAAGTTAATTATTGGCTGGTCACGAATAATATCATAAGTATCAGTTAAATCAACAAAAGGACCTTCCGCTACAGTCTCTGTCACTGAAATTTTACCTTCCAATATGATATCCGCTTCAGGAACTTCAAGTTCACCACATTTAATTAAGGTTAATTCACCATCTTTAAATGCATTTGCAACTTCCATTTCATTATAGTCAATAGGGATTGATGTTGTACTCGCAAGCAATATTGCAGGATCCATTCCAATTGCTATTGCAATTTCTAAGTCCTTACCTAATTTTTGAGCTTTTTGGAAGTAGGTATAAAGGTTTCTTGGAACAATCCTAATAACAAGTCTTTTGTTATCTAAAACCATCATTCTATGAATTGATGCATTTTGAATGCCGTTTTCAGGGTCACGTGCAAAAACAACACCTGCAGTGATATATTTACCACCGTCACGTTTATAATGAGTTAAAATAGGTATCTTATCTAAATCAACTTCCAATGTGTTATATTCACTGAAATCAGTGAATTTATCAACTTTAATAGGATTATCACTTGCCTCTATAATTTTTTCTGTAATTTCAGAGACTTCGCAGTTAATTGATTCAGCTATTTTGTCCCTAGTATTGCAAATTCCAGAAATGATAGGTATATCAAATCCTTTTACATTATTAATAATAACGGTGTCTTTTGGATAATCCCTAAGAACACGAGCTATTTCAAAATCAGAAGATAATTCATCGTCAATTTCAATAACATTTTCCATATTAATTTTCATTTAAATCCCTACAAGTTAAATTTTTTGTCTTTTAATTTTTCTACAAGTTCAGTAATATTTGAATTATCAATTGAAAGTATTTCACCAGCAAGAACTCCTGCATTACGTCCATTATTAATTCCAACTGTTGCTACAGGAACTCCTGGAGGCATATTGACTGTTGTAAGCATATGGTCGTTTCCAATTTCATTTGTACATGGAACTCCTATCACCGGCCTGTCAGTAAGGCCAACTAAAGCCCCAGTAACTTGTGAAGAGTTTGAACTGATTCCAATAAATATTTTAGCGTTTTTCATAGCTTTTACGTAACTTTTAAACTTCTTATTTGACCTAATCGGACAAACGACTTTCATATTATAGGTAATCTGAAGCCTATCTAGTGTAACACTCACCTTTTTAGCAGTTATTAAATCTGAATGTCTGCCTACTATAATTCCTACATCCACTTGTTCATTAATACATGAAGGATCAATTTCATCAATTACTTCATCTTCAATATCTATGTTGTCAATTGTTAGAAAGTCTTTTACAAGGAATTTTTTATCCAATTTTTGAATGACATCATTACTGTCAATTACTTTTTTTTTGTATTCTTTTCTTAAATTAATTACTTTTTCACGTATTTCTTCATCATTAATAGCAAGGAATTGGGCGGCTAATATTGCAGCATTATCTCCTCTATCGATTCCAACAGTTGCAATTGGTGAAGGATAAGGCATTTGAACACATGAATCAAGCGCATCAATACCATTTGTTTTAACGTCAATAGGAACTCCTATAACAGGTCTTGGAGTGTAGGCTGCAATTACACCAGGTAGGTGTGCTGCAAGACCAGCAATGCCAATAAATACTTTAATTCCAGCATCAGTAGCTTGTTTTACAATTCCACGAACAAGATTCGGTGTTCTGTGTGCTGAAGCAATTTTTAAACTATAAGGAATTTCTAATTTTTCTAAAATATTAATACTTTTCTCAGCAACTTCAATATCAGAAGCGCTTCCCAAGATAATCATTATTTTTGGAACCATTATAAAATACCTTCATGAATTTTTTCATTAATAATTATTATTTTTGTTACATTTAATTTATTTGTTTTCCATAGAACATCACACGACGCGCCGCAAAATTCCAGAATAAAACCAGTATTGAAGCTAAAATTTTAGACCATAAGTAATTAATTGAGCACATGTCTGTGAATATATAAAGAAGTATTTCGGTAAATATCAATCCGACAATACTTATTGCTAAAAATAAATTGAATTCAATAGCTCTATTTTCTATTTGGCTCTGATTAAATACCCATGATGTTGATAGATAATAATTAGCAAGCACTGATATGAAAAATGCTATTGCTGCAGATATCAGATAATTTATATT